>JASHSI010000160.1 GCA_030040915.1 Thermoplasmata archaeon | reverse complement strand
GCGGGCCCGCTTGATCATCCGCTCGTAACGGGTCTCGGGGGCGGAGTAGATCCCGAGGACGAACAGGTCCCCGAAGTGGTGGCGGAAGACCGTGACCTCGGCGTCGGAGCGGCAGCCGTCGACGAGCATCCGGGTCTCGGTGAGCTTCGGGATCGCGCGCTGGGCCCAGATCCCGGCGCCGTGCTTCTCGCGCTCCTCGTTCGCCACCCGGGCGATGTTGGCGTTCGAGAGCGCGAGCCCCCGCCGCCGCGTCTCCTCGCGGACGAGGTCCCCCATCTTGAGCGTGGCGAGGCCGAGGCGACGCGCGACCTCCACGAGCTCGTCCTTGCCGGAGCCCGGCATGCCGACCGAGACGATGAGTTTCATGCCGGACCGGACGGAGGCGGGTTCGATTCGGCCGGGGCCGGGGTCATCCGGGCGGCGACCTCCCCCTCGGTGGCGAGCTGGAGTCGGTCCGCCCGCTGCCGGAATGCGGTGGCCTCCTGCTCGGCGAGGCGGGCCTGCTCCATCAACTGGCTCACCTTCACGTTGAGCTCGGCGCTCTTTTGGGTCTTCTGGGCGGCCCGGTGCTCGAGGGTCCGCGACTTGTGCTGGAGGTTGACCACCTTCTGCTGGAGCTTGCGCATCCGGACCTGCATCTGCGTGATGTCGGAGCCCGGGGCGAGGAGGCCGGCCTTCTGCGTGCCGGCCTGGATGTTCCGCTCGTACTGGGTGATCTCCTGCTGGATCTCGGGGACCCGCTCGAGGAGCTTCTGGGCCTTCTCGCGGAGGACGGTCGCGGCGTGGCGAAGGCGGTCGATCCGGGTCTGGACCCGGGCCGCTTTGGTCTGCGCCTTGCTCGCCACCCGGTCGTGCTTCGCGGCGACCTCGCGGAGCTTCGTCATGTCGGCGTAGCCCTGGCCCATCCATCGGGACTCCCGATGCTGGGCGGGCGTCGTCGTCGGGGCGGGGGTTCCGCCCGGGGCCGCCATCGAAATTCGTAGGACAGGCCGGCACGATAAAAGGTGCGGGTCCAAAGTCGGCCCGCTCGCCCGCTCCCACGACGGAGGGGCGTGCCGCCCACGCCCCGTCCGCCGGGGGTCGACCCCGCTCAAGCGGGCAGGAATCGGTGCGCGGTCAGGTGGCCGACCAGGCGGTCCAAGCACGCCCCGACCGGTTGCCGGCCCGTCTCGAGCACGAGGTCCGGGTCGAGCGGTTCCTCGAATGGGTCGTCGAGCCCGGTCACCTGGGTGAGCCGGCCCTCGTGGCTGCCCTTGTAGAGCCCCCTGGGGTCCCGGGTCTCGCACACCTCGATCGGGCAGTTGAGCCAGACCTCCGCGAACCGACCCCCGAAGGCGGCGCGCGCTGCCTGGCGGCTCGTCTCGTACGGGGTGATCATGGCCACGATCACCGCGATGTCGTGACCCGCGAGGATCCGGGCGAGCTGGCTCACTCGGCGAGCCTGGGTCTCCCGGTCCTTTCGGGAGTAGCCGAGCTCCGGGAAGAACGTCTCGCGCACCGCCTGACCGTCGAGCACTTCGGTCGCGCGCCCCTGGGCCCTCAGCCGTTCGGAGAGGCCCCGGGCGAGGGTCGACTTGCCCGACCCGGGAAGCCCCTCGATCCAGACCACGAAGCCGTCCGGGGCGGTGGGGGCCGGGCCGGGCATCTCGGCGGACCAGTCGCGGACCCCCAGATGAAGCGTTTGGTCGGGCCCGTCTTCGAGCCTTGGGTTTATCCCTCGCGCGGGGAACACCGGGAACGCATGGGTTCGGTGGGGGACGGGGGCGGGACCGCGACCTCCCTGGACGCCGGGCTCGGACCGACCCCCCCGATCCATCGGCGTCGCCGAGTCCGAAGGCGCTGGGTCCTGCTCGGTGTCGCCCTGGTGTTCGTGGTAGTGTTCACCGCCAATCTCTCCGAGCATTTGGGAGGGGCCTCGGGAAGCTCCGGACCGCCGGGGACGTGCTCGACGACGGTGACCCTCGAGGGGGAGGGGGCCAGCTTCCTCAACCCGCTCCTGAGCGTCTGGCAGGATCCATTCGAGAACGCGAGCGGGGGGGATCGGGTCGATTACGATCCCGCGGGCGCCGGGGCCGGCATCACCGCCCTGACCACCCGTACGGTCGACTTCGCCGTGACCGACGAGCCGCTCACGGGGGGCGAGTACTCGGCGCTGCCCGGGGTCGTCCTCACGCTCCCGGTCTCGGGGAGCGCCCTGGCGGTCGTCTACGACCTGCCGGGACTGTCGACGCCGATCCGGCTCAACGGGACCGTGCTCGCCGGGATCTACCTCGGGTCGATCACGACGTGGGACGCGGCCCCGGTGGCGGCGCTCAACCCGGGCCTCTCGCTCCCGAGCGAGCCGATCATCGCGGCCCACCGGTCCGACGCCGCCGGGACGACGTACGTCCTGACCGACTTCCTCTCCCGCGCCGACGCGGCGTGGAACGCGACGGTCGGCACCGGGATCCAGCCCAGCTGGCCGTCGACCCCCGACGGGAAGGGGATCAGCGGCAATTCGGGGCTCCTGAGCTACGTGTCGAAGACGAGCGGCGCCATCGGCTACGTCGACCTACCCGACACGCTCGCCTCCGTGGGGACCCAGTACGCCGCGGTCGAGAACCCGAGCGGCGCGTTCGTTCGGCCGAACCTCACGAACACGGCCTCGGCGATCGGCGACATCGTTCGCTCGACGAGCTTTCCGCCGGCCGACGCGAGCTGGTCCTCGGTGAGTTTCGTCGACGCCCCCGGGACCGGCGACTACCCGCTCGTGGCGATCACCTACGTGCTCGTCTACCGCGCGCTCGACACCGGCTTCGCCGCGGGGTTGGCGAAGTCCCAGGTGCTCGCCGGCTGGCTCGATTGGGCGGTCGGCCCGGGCCAATCGTTCTCGGAAAGTCTCTATTACGTGACGCTCCCCCCGGCGTTCGTCGCGCTCGATGAGGCCGCCATCGGGACCCTCACCTTCCACGGGAGCCCGCTCCCCGCCTGCACCTTCCGCTGATCGAGGAGAGCCGATGGCGTCCCGTTCCGAAGGTCCTCCCCCCCGGCGGGGATCCCCACGCTGGATCCGCGGCGATCCGATCTTCCACGGACTCGTCGCCGTCGTCGCCGCGCTCCTCGTCGCCCTGTTCGCCGCGATCGTCTACGCGTTCGGCCGATTCTCCTCCGGCGCGATCGTACGGTACGGACCCGGGTTCCTCGCCGGGTCCCGCTGGGACCCGGTCCACGCGATCTTCGGCGCGGGACCGGCGATCGCCGGGACGCTCGAGACCGGGGCGCTCGCGCTCCTGTTCGCGGTTCCGGTGGCGATCGGGGCCGCGTTGTTCGTTTCGGAGTACGCACCGCGCCGGTGGCGAGGACCCCTCGCCACCGTGATCGACCTCTCGGCGGCGGTCCCGTCGGTCGTCTTCGCGTTCTGGGGGATCCTCGTGGTCGCGCCGGCGATGCGTTCGTCGGTCGAGCCGGCCCTCTCGCGCGCCTTCGGGGGGGTCGGACCGTTCGCCGGCGCGGCGAGCGGCTTCGACCTCCTCACCACGAGCCTCGTCCTCGCGATGATGATCGTGCCCACGATCACGGCGCTCGCCCGCTCCGCCCTCCGGGCCGTGCCGAGGGCCCCCCGGGAGGCGGCGCTCGCGCTCGGCGCGACGCGGGCGGAGAGCGTGCGGATCGCCGTCCTCGGACCGGCCCGCCCGGGGATCGTGGGGGCCATCCTGCTGGGGCTCGGTCGGGCGCTCGGCGAGGCGATCATCGTGGTGAGCCTGATCGGGAACATCTACGGCTACCCGAGCTCGCTCCTCGGCTCCGGCGAGACGATCGCCGGCGAGATCCTGAACGACCTCAACTCCGCGGGGCCCGCGGAGCGGGCGGCGCTCGTCGAG
>JASHSI010000159.1 GCA_030040915.1 Thermoplasmata archaeon | reverse complement strand
GCCACCGCCCGGCGAGGAGCGGGCCGCCGAAGGGACTCCTTGGGGCGGCGACGTCGCGGTGGGGGTCGGGAGGGGCTGGGCCGGGACGGTCGGCAGCGTCGAGACCGTCCCGGAGGAGGCCGCCGTCGATCCCGTCGGCGGTTCCTCCCCGTTCGGTCGGATCGCGAGACCGGCGGAGATCGGCGGCCCCGATCCGTTCGGGACCACGAGCCAAAGCTCGAGCGAGGCCACCGGGTCCGAGGTTCGGGCGGACACCGTGGAGCTCGGCCCCGAGCTCCCGATGGCGTTCGAGGCGGTGACCTCGAAGCAGTACGATTCGCCGGACCGGAGCCCGTTCACCGAGCCGTTCGTGACGTTCCCTACCGCGATGTGCCCGCCGAGGTCGGCGCACGTCGCCCCGACGAACACGGTGTAGTTGGTCACCGGCCCCAGCGGAGCGGTCCAGTTGAGCCCGACGGCGGTGAACGTCACCCCGGTCACCCCGAGGCCCGTCGGGGCGAACGGCGCGACCAGGTTCTGCACGGCGCACGCCGAGGACGACGGCCCGCTCCAGTGGAGGTTCCAAGCGATCACGGTCACACAGGTCGTGTCGCTGCTCGGGGTCGGGACCGAGAAGTTCCGGGCTCCGGGTCCCACGTTCGCCGATCCGGAGCGGACGAACCGGCTCCCGTTCAGCGTCGTCCAGGTCACCGAGAAGTTGAGGAGCGGGTCGTCGTTCGAGGGGACCGTCCACGTCGCGACGACGCTGTTTCCGATGGTAGTGGCCGTCGGGTCGGCCGCCCCGGGCGGGGCCGCCTGGACCGGCGTCGCGTTCGCCGGGAAGGCGAACTCGGAGAGGTCCGACTGCCAGAGGTAGTAGACGGATCCCGCCACGGTCCCGGAGGTGGTCCCGAGGAGCGGACACGGGACCGACCCCTTCGCCGATTCGCACAGGCCCGAGGAGGGAGCGATCATCCGGGAGGCGTTCACGAACTGCCCGTCGAGGAGGGAGTCCGGCCGCAGATCGTAGTAGCCGCCGTTGGCGTAGCCGGTGCTCGTGACGAGTGGGTCCGAACCAAAGAGGCTCTGGTTCGTCGAGACGAACCCGTCGGTCGAGTTCGGGTCGAGGAGCCAGGAGTCGTTGACGCCGAATCGGGCCGGATAGTCGGCGGCGATCGCCGGTCCCTCGGCGACGGTCATGGGTCGGTGCTCGTCGGACTCGACGGTCGGAATCTCCGACCCGCAGACCGAGCAGGAGAAGGAGCGGTTCCAGAAGCCGGCCCGGGCCCCGAGCGTGCCGTCCGGGAGCACCGAGTACGCGAACGTCTCGAGCTCGGCCCCGCTCGCCGCGTCATTGTAGCCGGCCGTGGCGAAGACGGTCCGATTGGTCACGTTGAAGAAGAGCCCCTGGACGAAGTTGATCTGGTAGTTCGAGCCCCAGTGGTCCTCGGCGACCGTCTTGAGGGTGCTTCCGTCGCCGCTCCCCTCGAGTCGGACCTGGGCGAACCCGTCGCCGGAGTAGCCGTCCGCCTCGACGTCGAAGTAGCTCTCGAGCTGCGGGACCCAGTAGATGTTGTTCGCCTCGAAGTACGGGACCTGGCCGAGGGTCCACTCGGTCCCGTTCCACAGGTCGAACGCGTAGGCGGTCGCGGGCTGGTCCTTGCTGCCGCCGACGAGGACGACCTCGGTGGAGAGGTTCCCGGCGAGCCCGAGCATGTCGATCTGGACCTGGGGTCCGTTCGGGAGCGTGGGGATGGTCGACCAGTTGTGCCAGATGGTGGCTCCCGTGCTGACGTTCGTCGCAAGGCTCGTCCACGGGCCGCTCGTGGTGCAGGAGGACCGGCACCCGAACTCGTAGACCCAGGAGCCGTCCTCGGTGAGGAACTCGTTGTTGAGCCACCCCTGGTAGCTCATCAGGTTCTCGTAGAGCGGCGTCCAGCCCGAGACCGTCCGCAGGCTCTGGTTCGCGAAGGAGTAGTAGTACAGCGCGTACCCGCCGACCGCCGTCCCGACGTAGAACGCCCCGTCGCCCTCCCAGGAGAGGATCGGCTCCTGGAGGTCGGCCGGCGAATCGGAGAACGCCGCGAGCGAGGCGTAGTGGGGGAGCACGAACGTGACGTTGTCGTACCCGACGAGCGGCCAGACGTCGATCTGGACGGACGGTGAGTGCCCCGGGCTCAAGCTCGTGTTCACCCATCCGCCGCCTTCGCCGAGGGAGGCCGAGGCGTTCGCCACGACGAAGTAGGTCCCCGACGCGCCGGGGAGGATGACGAACGAGCCGTTCGTGCCAGTCGTGGTGGAGAACCCGGCCCAGCTCCCGCCAGGCGTGGCGAGGCTCACGTTGACGCCCGAGATGCCCGCTCCGGTGCTCCCGAAGACGACCCGCCCGGCGATCGCCGGCACGTACGCGGGGGGGATCGATACCCTCGGAGGCGCGGCCCGAGGCGAGAGAGCCTCGCTGGCGAGCGGCGGGCTCGCGCGACCGATCGGAGGGCCCGGCACCACGAGGAGCACGAGCAGCACGAGGACCACCGCTCCGACAAGTCGGATCGCGACAGCCATCGGACGGTGGCGCTCGCCGCGCGGAGCGGGTCGACGCGGCGGCGGGGGGGTCATCCCGGGCGTAACGCCCTCAGGCTCGTATAAGGCCGGAAGGGCCGACCGGCCCGCGGGCAGGGTGGTGCCGGGGTCGGTCGCGCGGAACGTCGGCGAGCCGTCGACGGTCCGAGACCTTGGCGCCTCGGCCCGGGGCGCCCGCTCATTGGAGTCGGAAAGGTGTCCCCCGCGGATTAAGGCCGGGCCGTGTATACACGTCCATCCACATCGTGCGCCAACGGTCGACGCAGGGGTCCGGGACCTTCTCCGAGGACACACCGCATGAACCACGGGGATATCAGCTCAGCTTTGTGGTCAGCACTGACGGTGGCCCAATGGCCGGGTAGCTTCGCCCAGTTATCGATTCGTTGACCCCCTCGAGGAATTTCAGCCCCCGCTTGCGACCCGTCCTATAGACCGTCAGCAAGCGTTCGAGCGCCCTCGCCCCTTCCCAGGATCGTCGTCCCCCCCTCTCAGCTTTCGGTAGAGGACACCCCCTGCCGAATCTCCGTCTCGACTCCGTTGTTGTGCCAGGGCCCCCCGGGCTCGATGAGGAAGGTGAACAGCGAGTCCCGACGCTTCCACAGCTCGTGAGCGATCCGGATGCCGTTCGGATCGCTCCACGCTTGGCGGAGGTGGTCGGCCATGCCCCACCGCATCCCCCGGTAGAACCCCCTCCGCTCGTCCATCGAGGCGGTCGGGTGTTGCTCCGACCACTCGATCGAGTGTCTCACGATCCTTCGCACTCCGTCCGCGAAGGCGAGGAACTCGGTCGGAGGATGCCCCGGACCGACGCGCTTTGCCTCCCCCGGTCGCCGCAGGGTGGGGGCTCGACGCGAGCCCGACAGCCCGGACACCGGTAGCGCGGGATCTCGACCTCGAAGATGCGAGGTTCGGGCTTCGGGAGGTCGGTGATGGTCCGACGACGGACCTCGAAGGGCTCGCCGAGACGACTCCCGCACCGGCCGCAAGCCTCCAAGGAAAGGGTGAGAGGCGGGGCGTTGGGGATGGGTCGGGGTCGAGCTCGTCCCGGATGACCGAGCTGACCTCCGCTGGGTCGTGGATTCGACGCCCGCTGGGGTCGACGATATAAGACCCTACTCGAGGGAATGCTTCCCGCCTCGGCAGTTCGGTCGGAGGCGGCGAGCATGGGAGTACACACGCCTTGTCGCGACGAAGTTCTTCCTGAGCGCGGGGAGCTTGTCCTTGAGGGCTCGATTCTCCTCGACGAGCGGCTCGGTCTTTCGGAGTCGCTCGAGGAGGGCCTTGCGCTCGGCTTGGGAGAGAGGGAGGTCCCTGGGTCGATCCGGGTCGAGGATCTCCTCGGCCAGCTGGAGCCGCATCTCGCCCTGGCCAAACGAGGGCGAGGAACTCCGGAAAATCGTTGCGCTGGAGGGGAAAGTTACGATTGGGAGGGTTCAGGAAGGTGAACGGTTACCCCCTCGTCTTTGACGTCGAGATCGCCCGATACAACTGCCCCGGGTGTCGGCGGAGGGTCGAGCCCGACAGCCCGTATCCGCCTCACCAGCAGTACGGATTCTCCCTCGTCTCCCGGGTCGTCCAGCTGCGACTCTTGGGCCTGAGCACCGTCAAGATCATCGACTACCTCGAAGGGGCCCACGGGGTGCGCCTCTCGACCGCCTCCGTCCTCAAGATGGAGCGCTGGTCGGCGGAGTCCCTCGGACCCCTCTACGAGACGTTGAAGGCCCAGATCCCCCACCAGCCGGTCATCCACGCCGACGAGACCAAGTTCCGGGTGGGAGGACAGAACGGTTGGTTGTGGTCCTTCTCGACCCCGGAGACGGTCGTCTATCGGATCGCTCCGAGCCGAGGGCACGACGTCGTGGAGGAGGTCCTCCACGGCGCCCGTGGGACCCTCGTCCACGATGGATGGAATCCCTACAACGTGATCGGCACCGCCGATCACCAGTTCGACCTCCTCCACGCGAATCGGTGGTTGGAGCGCGAGGAGATCCTCCATCGCCTCGAGCCTCGACCTCTCCTTCAAGTGGTCCCGGCGAAGCTGACCAGGGCGGGACCCCCACCCCAGGAGTTCATCGGCTTCGCCGATGAGACTCGGAGGCTCCTCCGATTCGCCATCGAATGGTCCTACCAGCACCCCGACATCTCCCGGCGGAAGCGGCGACGGTTCTACCGCTCGATGCGGTGGTGGATGGCTGAGCACCTACGAAGGGAGTGGCACGACCCGGGGGCCGCTCGCATCGCGAGCGAGCTATGGAAACGTCGGGGGACACTGTTCACCTTCCTGGTGAACCCGGGGGTGAGCTGGAACAACAATCCGGCGGAGACGGAGATCCGCCAGGGGGTGCTCTATCGGAAGATTAGCGGGGGTCGTCGGTCGTGGGGGGGAGCGTGGGCCCTCGAACGGCTGATGTCGATCTACCGAACATGCCGCAAGCGAGGGTTGCAATTCGTCAAGGTCGTCGGGGACGCACTATCAGGATCAGGTTATCCGGCCTTTGGCCCTCCCTCAGCCCCGGCAGGAAGCTGACCAGCTACGAATCCGAACGTACCGGGTCGGGCGGTTTTCGGGCAGATGGCAGAGTTTTCTGGCAAGGCGGGCTTCTCGGGCAAAGCCCTCGTCCGCGCAAAGGGTAAATAGCGAGCCTATAGTGGCCGACCCCTTGACGGCCGTGGCCGCCTCGGCCGCCCTTGACGATCCTGTGTCGGACGCCGCGACCGCGAAACCCGATACGGGGGGGGCCGAGTTCACCCGCTTCGAACGGGCCCGCATCCTTGGCGCCCGCGCGCTCCAGGTCTCCCTGGGGGCTCCGATCCTCCTCGACGTGGAGGCGGGACTCGTCGACCCGGTCGAGATCGCCGAGCGGGAATTCGCCGCCGGCGTGATCCCGATCACTGTGCGCCGCGCCCCGGCGAGATAGGCGTCTCGGATCCGGTCCGCGGCGGTTCCCTTACAGGGCCGCGTCCTTCAACGCCCCCGGACAGGGGCAGTCTCGCTCCCCGGCGGCCTCGGGGAGGAGCTCCTCCAGGACGCGACGCATCCGCTCGGCGTTCGAGCGCATCGTCTCGGCGATCTCGCGCGCTTCGACCGGCCGCTCGGCCCACACGTCGAAGTCCGTGACCATCGCGAGGCAGGCGTAGCAGAGCGCGCGCTCCCGGGCGAGCGTGACCTCGGGGACGAGGGTCATCCCGATGACGTCGGCGAGGGTGCGGAACCACTTCGACTCGGCCCGGGTGGAGAAGCGGGGACCCTCGACGCAGACGTAGGTCTTGTGCTCCGCGAACGGCCCGCCGACCCGAGCGCCCGCCCGGGCGGCGGCGGCGAGCAAGCGCGGGCAGAACGGGTCGGCGGTGGAGACGTGGAAGACCTGGCCCCCGTCGTAGAACGTGGTCGGGCGCTGCTTCGTGAGGTCCACAAACTGGTCCGGCAGCACGAACGTCCCGGGCGGGAGTTCCTCCTTGAGCGAACCGACGCTGCTCACGGTGAGGATCGTCTCGGCGCCGAGCGAGCGGAGCGCGTCGATGTTCGCCCGGTAGTTCACCCGGTGCGGCGGGATCGAGTGGCCCGGACCGTGCCGAGGGAGGAAGAGGACGTCCACCCCGCCGACCGAGCCGGCCTCGATCGGGGCCGACGGAGCCCCCCAGGGCGTGGCGATCCGATGCGATCGCCGCTCCGCCCCGCTGAACAGCTCGGTGATCCCCGATCCGCCGATGATCCCGACCTTCCGCGCGGTCCCGCTCATCCGTCCCCCGACGGGACCGGCCCGTGGCCCCCGGCCCGCGCGAGCACCCCCGCGAGGGCGACCTCCCCCCGGGTCCGCTCGACGAGAGAGCGGGCCGTGTCCTGCTTCGGCTTCAGCGCGACGATCGAGCGGGGGCTCTCGAACCGGCAGAGCGTCCGGTAGAGCGACTCCATCGTGGCGAGGTGGCGCCGGGCCGCCCCGAGGTCACCGGTGGTGAGCGCCGCGAGCGCGAGCCGCCGGACCTCGCCGACGAGGTCGCCGAGACCCGAGAGGTAGGCCTCCGGCGGTACCCCGAGCGCCTTCGGGGAAGGGAACGGGGCCTCGCGGACCACGCGGTCGAGGAGGATCGCCTCGACGCTCTCCTGGAGCGCGTCGTGGGCAAGTCCGCCGTCCTCCGGAGCGATCGAGCGGATCCGCGCGGCGAGCGCGCGCGCTCGCCGGGCGATCGCGACCACCTCCCGCCCGACCGAACGGCCCTCGTGCATCCGGGCCATGACGGCCTGCGATTCGCGCCGGAGCGCCCGGCTCGCGTCGGCGAGCGCGTCGCGGCGGGCCTCGCGGGCCCTTAGGTGGCGCTCGATCTCGCGGACCGCCGGCTCGCCGACGAGGGAGGGCGGCCCGGCCATCTCAGCGGTACGGGGTGAACCGGACGTCGTCGTCTCCCGCATCGAGGAGCCCCAGGCGGACCCCGGCGTCGAGCCAGCCGTGGGCGTAGCTCGCGGCCGCGAGCGCCCGGGGGTCGTCGCCGGTGGCGTGGAAGTGTCGGGCGTCCGATAGGTAGGCACGGGCCATCAGGAGGTAATCCTCCCCCGCCCCGACGAGGAAGGAGCGGGCGGGGGACGCCGCGCGGACCTTGCCGAGCGCTTCCCCCGTGACCCGGAGATACTTCTCCACGAGCGCCAGGAGCGGCTCGGCGGGAGGTGGGGCGTCGGGCCCGCTCACGGCTTCGGTACCTTCTCCCAATCCTTGAGGAAGCGGGCGAGGCCGATGTCGGTGAGCGGGTGTTGGGCGAGCTTCTCCATCACGTTGAACGGCATCGTGCAGATGTCCGCGCCGATCTTCGCGGCCTCGAGCACGTGCACCGGGTGGCGCACGCTCGCGACGAGGATCTCGGTCTTGTAGTGGTAGTTTCGGTAAATCTGCACGATGTCGTCGACGAGCTCGAGCCCGTTCTGGCCCTGGTCGTCGAGCCGCCCGATGAACGGGCTCACGTACGCCGCTCCGACCTTGGACGCGAGCAGGGCCTGGTTCGCGCTGAAGACGAGCGTCATGTTGACGCGCGTCCCCTCCTTCGAGAGGGTCTTCGTCGCCTTCAGCCCGTTCGCGGTCATCGGGACCTTGACGTAGATCGACGGGTGGATCGTGCGGAGGTGGCGACCCTC
>JASHSI010000158.1 GCA_030040915.1 Thermoplasmata archaeon | reverse complement strand
GGCGGACTCGCCGAACCTATTTCTCGCTTCGGGCCGGCGCGCCGCTGGATTTGTCGTGGTTTGGACGGGGCCGGAGGTCCGACTCCACGGAGTCTGTCGCCACAGTGCCCCGGTCGACCGACTGTGGGTGCCGCGGCCGTTGTCGTCTGCCGCCCAGTGCGCGCCTGACACCGGCCGGCGACCGCGGAGCCGGGTCTAGCTCGCGGCCACCGATCCGCTAGATCACCCGCGCGGCGGGCTCAGGGGTCGGTAGCTGATCGAAACCGCGGTCGGTCCACCCCTCACTCGAACGGGGTTCTGGGATGCGCGGCCGGAGTAGCCCGGGACCCGCCAGATGCTGAAGTAGTGGGTCCCGTTCCCCAACGAAATGTTGAGCGATGCCGTGTTGCTGTAGTACCACGCAGAGCCGGTCTCGATGGCCCACTCGGTACCGTTCGGCAATCCCTCTTCCGTGAACGTCACCAGATAGGTCACAGGCTCGAATATCAGAAAGACGACCCTCTCCCCCGCCGGAGGCCCGAGCACGAGCACCGAGCCGTTAGGGACTGGGAGAAAACCCGCGACCGGCGCGACGGTGTAGTTGTACAACCCAGGAAGGACCGTATAGCCGATCTCCACCCAGCGATCGAACTTTGAGGCGTACCCGGTGCCCGGAAGGTCTACTGAGACTCCCCAGCGGTCGAACCGAGGGAGACCGTACTCCGCGAACACGAGCCGTTGCGGGGTGACGCTCAGCCGAATCGTGCGCGAAACATCCTGGCTGGCCAACGTGAGAGTTCCGGACGCCGGATCCGCGCGGTACCCCGACGGGGGCTCGACCACGAACGAGTAGCGGCCGGGCGAGAGGTCCGTGAGCCCGACCGCTCCGTACCCGCAGCGCGGGAAGACGAGAACCACGCAGTAGCTGGTCCCGAGGGGCAGTCCGCTGGGTGTGAAGTAGATCGAGTGCGGGACCCCAGGAGCGAACTCGAGGGTCAGGGTCACGTTCTCGCCGTCGAGCGACACGGACCCTGCAGGGGTCGGGCTGCTCACGATCAGGTTCGAGGGGCCCTGAAGGAGGTACGAATAGGTCCCGTTACCAAGCTCAAAGGCGATCGTCCCGGCGTACGAGTAGTCCGGCGTGCCGTTGAGCCAGACCTGCCACATATCGCCGGCCGGGAGATCGGGCGCGAGGAAATCGAGCGAAAAGAGCACTCTCGCGAACACCACCGGAACGGTGAGGGGAGCCGAAGTGAGGGTGAAGTTCCCGCCGGTCTTGCCCACCCATCCGGTCACCTCGGGGACCCCATAGTAGTAGAACCCGGGTCCCAGCCGGATCGGGACGGCGTCCGAGGTCGTGCTGTGACGTACTCCCTCGACGACGATCGACCAGTTCGTGCCCGACCACAGCCCGTGGGCCTCGAAGGTCACTACGATCGCCAGAACGAAGGCGATCGTGAGCGTGACGGAGCGGTTCACGACCGAGAACGACCCGACCGGCGCGCCGACCAGGTAGCTCGAGTTCGCGGCGACGACGGTGTATCCGTACGTCCCGGGTAGCACCGAGAACGTCGCGGAAGCGGCGGCCGAGACGATGTGGGGCCCGCCGCTCACGTTGAAGTACCAGGTGTCCCCGTCGGGCAAGCCAGTCTCGGACACCGTGACGCTCTCATTCGACACGACCCAGACGGTGGCATTGGCCCACGCCGAGTCGTTCTGCCCGTCGTCGAGATATGCGGAGATCTGGTACGCTCCCTCCTCGCTCGGGTTGCAGACCAGCGAGGACCCGTCGAAGGTCGCGCACCCGGCCGGGAGTCCCGAGTACACGTAGGCCAACGGGGCCGCGCCGCCCACCGAGGAGACATTGAGGGAGAGGTTGCTCCCCTCCCCCACGACCTCGGGTGTCGCCTCGAGGACAAGGTCCGACAGCAGCCGGATCGAGTGGTCCGCGAGCTCGTAGACTCCTCCGGTCGTGGAGTCGTCAAGCACGGGTCCGATGCCCGGGACCCACGCGCCCCAATCTACGGCCACCCCGACCGAGGCCGCCGACAGGTTCAGCGAACCCGCATCAACCTCAGAGACGAAGTCGGCCCCGTCGAGCAGGAAGGCGTCGCCCGTCGAGGGGTCAAACAGGGCAGCGGAGGGGTAGTAGACGGGGACCGTCGAAGTGATCGCCAAGGAGCGCGGATCGAGCAGCGCGGTCGCGCGGCCCGACTCGTCGCCGACGAAGAGCGACCCCGTGACGGAGTCGTACGCGAGCAGGTCGGGTTCGCCCCCGATGGACAGGTTCGCAACCAGTGCGTCGGTGCTGCCGTTCAGGACCGTCAGGGAACCACCCAGCAGGTTCGAGGCGTAGACCTGCCCCGTCGACGGGACGTAGGCCACCCCGATGGTCTGGTTCCCGGCGGGGACCGTGGCCAGCTGGGTCAGGTCGGTCGCATCGAAGACCCGGATGTCGTCCCCGAAGTAGTCGGCGACGAACATGCGGTCGGAGGCCGGGTCAAATGCGATGCCGGTCGGCCACTCCGTGTCCGCCTCTTGGGCTACCGTGGCTCCCGTGGATGCATTGAGTACGAGAACGCCCGAGCCGCTGAACAGCCCCGACAGGGTGATCCACAGCTGCGAGGTCTGCGGGTCGAAGGCGATGCCGCTCGCCTCGCCGTCCAGAGACACCCGGCGCTCGACCGAGAGGTTCCAGGGGTCCACAAAGGAGAGGACTCCCGAGAGGACGGAGGAGATCACCAGACAGCCGCACGCGGGGTCGAAGGCCGAGAGCCCGGGGGCCACGGCGAGCTGGATCACTCCGACCGTCGGTGTCCCCTGCGTCGCGACCGAGTCGAAGGCTTCCCCGTAGCCCATCGGAACGTAGACCCGGCTCAGCTCGGGGACGTCGATCGGGAAGTCCTGCCCGGCGATGAGATCGCTGTCCTGGGGGAGTGGCACGCGGGCGAGGATGCTGAGGTTGGTCGGGTCAACAACGAAGAGTAGATCCCGGTAGGCGTCCGCTAGATAGAGGTCGCCGCTGCCCGGATCGTAGACGGAGTTGCTGGGGTAGTACCCGACCGGAGTCGAGGCGAGGACGGTGTCGTTCGAGCCGGAGATCTCGATGAGCGTCGAGAAGAAGCCGGCGAGGACGTCAGTCACGTAGACGTTGCCCGAGACGGGATCCAGACCGAGCCCCAGGGTGAAACAGCAGAACGCGGTAAGGTCGACGTCGGCGAGCGCCGCCCCCGTCGTTGCATTGAACACCTCGACCGTAGCGTTCTCGTAGTAGTCGAGGTAGATCCGGTCGTTCGCCGGGTCGAACACCCCGGCGAGGATGTCGTTGAACCCCTCGCCGACCGGCCGCTCGGCTACGACCGTCTCGCTGGCCAGATCGACGATGGACACATTGCTCGCATACGGGTTGGTCACCCACGCAGTGTTCGCTGTGGGGACCAGGACGATGGTCCCGTCCGTTCCGGCGGAGGCGTCGGGATCGGTGATGTTGAACGCGACCCCCCGGGTGGCTGGGTCGAACCCCAAGAGGGCGCCGCCCGACTCAACGAGCAGGAGTCCCGAGCCCGCGTCGTAGACGATCGTGCCGGCGGGGGCACCGAGCGGCACCGCGCCGACTACTGTGAATCGGGAGGGGTCTACGACCAGCAGCTGGTCGTCGCCATACGAGACATAGATGAGGCCG
>JASHSI010000157.1 GCA_030040915.1 Thermoplasmata archaeon | reverse complement strand
CCCGATGACGCGAAGATGCGACTTTTCGAGGGCGCGGCCCAAGGATATGACCCGGCGCGGGGTCGACGGGGCGTGGCGCTTCCGTCGCAGACGACCCGCTGCCCCCACTGCGGCCGCGCGGTCGTCGTCCCCGTGCCGCCCGGCCCGGCGCCGTCGTACTGGAGCTGCCCGACGTGCGGCCATCCGATCGCGGTCTTCCCGGTCCGGGACCCGCCCCCCCTCTTCACCTGGGAGGTGTTCCCGGGGCTATATCCCGCGGTCCGGCCCCCGCCCCGGCCCGATCCGAGGGTCGGACGGTTCTTCGCCGCGCTGTTCGTGGCCGGGGTCGTCCTCCTGGCGGCGCTCGCCTCCGCGACCGCGGCCGAGGGGGCGATTGCGTTCGGCCCGGGCCCGTTCGCGGTCCAAGGGACGGTCGAGGCGCTCTCCCCGACCGGTGGCGTAGGGGCCTCGTTGTCGCCGCTCGCCGGGGCGCTCGTCACGGTCACCCCGGAGAGCGGGGGAGCGCGCACGATGACCACGGGGGATACCGGTCAGTTCGAGTTCGCCGGCCTGCCACCCGGTCGCGAGGTGGTGAACATCTCGGCGTCGGGGTACTCCTCCGCCTCCTACCTCCTCTTCCTCTCCGCGGCGTTCTCCTCGGAGGGGAGCCCTTCGGACCCGCTCCTCGTCACGCTGTCGACCGGGAACGGCTCGGCGTCCTCCTCGACCGAGACCCTCTCGGTCCAGACGCCGTTCTACGACCTCGAGAACCTCGTCGCCTCGCTCTGGTCGTCGACCGTCCTGCTCGCCCTCGGCGCGCTCGTCGCGGGGTTCGGGGCGTTCGCGGCGGTGCGGCGAACCCGCCCCGGGCTCGCGATGGCGGGGGCGGTCGCCACGGCCGTCTCCCCGATCCCGATGTTCGCCTTCGCCATCGGCAGCGCGATGCCGTGGATCGGCGCCCTCGCGGCGGTCACCGTCGCCCTCGGGATCGTCGTGGCGAGCTTCCAAGGGATGCGGATGGCCCTCCAGGGGCGGCTGCCCGAGCCCGAGCGCCCGGCGTGAGGCGGCGGACGGTCTACGCCGGTCCCGCGGGACGGGTCGGCCCGGGGCTCGCCCGGGCCGACCGCGGCGGGAGGGGCTGGCGGTTGCGGAAGCCGCCGTCGAGCGTGTGGAAGAAGCCGACCTCGGCCTCCCCGAGCCGCCAGCAGAGGAAGACCGTCTCGCCGTCCAACTGGGCGTAGAAGTCGAGGAGGCCCGCGTCGAGGTCCTTGACCTCGATCCCCTCCCCGGATAGGGCGGAGATCGAGCGGGTCAACCGCTGGTCGAGCGTCTGCCCCTCTTCGGAGAGCCGCTCGGCGAGGCCCCGGTCCGGGTTGTCGGCGGCGCCGACCTCGGGGCCCCAGAACGTCGCGAGGCGCTCGAGCTCGGTCCGGACCTGGCGGTAGCGGACCGCCGCGCTCTTGAGATCGACGAGCAGCTCGCGGAGCCCGGCGAGGCGCTCGTTCGCCTCCTCCGCGGTCCAGTACCGGGCCGGGTAGACCGGGCCGGTCGGCCCGCTCGGTCGGTCCGCCCCGCCCCGCACCGTCGGCATCTCCCGCGCGAGTACGAATGGTTGGGGTGGGATATATCCGCCCGTACTGACCGGTTCGGTCGGACGGGTTCGGTTGAGGGTCCTGTCGGAGCGGGTCCGGAGGGGCGCGCACCCGGGGGCCCCAGCGGGCCCGTGAATCCTCCGACCTGTCCCTTCCCGCATCGGCCGCGATGTGGTCGACCGGGGTGACCCTCGGCACCGCTTGCCTCCCCACCTCGAGCCCGAAGCACCGGATCGTTGGACCCTCCGACCCCGAACCGGCGCTCGACTCATACCCTTACGAATTATAATGGAAAGTGCATAAGATTATGTTCTGTAGGGGTAACTATTCCTCGTGGCATCGGTTCGCGCCCGAACGTTGCACGGCCGACGATACTACTACCTCGCCGAAACGGCTCGGATCGAAGGAAAGGTCCGCTACTTCGAGCGTTATCTCGGGCGGGTTCTCCCTCCAAACCTGGAGTCCATCCGCCGGGATCTTCGGGCGGAGGTCCGCGCGGCGCGGTGGTACCCCCGGCTCGCGGATATCCGGGAGGAGTACCGCCGGGCGATGGTCCGACTGCCCGATACCGCCCGAAACGAGCAGATCGAACGGTTCGGCATCGAATTCACCTACCATACGAATCGTATCGAAGGCTCGAGTCTCACGCTCCGGGAGACCGCGGCGATCATCGCGCGCGGGGTGGCTCCGAGGGCGAAGCCGCTCGCCGACATCCTCGAGGCGAAGGCCCACCAGGAGGTCTACCGGAGCCTGCTGACGGACCGGCGTGTGCCGAGCATCGGACTCGTCCTCGAATGGCATGCCGCGCTCTTCGCCGGAACGAAGGCCGACATCGCCGGGAAGCTTCGAACGTACCCGGTGGGTATCGGTGGAAGCCGGTTCGTGCCCCCCCCACCGGAGGAGGTGGGGCCGCTCCTTCGACGCCTGTTCCGCTGGTCCGGGGAGCGCCGACGGGAGATCCATCCTGTCGAGCTTGCCGGAATCCTCCACCTCCGTTTCGAGACGATCCACCCCTTTGGGGACGGGAACGGGCGAGTCGGACGCCTCCTCATGAACTACCTCCTTCATCGAAGCGGCTTCCCGATGTGGAACATCCGATACGAGGAGCGAGAGGCCTACTACGATGCGCTGGAGCGGGTGCATGGGGTCCCGGGCGAGCTCTCCTTCCTTGACTGGTTTCTTCGGAGCTACACCCGTCACCACGGACCGCGCGTAAGACCCGGGGGTTCCCGCGGCCCGTCGCCGCTCGCCAAACTCTCTTCGGCGAAACGGGACCGATCGGAGCCGAAGCGGCGGTACCCCCGCTCCGTACCCTCGTCGCCGCCGAGCGACTCCGGCGGACTCGAATAATGAGGTCACCGAATCCCGGCGGGCCCGTTTCGAATCCCCTGGCCGCCGCCAGCAGCCGCCCCCCGGGCCGTTCCGCTGCCCCCAATCAATTATATCTCCAATTGGAATGCCAGCTTCATGGCGTCGCATCCTGCGGCAACCACCATCACCGTTCCCGTCTTCGTCCGCCAAGCCCTCGCGAAGTACAAGACGCGCGGGAAGTCCTACGGGGACGTCATTCTCGAGTTCATCGAAGAGTTTCCGACCGAGGAGTTCCTCGCGGAGATGGATCGACGCTTCCGAGTAGAGGCCCGGATCTCCTTGGCCGATCTGCGGAAGCGCCGGGCGTACTAGCGTGGTCTACGCGGTTCGGTTCACGGCCTCGGCCGCGAACGAGCTGATACGGCTCCCGAAGGGGGTTCGACGTCTCTTCGACCACGGATTCGACGAACTCCAGCGATCCCCCTTCCGGTCGGTGCCGGGATTGCTCGATGTCCATGCCCTCAAAGGGGGTCGCGGGCTCTGGACCATGCGGGTAAGGGGGTACCGGGGGCTGTACCGAGTGGACGGGACGGAGGTCGTGTTCGTCGCGTTCCGTCCACGGCCCACCGCATATCGGGATCTCTCCAAGGTCTGACGCTGGTTCTCTGCCGGCCAGAGGATTCGAATAACAAGCTGAGCGAATCCTGGCGGGCCCGTCACCTTCGATGACGACTCCACCAAGGCGTGGAGCTTCGAACCTCGCCCCCGACATGGGGGTGGGCAGGCGTGACACATGTCTTCTCGATATGGATAAGTAGGATAATGCACTCTTCAGCAATAGGGTCATGTCCGGGCGCAAAGGTCGAACAGGTCGATGCTTCCGCTGCCTTCACACTTGGACGATCCGCGGCATCCGTCGCCCGGGGGTCTGCCCCCGGTGCAAGAGCCGGATCTTTGACCAGCCGAAGCTTCGACCCGTTATCCTTGGCGGGGGCCTCGGGATCGAGGAGATCCTTCACCCCCACCGCGATGCCGTGCTCAGGGCGGCGAAGAAGCACGGCGCCGCGCAACTCTGGGTGTTCGGCTCGGTGCGGCGGAGAGAAGCTGGACCTTCGAGCGACGTGGACTTGCTGGTTCGTTGGTCCCGCCCGCATTCGCTCCTGGACCGCGCGGCGCTCGGGCAGGAGATCGAACAACTCCTTGGCCGGCGGGTGGATATCGTCAACGAAGGGGGACTTCATTGGGCAATCGAGCCGCAGGTCCGATCGGAGATGGTGCCGCTCTGAAGATGGACCAAGACCGCGCCCGGCGGGTCATCGAAGACATGATCCGGTACGCGGAGACCATTGGAGAGATCGTTCGACGCGGACGGGAGGAATTCTTCGATCCGGGGGAGGTGCGGAATCGTGCTGCCATAGAGCACTTCCTCGAACTCCTTGGTGAGTCGGCCGGGGCCGTTGGCCGTGCGATCCGAAACTCCCACCCCGATGTGCCCTGGTCTGCGATCGCCCGCTTCCGATTCGATTCCGCCCACCCGTATGACGACCAAGCAAAGCCCGTCAACTATGAGGAGATCTGGCGGTTCGTAACGGACGAACTTCCCGGCATCGCGCGTCGACTCCGAGCGGTTCGCTTCCCACGGCCGGCTCGGCCCGGCCGGGACACATTCCCTCCGCGGTCGTAACATGTACCGGCCGGCACTCTCGCTTGACCCACCGGTGAGGGAGCCCGAACTTAGAGAGGCGCGGATCCCGGTGGGCCTACAGGAGCTTCAGGGCCCGGCCGCACCGCTCGAACGCGCCGATCGCGAGGTCGAGGTCGGCGTCGGTGAGCGCCGCGTTCATGATCGTGCGGATCCGGGCCTTGTCCCGGGCGACCATGGGAAAGACGATCGGGAGGGCGAAGACCCCCTCCCGGAACAGCGCGTCGCTCAGCGACCTCGCCGTGTGGCTGTCCCCGACGATGATCGGGGTGATCGGGGTCTCGCTCGAGCCGATGTCGAAGCCGAGCTCGCGCATCGCCTTCTTGAACCGACGGGTGAGCGTCCACAGACGCTCGACGTGCTGGGGCTCGCGCTCGAGCACGTCGATCGCGGCGAGGCACGCCGCGGCGACGGGCGGAGGCGCCGATCCGCTCAGGAGCCAGGTCCGCGACCGGTTGAACGCGTAGTCGACCAGCGCCCGGCTCCCCGAGATGTGCCCCCCGACGACGCCGAACGCCTTGGAGAAGGTCCCCATTTCGACGTGGACGCGCTCGCGCCGGAGCTTGAAGTGGGAGACGATCCCGCGGCCGCCCTCGCCGAGGACCCCCTCGCCGTGGGCATCGTCGACGTAGACCATCGCCCCGAACCGCTCGGCCGCCGACGCGATCCGGTCGAGGGGGGCGATGTCCCCGTCCATCGAGAAGACCCCGTCGGTGACCACGAGGAGGCGACGGTACGCCGGCGCGCGCCGGTCCGCCTCGGCGAGGACCCGCTCGAGGTCGGCCGCGTCGGCGTGCCGATAGACCGCGCGCTCCGCCTTGGACAGGCGCACCCCGTCGATGATGCTGCCGTGGTTCAGCTCGTCGCTGACGACGAGGTCCCCCTCGCCGACGAGCTGAGGGATAAGGCCCGCATTAGTGGCGAAGCCGCTCGAGTAGGTGAGCGACGCCTCGGCCCCTTTGAACCTCGCGAGCCGCCGCTCGAGCTCGACGTGGACGGACATGTTCCCGGCGATCGGCCGGACCGAGCCGGAACCGACGCCGCTCTCGGCGATCGCCCGCGTCGCGGCCGCCTTGAGCGCGGGGTGATTGCTGAGGCCGAGGTAGTTGTTCGAACAGAGCATGAGGACGCGCTGGCCGTCGACCTCGCACCACGGGGCGCTCGGCCCCCCGAGGGCGTGGAGCTTCCAGTCGAGCCCGCTCGCCACGAGCGCCTCCTGCTCGGTCGACAGGAAGGCGCTCGGGTCGCGCATCACCACCTCGGTTCGAGGGAGACCTTCGCGGCCTGGCGCGACTCGATGAGCTCCATGGCGCGGGGCAGGTCGCGAATCGGGACCCGGTGGGTGATGATCTCGCCCATCTTCTCGCGGAACTCGGGCTTCCCCAAGAGCCCTCGCACCTGCTGCCAGGTCGAGAACATCCGCCGGCCGAAGATCCCGTGGACCCGGGCGGCGCGGAAGATCACCGCCGAGTCGAGCTCGATCGTCGCCGCCCGGTCGAACAGCCCGAGGAGGGAGACCCTCCCGCCCGGGGTCAGCGTGTCGAGGGCGAGGGCGAGGCTCGCCGGGTGGCCGCTCATTTCGACGGCGACGTCGGCCCCGCGCCCCTCGGTCTCCTCGAGGACCGCCGCGCGCGCCGCCTCCGCCCCCGCGCTCGGATCGATCACCCGGTCGGCGCCCATCTTCCGAGCGAGGGCGATCCGCAGCGGGTTCACCTCGGTCGCGACCACCCGGCGCGCGCCGAGGGTCCGGGCGACGAGCACGGCGAGGAGCCCGATCGGCCCCGCGCCGGTGACCAGCACGTCCCGGCCGGCGATCTCCTCGATCCCGTCCTCGGGGAGGAGCGCGTGCACCGCGTTGCCGAGCGGCTCTTGGATGGAGGCGAGGGCCGGGTCGAGGCGGGGGTCGTTCTTCCAGGCGTTCGCCGCCGGGAGGACCGCGAACTCCGCGAAGATCCCGTCCCGGTCGACGCCGAGGACCTGGACGTTGGCGCAGACATGCTGCTTCCCTTGCCGGCACTGATAGCAGGTCCCGTCGGCGATGTGGGTCTCCGCCGAGACGTGGTCGCCGACCGCGAGTCCGGTGACCCCCCGGCCGAGCTCGACGACCGTACCGGAGAGCTCGTGGCCGAAGATCATCGGCGTGCGGCGGATCCGGCCTCGGGCCCACTCGTTCCACTCCCAGATGTGGACGTCCGTCCCGCAGATCGAGCTCGCCCGGAGGGCGACCTTGACCTCCCCGTCTCCGGGGGTCGGCTCGGGGACGCTCAGTAGGTCTCCGCCCGGGGCCTTCCGACTCTTGACGAACGCCTGCACGAGGACTTCCGCTCCCCGCGTCGCGAGGCGGCCCCGGGCTTAACCATTCTGCCGCGGTCGGGGGCTCCCGGCGCGGCCTCCGCCAGTCCTGCCTTGTAGGACGCGCGCGTTCTAAGGGGATCGATGGCCCGGGCCGCCTACCGTCGAAAAACCGGCCGGAAATCGCGCGTCCGACGGCAATTCTTCCCAGCGCTTATATAGGGCACCTTTCTCCCCCTGCCCCACCGGAGGTAGACCCCCCCATCGACCCATGGCACGACGGCATCGTCCTCGCCGAGGCTCCCTCGGATTCTCCCCCCGCGTCCGCGCCGCGCAGCCCGCCCCGCGCCTCCGAAGCTGGCCCGAGGGACCGAAGAACCCGACGATCCAGGGGTTCGCGGGATTCAAGGTCGGCATGACCCACGCCTTCCTCGTCGACTACCGGAAGCGGTCGACCACCGCCGGCCAGGAGGTCAGCGTACCCGTGACGCTCGTCGAGGTCCCGCCGCTCACCGCGGTCGCGGCCCGCATCTACCGAAGAGACCCGTACGGCTCCCGGGTCGTCGCCGAGGTGTGGGAGCCCGGCGGGGGGGACGACCTCCAGCGGGCCCTCCCGAGCCACCCCCCGAGCTCCGCGGAGAAGAAGGCGGAGTTCGCGAAGACCGTCGGCGACGAGGTGCGGCTCCTCGTGCACACCCGCCCGTCCCTCCTCACCGGTGTCCCCTCGAAGACCCCGACGCTCTTCGAGGTCCGGGTCGCCGGCGAGAAGTTCGAGGGCCGGCGCGCCTACGCGCTCGAGCGGATCGGGAAGGAGCTCCCGGTCGACCAGCTCGCGAAGGAAGGGGAGTTCGTCGACGTCATCGGGGTGACGAAGGGGAAGGGGTTCCAGGGCCACACGAAGCGATGGGGGGTGAAGCTCCAACCCCGCAAGAACTCGAAGCACCGCCGGATGATCGGAACGCTCGGTCCCCACAACCCGAGCTTCGTGAGCTATCGGATTCCCCAGGCGGGCCAGACCGGCTACCACCGCCGGACCGTCTACAACCTGCGCATCCTGAAGATCATCAAGGACCCGAGGACCGATCCGGTCACGCCGGCGGGCGGGTTCCTCCACTACGGGGAGGTCCGGGCGCCCTGCCTGCTCCTCCACGGCTCCGTCCCCGGCCCGGCGAAGCGGCTCCTCAAGTTCCGCCTCCCGATGCGCAGCCGCGTCGCCTCCGTCGAGAAGGTCGACCTCCGCTACCTGAGCACCCACTCGAAGCAATCCGGATGACCGCCACGTCCCCGCCGGGGAAGGGCCCGGCCCCCCACGAGACCCACCCACCTCGGCACCGGACCCCGCTCCTCTCCCTCTCGGGGAAGGCCGGGGAGCCGATCCCTCTGCCGCTCGCCTTCTCCGAGGCGGTCCGAACCGACCTCATCCGACGCGCCGTGAACGCCGCTCGCTCCGCCCGGCACCAGCCCCATGCGCCGACCCCCACCGCCGGTCGCCGGCACTCGGTCGAGTGGTCGGGGAAGGGAAAGGGGGTCTCCCGGACGCCCCGGCTCATGGACTCGAACCGAGGGGCCCAGGCGCCAAACACCGTCGGGGGCGGCCAGGCCCACCCGCCGAGGATCGACACCATCTGGCGGAAGCAGATCAACGTCAAGGAGCGCCGGCTCGCCTTCCGGGCGGCCCTTGCGGCGACCCGGGAACCGACGCTCGTCGAGGCCCGGGGCCACCGGATCCCCGAGGGGATCCATCTCCCGCTCGTCGTCGAGACCCCGCTCGAGAAGGTGGGCGCGACCGGCGAGGCGGCCGCCTTCCTCGAGCGCCTCAAGATCTGGCAGGACGTGGAGCGCGCGAAGGACGGCACGCACGTCCGCGCCGGCCGGGGCAAGATGCGGGGCCGCTTCCGCCGGGAGCCGAAGAGCCTCCTCGTCGTCACGAGCGCCCCCGGTCAGGCCCGCGGGTTCGTGAACCTCCCCGGCGTCGATGTCGTCCCGGTCGGACGCCTCGGGGCCGAGGATCTCGCCCCGGGCGGGGAGGCCGGGCGGCTGACGATCTACAGCGAGGCGGCGATCGCCGCTCTCGCCGTGCGCCTCGAGGGAGGGAACCCGTGACCGAGCTCCGGCACCGGATCCTCCTCCACGCCTACGTGACGGAGAAATCGATGGACGAGATGGAGCGGTTGAACAAGCTCGAGTTCATGGTCGACCGGCGCGCGACGCGCGCCGACGTGAAGCGGGCCGTCGAGCAGCTCTATCAATGCAAGGTCAAGAAGGTCAACACCCGGATCGTCCAGTCCGGTAAGATCGCTACGGTCAGCTTCGCGAAGGGGTTCAGCGCCGAGGACGTCGGCGGCCGGGCCGGGGTGTTCTGATGGGAAAGCGCATCATCTCGCGGCGGCGCGGCGCCGGGACCGGGCCGTACCGTTCGCCGAGCCACCGTCACCACGGCGCGGTCTACCTGCCGGCCCCGTCGATCACCGGGGAGGGGACCGTCGTCGGCCTCTCGCAGGCCCCGGGCCGGACCGCCCCCGTTGCCGACGTCCGGACGGCCCAGGGGGAGGTCGTCCGGCTCGTCGCCCCCGCCGGGCTCGCCACCGGGGAGAAGGTCTCCCTCCACACGGGGCCGCTCCGCCGCGGGAGCGTCCTCGCCCTCTCCGAGATCCCCGACGGGACGCTCGTCTCGAACCTCGAGGTCAACCCGTTCGACGGGGGTCGGCTCGTCCGCGCCGCCGGTACGAGCGCGCTCGTCGTCGCGCACACGGCCCGCGAGGTGACGGTCCAGCTCCCGTCGGGCCGGTTCAAGACCTTCCTCCCCTCCTGCCGGGTCCAGGTCGGCGCCGTCGCGGGCGGCGGTCGCCTCGAGCGGCCCATCATCAAGGCCGGGAAGAAGGTCCTCGCCTACCGTTCGCTCTCGCGCCCCGCGTTCAAGGTCCGCGGGGTCGCCATGAACCCCGTCAACCACCCGTTCGGTGGAGGCGCGCACCAGCACGTTGGCCGTCCGAGCACGGTCAGTTCCGGCGCGTGGCCGGGAGCCAAGGTCGGCCGGTTCTCCCGCTCGCAGCGCCGGCGACGGGTCGGCCGCGGGGGGAAGTAGGCGATGCCGAAGGGGAAGCGGACCGCGAAGAAGGCGGAGGTCCGGCGGAAGCGGGAGTTCACGCTCCGCGGGCTCACGCTCCCCCGCTTGCAGGAGCTCACCCTCCCCGAGCTCGCGAAGGTGCTGCCGTCCCGGGCCCGCCGGAGCCTGAAGCGCGGACTGAACGCGGAGCAGCAGCGCTTCCTAGACCGTCTCGCCTCGACGCCGACGACGAAGGTCGTGCGCACCCACTGCCGCGATGTCCTCGTCCTGCCGGCCCACGTCGGCCGCCGGGTCGCGATCCACAACGGACACGAGTTCAAGGAGATCGAGGTCCGCCCGGAGATGATCGGGCACTACTACGGCGAGTTCGCCCTCACCCGCCGGTTCGAGAAGCACTCGGGTCCGGGCGTCGGCGCGACGCGCTCGTCGAAGTTCATGCCGCTCAAGTAGGAAGGAGGGAGGGGGAGCGAAGACCGTGCGCGGCTACACGTACACCTCGAAGGCGGGGACGAGCGTCGCCCGGGCCCGCGGCATCGAGCTCCCGATCTCCCCGAAGAAGACCTACGAGGTGCTGAACGCGATCCGCGGGCTCGACCTCGCGAAGGCCCGCGAGGTCCTCGAGGCCGCGGCGGAGAAGCGCCGCGCGATCCCGTTCCGCCGGTACAACCAGGAGACGGCGCATCACACGGGGACCGGGCCGGGACGCTATCCCGTGAAGGTCGCCAAGTCGGTCCTCCAGGTCCTGAAGAACGCCGAGTCGAACGCCGAGTACGAGGGGATGGACGCCGACGAGCTCTACGTCCTCGTCGCGTCGTCGGCGCGCGGCCGGATCACCAAGGCGAACATGCCGAGGGCGCAGGGCCGCGCCACGGCGTGGAACGAGCAGACCACCAACGTCGAGATCGTCCTCGGCGAGCGGGCGGGGGCGTAGGAAGATGGCGAGCGAGCGGAAGGTCGTGCAGGAGGCGACCCGGCGGGTCCTCCTCAAGGACTACCTCGTGCGCGAGAGCGCGCGCGCCGGCTTCGGCGGCCTCGACATCCAGCGGACCCCGATGGGCACGCGCGTCACCCTGGTCTGCGAGCGGCCCGGGATCCTGATCGGCCGCCGGGGGGAGCTCATCAAGCAGCTGACCCAGGACATCGAGAACCGCTTCCGCCTCGACAACCCGCAGATCGAGGTCCAGGAGGAGCGCCAGCCGTCGCTCAACGCGCAGCTCATGGCCGAGAAGCTCGCGTCGACTCTCGAGCGGGGTTGGCACTTCCGCCGCGCGGGCCACTCGACGGTCCGACGCATCATGGAGGCCGGCGCCCGCGGCTGCCAGGTGATCCTCTCCGGGAAGCTCACCGGGGAGCGGCACCGGACCGAGCGGTTCAAGGCCGGCACGATCAAGTACTGCGGCGAGGCGGTGCACCTCCACATGGACAAGGGGTTCTACCAGGCCCGCCTGAAGCCCGGCGTCATCGGCGTCAACGTCTGGATCATGCGCCCGTCGGCGAAGCTCCCCGACGAGATCACCGTCAAGGGGGCGGCGCCGAAGCCGGCCGCGCCCGTCGCGGCCGACCTGCCCCCGGTCGTCGAGGGCGAGGTCGTCGCGCCGCTCCCCGACCTCCCTCCGCCGGAGGGGGCGACGTAGATGGCGCTGCTGCGGATGAAGGAGCTGCGCGCCCTCACCGACGAGGAGCTCGCGCGGCGGATCGCCGAGATCGAGAACGACCTCCTCCGCGAGCGCGGGATCGCGGCGATGGGCGGCGCGCCCCCGAGCCCCGGCCGGCTCCGGGCGCTGCGGACCAACGTCGCCCGAGCGCTCACCGTTCGCTCCGAGCGCG
>JASHSI010000156.1 GCA_030040915.1 Thermoplasmata archaeon | reverse complement strand
TCCCCGCATAGGTCGTGGAGAAGCTGATCGAACTCCCCAGGGCGACGGTCGACGGCGTCTCCGTGAAGCTCGTGATGGTGAACGCGTCGACCGTTACCTGGACGGCGTTCTTGGTGACGTTTCCGCCCGCATCGGAGACCGTCACGATCGTGGTGAACGTCCCGGTCGCCGAAGGACTGCACGTGATCGAGGAGGTGTTCGCGTTCGAGCACCCGGTGGGGAGCCCGCTGTAACTGTAATTGTAACACGCGCTGGAGCATGGGTTGCCGCCCCACGGCTGGCCGCCGGAGGCCGTCGTGAAAAGGGTGGTCGAGTTGCCGATGTAGGAGGGGCTCGAGGACCAGGAGAGCGCGGTGATGGTGAGCGGGTTCCATAGGAGGGCGGCGGGGTGCAGGTTCGACGTCGGGGACGCCGGTACCAACGCCGAGCTGACCGACGGGGTGTAGGTCACGGCCATGCCACCGACCGCCAGGACGAGCGTCAGGAGGCACCAGAACATCTTTCGGCGGTCGGCCGGTCGATCGCCACGCTCCCGGGAGGTGGACATGCCGCGCCCATCCAAGGACCACGCTAAATACCTTTGCGAAACGCGACCGCGCGGTTTCGACGAGGGCGCCGTCCGGCGCCCGGAAGCGCGCGGTTCGGCGGCCGGCGGGGCCGGGGGAGCACGCCCCGGACGGATCGGTTGGGCCGGCACGTCGCCATGCCGGGCAGGGCGACCGGCCGGCCGAGCCTTCGGGTTCCCCGCCATCCTGATTTAGGGTCGGGACCTGGGAGGGCTCGGCGTATTCCGACCGGAGCTTCATAACCCGGGGGGAGCGCTGGAGACCATCGCCATGAGGCCCCCAAGCTTGACCGGCGCGACCCCCACCATTTGGCTCGCGCTCGTCGGTATCGCGCTCCTCTTGCCCATCGCCCCGTCGGCCGGAGGTTCGGTCGCGGCCGTTCCCGTGGGCCCGCCCGTCGTCCTCGGTTCGGGGCCCGCGGCGGCGGATGCGGGGAACGCGAGCGTCGGCGCGACGGAGCTCGCCGCGGCCCAAGCATCGCTCACCCAGGACTGGGGATTCTCTCCGACCGAGACCGTCGGTTGCGCGGGGGGCACCGAGTGCCCGTCCGCCTTGCGGGGCCTTCCCGCCGTCCCCGCCTCCTCGACTCACGCGACCACCGGCGCGGTCAACGCCCCGCCCGCCCTCATCGGCGCCTCGATGGCGTACGACGGGGTCGACCAGATCGTCCTCCTCTTCGGGGGACTCCTCCAGAGCGGTCAAACGTCCAATCAGACCTGGGAGTACGCGACCGGCCAATGGCTCAACGAGACGCCCTTCCTCGGGGAACCGGGCGTGAAGCAACCGGCGGCACGTTGGGACGCGATGATGGCGTTCGACTCGAACGACGGCTACGTGCTCCTGTACGGAGGGTGCAGCGCGCCCCCGGTGAACGGGATGTGCCCGACCACCTTCTCCGACACATGGACCTACACCGAGGGGGGATGGTCGCGCCAGACCGGTGGCAAGCCGCCGATCCAGCCGCCGCCCCCCGCCCCCACCCCGCCGCCATCGCCGGGGTTCCCGACGACCGGCCTTTGGGACGCGTCGATGGTCTACGACCCCTGCTACGGGACGACCCCGGGATCTACGGCCGGCTGCAACTCGCCGGGCGCGATCGTGTTGTTCGGCGGCGCCGACGGGTTCGTCGACCACCCTCCGCCCCCGCCCGGACCCAATGAGCCCGCCGAGGTCGTGAACGTCTCGAGCTCCACGTGGGTCTGGTCCGGTGCGATCGGCAAGACGCCCGTCGACCACTGGGAGAACATCACGACGAGCACCCACCCTCCCGCGATGTACGGGGCCGGCTTCGTCGCCGGCACCACCTCCCTGGGGCAAGGTTGGGCGGTCTTGTTCGGCGGAACGAACATCACCCGCTACGACGTCGACATCGCCCCCGGAGTGCCCCAGGTCGTCTCGGACGGCGGGAACGTGAGCGGGACCGTGTTCGACGGCACCTGGGCGTTCGCGCTGAACGGGGTGTGGTCCCGGATTCCAATCCCCCCGGCCCCGCCGCCGGGGGGAACTCCCCAGCCGTTCCCGTACCCGGCCGGCCGCTTCGACATGGGGTTCGTCTTCGATCCGAACCTCGACGACGGATCCGCGGTGCTCACCGGAGGGGTCAACGCCACCGGGGCGTACATGGGCGACGCCTGGGCGTGGGTCGGCGGGGCGACCTGGGAGGCGGTGGACCTGTCCGGCCCCTCGTCCGGTTCGGGATCCGCGGCCGGGCCCTCGAGCCCCGATGGGGACTGGAACTTCGCGATGGCGTACGATGCCCTCGACCAGTCGGTCGTCCTGTACGGCGGCGCGAGCGCCGCGGGGTCGGCGCTCGGGACGCTCTGGGTCCTCCCGACCCCGAAGACGGGGGCCGGCGTCTGGTACGCTGGGACGAGCGCCAACGTGACCTATCCGAGCGCGCCGTCCTCCCGATACTCCTCGGCGGCCGTCTTCGACGACGAGGCGCGGAGCGTCGTGTTGTTCGGCGGCGAGTCGTGCGGCGCGGCGTCGTGCACGCTGCTCTCCGACACCTGGACGTTCTACGACGGGGCCTGGACGGAGCAGTCCCTGTCCCGGTCGCCGTCCCCCCGCTACGGGGCGGCGATCGCCTACGACCCCGCGAACGGCAACGTCTACCTGTTCGGTGGCTGCGGCAACCCCTGCCCCTTGTCGGACACCTGGGTCTACCACCAAGCGAGCCCGGCCTCCTCCGGCGGCTGGTCGGAGCTGTTCCCGATCATCTCGCCTCCCGGTCGGTACTTCGCGACGCTGACCTACGATCCGGACCTCGGCGAGCTCGTCCTGTTCGGGGGGTGCGAGGGCGCGAACGGCCCGTGCCCGGCCGACGACACCTGGACGCTCTCCTCCTCCGGCACCTGGACCGATCTCGAGCTCGGCCCTTCCGCCTCCCCCCCGGCCCGTTTCGGGGCGGCGGCCACGTTCGTCCCTCTACCGATACCGAACGCCCATGGCGTCGTGGCGGCGAACCAACCGACCGACGGGAACCTCCTCCTGTTCGGCGGGATGGGGAGCGACGGGCTCCTCGACGACACGTGGGAGTTCGGCACCGGCCCCACCTCGAGCTCTGGCTCCGGCACGGGCGCGGCCACCCCGCTCGAACCTCGCCAATCCGTCAGCCCCCCGAGCTGGAAAGAGCTCGACTCTACGGGCCCACGGGCTCGCGTCTTCGGCTCGCTGGTCTACGACGGCCCAGAGCAGACGGTCGACCTGTTCGGCGGCTGCGAGATCAACTCGACCGGCGCCGGCAATTGCCCCGCAATCGATCTCGCCGAGTTCAACCTCTCCTCGCCCCCCCCGCCGCCTCCGGGCGTGACGCCGCCCCCAAACACGGGCGACTGGTCGAATCGCGCCGAGGAGGTCTCGGGGGGATACGACCAGATCCCGGCGGCCGGCTACGGGATGTCGGCGGTCTGGGACCCCGAGGGCGGGCCGCTCGGGATCATCCTCGTGGTCGGGGGGCGGAACATCCAGGGCGACACCGTATCGGACGAGGCCGCGTTCGCCGGCCTCGGCTGGAACTCGCTGGATGGCCTCACGTAAGGCGCTCGGGGACTCTCGTGGGCGATCGGTGGGCGTAGGATGGCGGCGCGCGGCAGGGGTCCGATCGCTTCGGCCTCCCGCTCCCCGCGGATCCTCCTCCCGATCGCGCTCCTGTTCGTCCTCGCGGTTGCGGGGAGCGCGGCGGCGTCCGGCGTGCCGCGGGCGGCCACCCCCTTGGCGGCTCCGGCCGGCCTCGTCGGATCCGAGCTCGGCGGGGCCGCTTCGCCCTCGCCGGCGTCCTCCGGGTCGATCGTCAACCTCACCGATGGCGCGGACCCCGGGTCGATCTGCGACCAGGGCCTCTACCAGTGCTCGGCGCTCGCCGGCGAGACCCAGGTGACGCTCCAGGCGTCGGCGGGGGTGCGCGGCGAGAACGCGTGGCCGTCCGTCCAGCTCCTCTTCCTGCTCGAGACCACCGCCTACGACGGGGTGTTCGACCCGACCGCCGGCGGCGCCGGGGCCGATCCGTGCGCGGTGGCCGAGAACGGGTCCGGGGCCCTGTGCGACGAATCGAACCTCGTTCCGTTCTTCACGCAGAACCTGGAGGAGATCACCGAGGGGATCGCCGGTCAGTACCCGGACACGCAGATGGAGTTCGGCCTCGTCACCTACTTCGCCACCCACGACGCGTGGGACCACGGCGGGGGGAGCGCCTACCGGGTCGACGTCGGGCGGTTCACCAACGCCTCGGAGTTCGCGGGGGCGGTCGACCAGAGCTTCGTCGACCCGATCCTCGGGGGGGCGTCGATCATCCCGGGCTCCGACCTCGCCGAGAACTTCCTCACCTCCGACTCGATCAGCGCGCTGTACGAGGCGCTCCTGGGGGGCGGAGGGATCAACTGGTCCGACACGTCCCATCATGTGATCGTCGTCCTCGGGTCGACCGCCCCGCGCGACCCCTCCTACCCGGAAGACTACTGCGCGAGCCCCGCGGTCGTGCCCGACGGACTCGCCCTGTGCAACGGCGTGGAGTGCGAGCCGTCGGTGACGTTCTCGGGCGGCACCTCCCCCGCCTGCGAGGGGTGGATCACGGCGTCGGACGGGAACCAGTCGAACTCGATCGCGGCGCTCTCGCGCACCGCCCCGGACTGCGTCGCGTCGCTCGGGGGGAACTGCACGATCGACTTCGTCGACGTCAACGACACCCCGACCGACCCGTGGAGCCCGAGCTGGTCGGCGTCGGGCGGGAGCGGGGGCCCGACCGTCTGGACCGCCGACGCGACCTCGATCCTCCAGGCCGGCTGCGACCTGGCGAGCGCGACCGGAGGGACGTGGGCCGGCCCGACTTGGTTCACGTGCGACTCCCTCGGGACGACGGGGACGCTCGTCGGGGTGCCGTTCGGGGACCCGGACGATCCCCACGACCAGAACCCGACCCTCCTCGCCGCCCTCCATCGGGTCGGCCTGGGGCAGGAGCCGGTGCCCGTCGTCGCCGCCGGGGCGGACCAGCCGATGTTCGAGTTCATCCCGTGGGGGAACTTCGTCCCGGCCCCGTTCCCCGACTGGACGGTCGCCTGCCTCAACGGGACCGGCGCGAAGAAGGTCTGCCCGCAGGACCCCCAGGTCTTCCCGGACGGCCTGACCGACATCTACGGGTGGAACTGGTCGTCCGACCCCTCGACGAACGAGATGCTCCTCGGCGATACCTGGACCGCGACGTTCTGGGTCGATGGGACGGGACCCCCGTTCGGTCTCATCCCGCTCGATTCGTGCGTGACGACCCTCTGCCTCTCGAGCGGCGACGGGGCGGTCGGGGGGGCGTTCACCTCGATGACGTTCCGGGAGTACGGCGGGCAGTACGTCGTGACCGAATCGTTCCAGCTCATCCAGGTCACCCTGGACCCGTTGAACGTCCTCGGCGGGACGCAGCCCCCGACGCCGCCGACGACCCCGCCGGGCCCCGCGTCGGTGCCGTCGCCGACGCCCCCGGGGACGCCGGTCCCCGCCCTCCCCTCCCCGCCGATCCCGGCGGCGGTGATCAGCGTCGAGGCGGCCGCGGCGGGGATCATCACGTTCGCCTGGACCGCGCTCGGCGTCCGCTACCCGCCCCAGGCGACGAAGCAGGCGTCGATGTCCGGCGCGCTGGGGAAGAAGAAGAAGCGCTCGCCCCACTACGAGCGGCTCCCGCTCAGCCGGTGGGAGTAGCGCGGCGCGGGCCCGACGCTGAGCGGCTCGGCCCCAGTCCGGGACGTTCCTGAGGGACCCGCCCCCCGCCGGCTCGAACCCAACCGATTTGAGGGGACGGCCCCTCCCGCGCTTCGATGAACGAGGCGGCGAGCGCTCACGTGACCCCGACGAACTCGATCTCGATCCCGTTCGTGATCACCTCCGCCGTGGTCTCCCTCCTCGGGCTCCTCTCGCTCCTCTTCTTCGTGATCACCCTCCAGTGGATCTTCTTCCTCGGCGTGGTGCCGATGGCGATCGGCGCGCTCATGTGGTTCCACCCGAAGATGGGGTCGGACCGGGCCCACTGATGGGGGACCGGCCGTCCGGGCCGGACCGGGCGGCGTCGGGCCGGCCGGGCCCGGTGATCGTGAAGCTCGGCGGCAGCGTGATCACCCGGAAGCGCGAGGTCGAGCGGCTCCGCCCGAAGCTCCTCCACCGCCTCGCGGAGGAGCTCGCCTCGACCCGGCCGACGCCGATCGTGCTCGTCCACGGCGCGGGGGGATTCGGCCACCGCGACGCGGCCCGCTGGGGGCTCAACCGGGCGCCCGAGGCCGGTAGCTCCCCTCGGGAACGACTGCGCCACGCGGCGATCGTCCAGGCGGAGGTCCGCCGGCTCCACGGGTCGGTGCTCGCGACCCTGCTCGAGGCCGGCGCGGATCCGGTGTCGGTCCCGCTGGGGGCCAGCGCGGTGCAGGAGGGGCAACGCCTCGCCGGGCTCGACCCGGCGCCGTTCTCGCGCGCGCTCGCCGCCGGTGCGATGCCGGTCACCTTCGGGGACGTCGTCCGGGACGCGATCTGGGGGTTCTCGATCCTGTCGGGCGACACGATCGCCCTCGAGCTCGCGCGCTCGCTCTCGGCCGCCCGGGTCGTCTTCGTGAGCGACGTCCCGGGGATCCTCGAGGACCGCCGGCGGCCGGGCTCGGTCCGCCCGCAGGTCAGCGCGGAGGTCGTCGAGGGGTTGCGGTCCGCGGGGGGCCGGACCGACGCGACCGGAGGGATCCGGCTCAAGGCGGAGCGGATGCGCGAGATCGCCCGCCACGGCGTCGACGCAGCGCTTATTAGCGGACTCGCGGGTGGACGGCTCGCGAGCGCGATCCGAGGGGAGGCGGTCTACGGGAGCTGGGCGAGGGCCGCGTCCCCGGGGTAAGCCCGCGCGCGCCCCGACGGCGGGCCTCGACCTCTCCCATCGGAAGGCCGAGCACGTCAAGGTCGTCCTCGCCGGCTCGGTCGAGGGCCGCTACCGCTACTGGAACGACGTCCAGCTCGTCCACAACGCGCTCCCCGAGGTCGACTTCTCCGAGATCGACCCGTCGATCGAGCTCCTCGGCAAGCGCCTCGCCGCCCCGCTCGTCATCACCGGGATGACCGGGGGGTTCCCCGGCGCCGAGTCGATCAATTCGAACCTCGCCCAGGCCGCCGCGGAGGCGGGCATCGCGATGGGGGTGGGGAGCGAGCGGGCGGCGATCCTGAAGGGGCAGTTCCCGAGGAGCTACTCGGTCGTGGCGGACCACGCGGTCCCGTTGAAGTTCGCGAACATCGGCGCCCCCCAGATCATCCGGCAGGCGCCCGACGAGCGGGTCGTCACGATCGAGGAGGCCCGGGCCGCGATGGAGCTGATCCACGCCGACGTCCTCGCCGTCCACCTGAACTTCCTCCAGGAGATGGTCCAGCCCGAGGGGGACCGCCACGCTCGGGGGTGCCTCGCGGAGATCGGGGGCCTCGCCCGCGCGCTCCCGGTGCTCGCGAAGGAGACCGGGGCCGGCATCTCCCGGTCGGTCGCCGAGCGCCTGAAGGAGCGCGGGGTGCGCGCCTTCGACGTCAGCGGCACGGGCGGGACGAGCTTCGCCGCGGTCGAGCACCACCGGGCCGTGGCGCAGGGGGCCGAGCGCGAGGCCCGGGTGGGGAAGACGTTCTGGGACTGGGGGATCCCCTCCCCCGTCTCGGTCCGGGAGCTCGTCCCGCTCGGGCTCCCCGTGATCGCGAGCGGCGGGGTCCGCTCCGGCCTCGACGTCGCCCGGGCGATCGCGCTCGGCGCGAACGCGGCGGGCACCGCCGGGGGGATCCTCAAGGCGGCGTCGGAGAGCCTCGAGGCGACCCGGAAGGAGATCGCCCAATTGATCCACGAGCTCCGCGTCGCGATGTTCCTCACCGGGAGCCGCACCGTCGCCGAGCTCCAGAAGGCCCCGTACGTCGTCACCGGGGAGACCCGATGGTGGCTCTCCCCGCGGTGAGCCCCGCCCCGAGCGCGGCGGAGCGGCCGACGCCGTTCCCGCGGATCGTGAAGGACGGACGCGTCATCTCTCGGGTCGAGTGGCTCGACTCGCTCCCTCCCGAGGAGCGGGGACGGTTCGACGGGGCGATCCGCCGGAAGCCCTCCCGCACGCTCTCCGGCGTGGCGATCGTGGCGGTCATGACCGCCCCGGCGGCGTGCCCGCACGGCCGGTGCACCTACTGCCCCGGCGGGGTCGAGGCCGGGAGCCCCCAGAGCTACACCGGGGAGGAGCCGAGCGCGCTCCGGGGGGCGCAGTTCGGCTGGGACGCGCGCCGGATCACCGAGCACCGGATCGAGGTGCTCACGCGGACCGGCCACCCGACGAGCAAGGTCGAGGCGATCGTGATGGGCGGCACGTTCCCCGCCCGGCCGAAGGCCTACCGCGACACGGTCGTCCGGGGGATCCTCGACGGGCTCAACGGGAGGATGTCGTCGAGCCTGATCGAGGCCCAGCGGGCGAACGAGACCGCCGAGCACCGCCTCGTCGGCCTCACCGTCGAGACGCGACCGGACCATTGCGACGGCGCGATCCTCCCCGACCTCCTCGACGCCGGGGTGACCCGGGTCGAGGTCGGGGTCGAGTGCCTCACCGAGGAGGTGCTCGCGCGGACCGGTCGGGCCCACGGGACCGAGGACGTGGCCCGGGCGAGCCGGGAGGTCCGCGATCGCGGGTTGAAGCTCGGCTACCACCTCATGCTGGGTCTTCCCGGGATGGACCCGGCGAGGGACCTCGCCGACCTGCGGCGGGTCTTCGCCGAGGAGGAGTACCGCCCGGACATGGTGAAGATCTACCCCACGCTCGTGATCCCCGGCACCGAGCTCTTCGAGGAGTGGACGGCGGGACGCTACGTCCCGTACGACGACGCGACCGCCGCCGAGCTCCTGGCGCGCATCAAGGCGGAGCTCCCCCCCTGGGTCCGGGTCCAGCGGATCCAGCGGGACATCCCCGCCCGCCTGATCGCCGCCGGGGTCCGCGCGAGCAACCTCCGCCAGCTCGCCCAGCGCCGGCTCGCCGAGCTCGGCGGCCGCTGCCGCTGCTTGCGTTGCCGGGAGGTCGGCCGCGGGAAGACCCCCCCCACCGATGCGTTCGACGCGCTCGAGCGGCGATACCGCGCCTCGGGCGGCGAGGAGCTCTTCCTCTCGCTCGAGGACCCGGCGAGCGACGCCGTCGCCGGCTTCCTGAGGCTCCGCTTCCCGTCGAATGCGACCGCCGGGGGGCTCACGGCGCCGGTGATCCGCGAGCTCAAGGTGCTGGGCCCCGAGGTGCCGGTCGGGTCGACCGGGGCCGAGGGGCTCGCCTACCAGCACCGGGGGTTCGGCCGCGCGCTCGTCGAGCGGGCGGAGGCGGCGGCCCGGGCCGCCGGGGCCGACCGGATCCTGGTGATGAGCGCGATCGGGACCCGGCCCTACTATCGCCGGCTCGGCTACTCCGCCGACGGGCCGCACATGGCGAAGCGGCTTTTCGCCTGACGCAACCGCCTCGAACCGGGGCAACCGTTATCCCCCCATCCGGCTCCGCCGACCCCCGGGAACGCCATGGCCCGCAACATCCAGGTGGAGCCGCTCCGCACCACGCCGATCGAGGAGCAGGAGATCGAGCTCGTCGAGCGCAAGGGACTCGGCCACCCGGACTCGATCGCCGACGGGGTCAGCGAGAGCGTCAGCCGGGCGCTCTGCCGGATGTACCTCGACAACTACGGCAAGATCCTCCACCACAACACCGACGAGACCCAGGTCGTCGGCGGCGGCTCCGAGCCGAAGTTCGGCGGGGGGCGCGTGACGAACCCGATCTACATCCTCCTCGTGGGCCGGGCGACGACCGAGGTGAACGGGGAGAAGCTCCCCTACCGGCAGGCGGCGATCGACGCGGCGAAGGCCTACGTCGGCTCGGTCTGCTCCCACCTCGACGTCGAGAAGCAGGTGGAGTTCGACTGCCGGATCGGCCAGGGATCGGTCGACCTGCGCGGGGTGTTCGACCACCACTCGGCGGTCCTTTCGAACGACACCTCCTTCGGGGTCGGCTTCGCCCCGTACTCGGACACCGAGCGGCTCGTGCTCGAGAGCGAGCGCTTCCTCACGACGAAGCTCAAGAAGCGCCTCCCGGCGCTCGGCGAGGACGTCAAGGTGATGGGCTACCGGGCGAAGGACGCGATCCGCCTCACGGTCGCGGCGGCGCTCGTCGACTCCGAGGTGAAGGACGCGAAGGAGTACGCCCGCGTCTGCGAGGAGATCCACGATCGGCTCGCCGACCAGGCGGCGAAGCTCACCAACCGCGAGGTGACGATCGACGTCAACACGGCCGACGACCCCGAGCTCGGCCGCTACTACCTCACCGTGACCGGGCTCTCGATGGAGGCCGGGGACGACGGCTCGGTCGGCCGCGGGAACCGGGCGAACGGGCTCATCACGCCGAACCGCCCGATGAGCCTCGAGGCGTCCGCCGGGAAGAACCCCGTGAACCACGTCGGGAAGATCTACAACCTCCTCTCCATCCTCATCGCGCAGGACGTGGTGAAGGAGTCCGGGGGGAACGTCAAGGAGGCCCACGTCCGCATCCTCTCCCAGATCGGCAAGCCGGTCGACGAGCCGCAGGTCGCCGGTCTCCAGCTCCTCCCGGCCCCGGGGGTCAAGCTCGCCAAGGTGAAGCGCGACGCCGAGGCGGTCGCCTCCCGCTGGTTCGACGACATCGGCTCGATCCCCCAGCGGCTCCTGACCGACAAGCTCGCGGTCTTCTAGTCAGCCAGAAAGAGGGCCTGCCCTTCACGAGGGATGCAGGGCGGAGCGCGTGGGTGGCGGACGACCACACAATGGGGCTTGGACCACGGTCCTAGTCTGTCCGCCGTCGACCCGCTGTCTTGGGGTTCGCCCCCGAAGAGGAGTTTGTCGGGTTCTGCCCACACGCTCCGCCCTGACCACCACAGTGGAGGTAACTGTCACTACTTTGGCGAAATTCGGCTCCGGTCGGCCTTCTGTGGCTGACGCTTCCACTCGAGGTGGTCTCTAAAGGCCGGACCCCTATCGTTCCGGGGGCATGGGTCACCCACGGCTCCCCGTGCGGAAGAGTCCCAGCCTCTCGCGACTTCAGCGGCACATCCAGCAGATCGGTATCGGGGGACCCTACCGGGACACTCCCCGAGAGCGCCGTCGACGGGCTCGCGCTCTCGAGTACACCCTCGACCTCCTCCTCCCGGGCGAACGCAAGTGGACGTGAAAGCGGCCATCTACTGCGGCGTCCTCCGGACGCCGTGAACCCGGGCCCGGGCGGCCGGCATGCTCTTCGTGCCTCGAGCACGTTCGCAAGTGTGGCCGCCCTTACGACGGGTCCATCTGGTGCTCCACGCCCTTCGGCGTGGAAGCCCGTACGGGAGGTGGTTGAGACCCGGGGCCGGGTTCGCCCAACAACGGAGGCGAAGAGGATCGTGAACGACGGAGCAATGCGCTTCGAGCGACACTGTGTGGGCCTCGACGTGCACAAGCGGACGACGACGGCGACCTATCTGGCGGCCGGGGGAAGACGGATGAAGCAGCGAACCTTCCCTACCACGCGACCGCACCTGCTCGCTCTCGCGGAGGAGGTGGGGACCTCGGTGCCCATCATCCTCGAGGCCAGCACGGCGGGCAAGGCGGTGGCGACCGCGCTCAAGGAGGCGGGTAGCGAACTCCACATGGCCGCGCCGAACAAGGTCGCGCTCATCGCGAAGGCACCTGTCAAAACCGACGAGCGCGACCCTCGCGTACCTCTACCAAGCCGGCTTCCTCCCGGAGTGCTACGTGCCGCCCCCGGAAATCGACCGTCTGCGGACCCTGGTTCGGGCGCGCCAGGACTTGGGCATCAAGGCGACCCTCGTGAAAAACCAGGTCCACGCGCTGGTGACCCGGAACCTCCTCGATGAAGAGATGAAGGAGTTCTCGGACTGGTTCGGGGTCGGCGGGATCCGCGCGCTCACGCGCCTACCCTTGCCGGCCGAGGAGCGGGGATACCTTGCCCGTGCCCTCGAACAGCTGAGCCTGCTCGCCGAGCAGGAGGGGACCCTCCAAACCGAACTGGCGAAGACGGCGAGGGAGCGAGCCGACGTCCAGCTCCTGATGACGATTCCCGGGGTGGACTATTACAGCTCGGTGGCCATCATCGCGGAGATCAGCGACATCCGTCGGTTCGCGAATAAGAAGCAGCTCTGCTCGCACGCAGGAGTCGTCCCTCGCGCCGACAACTCCGGCGAGAAGGTCAGCCAGCACCGCTCGGTGAAGACGGGTGACATGGTGCTGAAGCGGTTCCTGTGCATCGCCGTCCAGGGGATGCTCCGAGCCCAGCAGAATACCTCGATCAAACGGTTCTACGAGAAGAAGGCAAAGGCAATCGGAGCGCCGAAGGCCCAAGTGGCCGCCGCCCGAAAGCTTGCCTGCGCGATCTGGTGGATGCTCACCCACAACGAACGGTTCCGGGACGAGGACAAGGAATTGACAGTTCAAAAGACGCAACGGATGGAGGCCCGAACCAAAAGGGTCGCTGAGCCAACGTCCGAAGAGCATCTCAACGAGCTCGGGGAGAAGCTGATCGCGCAGGCGCCGCTACTGGAACGTCTGGCGAGGGGGGCCGGAAATACCGGCTAGGAAGAGGTCACGAGGCTCGGTCCGCTTTCACGGGAGAGCATGCAACCCTCTGCCGTGCGCGTCCCCGCTGCCCAGTACGAGGCGATCCAGAACTTCATCACCGACTCCCCGTGGGACTGGGCGGAGTCCCAGAGCCGCCTCATCGACCTCATGGCCCTCGAGGCGAGCGGCCCCGAGGGGCTCCTCGCCATCGACGACATCCCGCTCGTCAAACAGGGCACGAAGAGCCCGGGGGTTCATCGACAGTATTGCGGGATCACTGAGGGGTCGGGAACTGTCAGGCGCTGGTCGACGCCGTCTACCTCCTCCCCGGCCACGGCCTCCACCGCGAGACCCTCGGCTTGTGCTTCGGGATCGAACTTTACCTCCCCAAGGCGTGGGTCGAGGACCCGGAGCGCTGTCGAGAAGCCGGCATCCAGCTCCCGGTGGAGTTCCGCGAGAAGTGGCGGATCGCGCTCCAGGATATCGACCGGGCCCGTCAGCACGGACTTCCCCATCGGGCGGTAATCGCCGACTGCGGTTACGGGGACGCTCAGGAGTTCCGAGCAGAACTCCGAGTGCGAGAAGAGCCGTATGTGCTCGAGGTGACGGCGAAGGAGGTTCGGGTGGTCCCTCCGAAGACACCGATCTACTCCGCCGGCGAGCATCTTCCCGGGCGAAGGGGTCGGCGGAGACTTGGGCGACCCCACATCCCGGACTCGGTGGTCCCCGTCAGTCCGGTCGCCCTCGCCCAAGAGGCGGACGATTGGACCACCATTCGCTGGGGCGAAGGCACGAAGGGCCCGCTCGAGGGTCGCTTCGCTCGTCGGAAGGTTCGCGTCTGTCGAGGGGACCGGATCCCCACCGAGGAGGTGGCTTGGCTGTTGCTGGAGGCGACCCCGGAGGGGCCTCGGGCGTGGATCGGCTGGGGGCTGGAGAAGGCGAGCCTCGAGGAACTCGCGGCGATCGCCCACCGACGGTTCCTCATCGAGCGATTCCACGAGGGGGTGACGATGGAGCTCGGTCTCGATCACTTCGAGGGCCGACGATGGCGGGGACTGAACCATCACCTGACCCTGGTGTTGATCGCGCACTCCTTCCTGGTCCGGGAGCAGGTACGGGTGACGACCGTGGGGGCCGACGGGCGAGGCGCTCCGGAGGAGGCCGAGACCCCGCTGCCGACGCTGGCGGAGATGCGTCGTCGAGTGGTCTTCGAGGTGGCGTGGGCCCTGGTGTCGCGCGCGGTGCTCTCGAGGAGGAAGGAAGAACGAGTCGGTTGGGGTAAGGCCATAGCTAGATACTGGTCCGGGGCCGGATAGATGGCGATTCATCGCGCCCGCCCCGGGATTGCAACTGCGGGATGGGCAGACCCGCTCGCCCGGCGGCACTCGGTCGACGGGGATCCGCCGAACCGGAGAGACCCACGGCGGTCCGCATGGAATTGTCATTCTAACGGTGGCCGCGAGAATCTACAGCGATGGGAGCGGTTGTGGAAGGCGCCAAAGTAGTGCTAGCTACATAGAGATATAGGCTGGAGGCTTGACGAGACCTGTCCAAGTCAGGGACGTCGACCGTCAGCCCCTTTACTACTTGACTGCGTGACCCGGGCATAAGATAGCCAAACCGCTTTATATGGCCACACCCTAGCCCGGTACCAAGATGACGGTCACACAATGTTTGAAAATCAATGCAAACCACCCACATGCACGCGTTAGGGAGTTGGCGGTACTCCGATCCAGACGAAAACTGTTCGCAAACATAGTTCAGGTGACTGGGATTGCCATAGCTGCAAGCCTTGTGCTCTTTAGTTCAGGGCTCGGAAGTGCCACTTCACCGCCCTATACCGGTGCGGTGCCGGTCCAGAACGCATCCTTCTCAACAACCGGGTGTGGATCGTGGAGTAATAATCACATCCCGCCCACATTTTACACGTCAAATGGGACAGGAAAACTTAATATCACGGCGACGACCAACTCCAACGGGACATGTAGTGGTGGAACCGTCTTTGGAAACGCGTCTCTAGGTATATCGTCATACTCGTATCTTTGCGCAACTAGCGGCGGGTGCACACATATCGATACTAATTGGACGATGCACTACTGGATTATCGTCACTGGGGGTGGCGCTGGCTGTAACTCACTTGTTGCATGGACCGCCTTCACAAACATCTCCTTTCATTTTAGAGTGACTGCGCCCGGGGGCGCAGTGGTCGGAACCGGAACTATGCCTACGACTGGAGTTTACGATGCAACAGCACCAGCATCGTGTCAGACCACGCTTGCAGTTTACTTCCCTCTCACCGAGGCACTAGATTGCCAAGCACCGTCTAGTGGACCTCACAGCGCGTGCCAAGTCCCAAATGCTCTCTCGAATGGGGTTACTTATACGGTTTCGGCGTATGTGAATGAACAATTCAATGCCACACTAAGCGGGATTTCGGCTGGCAGCGGTGCTTATGCGACTTCTATGGGAGAATTAGACCTGAGTGGTGGTCAAGTTCTTCAAACCGTAGCTATCTGGTAGGATGAAAGCAAATGGGCTCGTGCCACTGCCCAACTTTGCTTCCTGACTTGCACCGCCGACCAAACGTACCTCGCCGATGAGGTTCTCTGCGCAGCGAGCCGCTCGGGCGACATTCTTGGGTCGCGTCATGGGGATTTCAACGCGCCCTCTGACGGCAGTATCGAGTCGCTCAATGGGTCACCGGCAACTTGTTCTTATGCGAGGTGCTCCTCGTTCAGGGAACATCGCAAACCCGATCGTTAATTTGGGCAATCCGGTTCTTTGACCATAGGGTTTCACCGAACTTCCGCTTCAATGCAGAGAAGACCGGCTCCACGTTCGGTCGCCGGTTGTACTTGGCTTCGAATTCCTTACGGTGCTCAGGGTGCTGCGTGGGTCTGGGGCCCGGCCAGTCCGTGGCTTGTTGGGTGTCCGGAGGCTCCTGCCTTTAACGGGACAGGACGGTCGAAACCGATCTGTTCGGCAAGGGAATAATTGCCGCGCCCCAGCTTCGCCGCGGTCGCTGGCAGGATTGCCCCTCGTCAGTGCTTCTGACGACATTAGCCGAGACGATTTCTACAGCGGCCCCGAACGTTGTCGATTTTCCTACGACGGAGGGCGGAGGGCATTCTCCTGTGAGTCCCGGCCTCGGCGAGGCCGTAAATAGCCGAACCGCGCCTAGAGGACGCTTCGGGGAGCTGGAAGGGCCCTCCCGGACCCGGTAGGCGTGGCGATTAACTCGGTGCTGGCGGGGGCCTTCGTCCTCGTCGTCGTCCTGGTCGCGGCGTCCTTCCTTGCCTACCAGTTCCTTCGCCGCCGCCTCGCCGCGCGGCACGATCAGCTCACCGACGAGCTGTCGAAGTCGGCCCACCGCGCCGAGGAGCGGGCCCACAACCAGCTCGTCCTCTGCGAGGCGGAGCTCAAGACCCTCCAGCGGGACGGGGTCCCGATCGACGGGCCGGCCCACCGCCTCACGGAAGCCCGCGCCGCGTTCGCCCGGAAGGACTACTACCAGGCCTACCAGATCTCGAAGTCGGTCCACGACGCGTTCGTCAGCGCGCGGGCCGGCGGCCCCGTCACCCCCGCCGCTCCGGGACGGACCGGAGCGTTCGATCCGTTCGACGGGGGGGTGGGGTCGTCGTTCGCCGGGGCGGGTCCGGGTTCGCCGTGGGCGGGCCCCGAGCTGGCCGGATCCGCGGGGGCGGGCCCAGGTCCCGAGGTCCCCCGACCGGCCGCGCCGAAGAACCGGATGGAGGCGCACTTCCAGATCACGCTCCTGCGGGAGGAGCTCGGTCGGTCGATCCGGGCCGACCCGAAGGGGCCCGGCGTGGACGCGGCGAACCGCTCGGCGGCGGCCGCGCAATCGGCCTTCGACCAGGGGGACTACACCGAGGCGCTGCGTCTCGCGCTCCGCACCCGGCGGGCGCTCGGGGGCCACGTGGAGGCGCTCGCCCCGACCGTCCCCGAGGCCCCGGGCGGATCCGCCACGGTCGCGGACGCCGCCCCGGGGCGGATCGGGCCGTCGGGGCCCGCCGCGGGGGCCGCACCGGGGGCCACGTGTCGCAGCTGCCAGAAGCCGCTGCGGCCGGGGGACAAGTTCTGCCGACTGTGCGGCGCCACCGTCGGCGCGAGCGCCTGCCCGCGATGCGGGGCGCCTCGCGAGGGGAGCGACCGGTTCTGCGGGGTCTGCGGGGCGCCGACCGCCTAACGCGGACGGCCGGTCGGGCTCCGCGGCGGGCGTCGGACCGCGACCGGCCTACCCGAGGAACTCGTCGAGGCGGCGCTGGGTCCGGGCCTCGTGGAGGAGCGCGCTCGAGCGGAACCAACGCTCGAGCGGGATCGTGAAGGTGGAGGCGACCTTGCGGAGCACTTCCCCCAGGTCGTTCAGCCGCTCGGGGGGACGGGCCAGGGCGGCTCGGACGTGCTCGCGGACGTTCCACACCCCGAGGGGTAGGATCTCTCCGGGATGGACCTCCCGGAGGACGATCGCCCCGGCCTGGCGGCCGATCCCGAGCAGTCGCTCCGATACGGCGAGCCGGGCCGCGTAGTAGCACCCGCCGATCGAGGCGTACGTCGTCCGCCCCCGCGGTCCCTCGTGGTCGCCCATCATCACCACCCGGCCCTCCGAAGGGTTCCAAAGGGTGTTGGGGTACCACGCCTCGATCGACTCGTAGCGGAAGGCGCCCGGGAGGAGCACGATGAGCCAGCGGTTGTCGAGGGCCGTCAGCGAGTAGACCCAGTAGTCCGCGAGCTCGGGGAGCTGTTGGACCCGGTCGAGGTTCCCCCGGCCGAGGAGGTCATCGACCGCGGTGATCGACCAGCGGGTCGGCACGAACCGACGGCGGCCGCTCCGACCGAGGGTCCCGGCGCTGAACGCCCGCTGGATGCGGCTGACCCGCACGCCGGCGCCGTACAGCTCGCGGACCGCGGTCCGGGCGTTCGCGTCCGTGTCCCCGCTCAACCGCTCGAGCTTCGGGTCGACGCGGCGAACGTCGAGCCGGACCTTCTCGATCGGGGCGGTCGGCCCGACCGGCGGGGCGGTGTCGGAGAGCGCGAGGTGGCCCCGGGGGGCCCGCCGAAAACGGGCCTCGACCTCCACGGAGTCCGAGGCGAGGGCGAGCAATTGGACGTCCCGGGCGAGCCCCGCGGCTCGATCGGCGTCCCGGACATCGACCGGATGGGTCCCCCGGACGAGTTGGGTCCGGAACCCGACGATCTCGGGGACCGACCGGCCGACCCACGATTCCGGCGTGTCGAGAAGGAGCGTGTCCCCGTGGGTCGGGGCGAGGAGGGGTCCCAAGGAGACCTTGGGGTAGCCGTACCGTCCGACGAAGACGCCGGGGGGCGACGACCCGTCGAGCTCCTTCGCGGAGATCATCGGGAGGACCTGCGAGAACGCCCGGTACCGGACCATGATCGGGCAGACGGGCTTCCCGCAGAGGAGGAGCGCCGAGCGGCAGCGTACGCACAGCGTCGGGTCCTCGGCGAGCCCGGGGATCGAGCGGGAGAGGCCGACGAGCGCCCCCGGCCCGGCCCCGAACGGGTCGATCTCCGCCGCCGCCATGGACCGGCCCAGACCGGCCCGCCTACATATTGGCCGGATAGGGCCGTGAAACGCTGGGCCGACGAAGGAGCGGGCCGGCCCGTGCGCCCCCGCCCGGTGACCGTCGCTCTTTATCCGAGGGACCGATACCGCCGCCATGCGTCGTACCGCCCCCCGAACTCGGCTCGCGGCGATCGTGGTGGCCCTCGTGGTCGCCTTCCTTCTCCCGAACCTCGCCGACGCCGGACCCTCGCCCAACGCGGCCGGTGGGTCCGGGACCGGGTCGCCGGATTCCTCCCTCGGCTCCTTCCAGCTACAGGCCGCGCAGCGGTCGCTCGGCCTCTCCTCGACCTCGGCGGGGATCGGGTCGGAGGCCTCGTATACGCTTCCTTCGACCTCGGTCGGTATCTGGGCGAACGTCTCCGTCCCGGGGGCGACCGTCCCCTCCTACCGTTTCACGACGATGACGTGGGATAGCTCCGACGGGTACGTGCTGCTGTACGGCGGGGGGAACAATAGCGTGGAGTTCGGGGACACGTGGACCTACCTGAACGGCACCTGGACGAACATCACGAGCGAGGTCACCGGAGCGCCGCCCTCGCTGGCCCTTTCCTCGATGGCGTTCGACCCGAGCTCCCAGGCGGTCATCCTCTTCGGGGGCCAGGCGAACAACGGCGTCCAGGCCCAGACCTGGTCCTACCACGACAAGGTCTGGTCGAACCTGACCTCGACCGTCGGGAGCGCTCCCTCCCCGCGGGCGATCAGCGCGATGGTCACCGACTCCACCGACGGGGAGATCGTGCTGGTCGGCGGCTCGCTCGGTTCCGGCCTGTTCGGGAAGGACATCTGGACCTACAAGGACGGCGCGTGGAAGAACATCACCTCGCTCGCGCCGGTGCCGGCGCTGTTCGCCCCCGCGCTCGTCGCCGACGATCCGCCGGATCACGGGATCCTCGTCTTCGGTCCGGCCGAGTTCCCCGGGGGTACCGTTCGCCCCGTGACGCTCATCTTCTCGGGGGGCGCGTGGAAGAACCTCACCTCCTCCCTCCTCGTCGAGCCGCCGGCGGCGTACATCGGCGAGATGGCCTACCTGCCGGACGCCGGGGCCGACGTGCTCTTCGCTCCGATCTCGTACAACGAATCGGGGGGTCTCTACGGGACCTCCTCGACGTGGGAGTTCGCCGGGGATGTGTGGAAGAACGTGAGCGCCGCCACCGGCGAGCAGCCCCAGGTCGGGGTCGCCGCGGGGTTCACGGTCCTCCCCGGCTCGGGCGCGCTCCTCGTGTTCGACGGCCTGGGGTTCGAAGGCTTCTACCAGTCGACGTGGGCGCTCGCGCCCCCGCCGTCGATCCAAGCCTCCGCCCTACCGGACCCGGTCGACGTGGGCCAGGCGGTCGCGTTCACCGGCTCCTTCTCCGGAGGGTTCGCGCCGGACACCCCGTCCTGGTCGTTCGGCGACGGGGCCACGCTCTCCGGGCTCAGCGCCTCCCACACGTACACAACCGCTGGGCTCTACACCGCGAACCTCACGGTCCGGGACTTCGCCGGCCAGGCCGGGGTCGGCCCGGTGTCGGTCGAGGTCAACCCGGCGCTGACGCTCTCGACCGCGGGCACGCCGACCACCTCCTCGACGGGGAGCCCGACCGTCTTCGTCGTGGTCGTGAGCGGGGGAACGGCTCCCTACACGTACTCCTGGAGCGGCCCCTCGGGGGCCACGAGCAGCTCGGCCGTGCTCCAGGAGACGTTTGGTTCCTCGGGCAGTTATACGGCGCACGTGGAGGTCCGCGACGCGGCCGGCGCCTCCGCCAACGCCTCGGTCACCGCCACCGTGTCGACCGCGAGCGCTTCGGTCACCTCGGGGACCGGGCTCGCCCTCCTCGCCGGGATCGTCGTCCTCGCGATCGTTGCGGTCGCCTTGGGCGTCCTCCTCATGCGGAAGGGGCGCGCCCCCCCGACGCCTTTCGCGGGACCCGCGGGTGGCACGACGAGCGCACCACCGACCCCGCCGCCCCCGGGCCCCGGTCCGGGGACGTAGGCGAGACGCTTTGCACCGCCCTTCGGGGAGCGGGCTTTTATCCCGGCCGCTTCGTCCATCCGACGACGGGACTGTGGGGTAGCTTGGTCCATCCTTCGGGGTTCGGGACTCCGAGACGCCAGTTCAAATCTGGCCAGTCCCATCCGGGCCCGCGCCGCTAGCGGACGGCGTGGGCGTCCGCGCGCTCGAGCGCCCGGTCGACGGCATCGAGGCCGCGGTCGAGGTCCGTTCGCTCGATGACGAGCGGCGGGGCGAGGATCAGGTGGCTCACCCACCCCATCGCGAGGACCCCCTCCGCCGCGAGGGCGGAGAGGATCTCGTCGACGACGAGCGGGCGCCCGGCCTGCTTCTCCCCGATCGTGTTCATCGGCGCTCGGCTCGCGCGATCGCGAACGAGCTCGATTCCCGCGAAGAGGCCGAGGCCCCGGACCTCGCCGACCGACGGGTGCCGACGGGCGATCTCCTTCAGGCGCGCGAGGAGGCGCTCCCCCTCGGCGCGCGAGCGTTCCACGAGGTGGTGGGATTCGTACTCCTCGAGGGCGGCCTCCGCCGCGGCGAGCGCCACCGGGTGGGCCTCGTAGGTGTGGCCCACCGGGAGCGTCCGGTCGCGGAAGGCGTCGGCGACCGCGTCGGTGGTCGCCGTGAGACCGAGCGGGACCGTGCCGCTCGTGATTCCCTTCGCGGTCGTGAGGAGGTCCGGTTCGCCGCCGAGCCGGTCCACCGCGAACCAGCCCCCCGTACGGCCCCATCCGGTCATCACCTCGTCGGCGATGAGGAGGGTGCCTCGGGCCCGGGTGATCGCCCGAAGCTTGGGCAGGTACTCCGGCACCGGAACGATGACCCCGTTGGTCCCGACGACCGGTTCGACGATCATCGCCGCCGCGTCGCCGTTCATCCGGTCGAGCAGGTGGTCCACTTCGTCGGCGCAGGCGACGCCGCAGGACGGGTAGGTGAGCTTCAGCGGGCATCGGTAGCAGTAGCAGTTCGGCGCGAAGACCGTCCCCGGGACCTGCCCCCCGGACGGCACCCATCCCCGTCGGAGGTCTCCGGAGGCGGAGATCGATCCGGCGGTCGCCCCGTGGTAGGAGCGTTCGAGGGCGAGGACCGCGGACCGCCCGGTGACGGTCCGGGCGATCCGGAGGGCGGCCTCGTTCGCCTCCGTCCCGGATGGGCTGAAGAAGAAATGCCGGAGCCCGCGGGGTAGGACCCGCAGAAGTCGCTCCGTAAGGCGACGCCGGACCGGGGTCGATCGGTCCGGGGTCACGTAGGCGAGCGCCCGCGCCTGGGCGGCGATCGCCTCGGCGATCCGTGGTTGGCCGTGCCCTAGGTTCGCCGCGACGAGCTGGCTCGAGAGGTCGAGGTACTTCCTTCCCGAAGCGTCCCAGAGCCACGCCCCCTCCCCGCGCACGAACTCGACCGGGGTCCACCCGGCCTGCGCGCGCCAGCCGACGAGCTGGGAACCGACGACGGGGTCGGGGGAGGCCACGGGTCGGCGCGATGCTCCGGATCAGAACCGCGCGGTCAGCCGCTGGACGAGCGCGCGGGCGCCGGTCGGGTACGGTCCGCCATGGTAGGTGAGCAGGGCCTCGATCGGGAGGTCGGCCATCCGCCGGGCGCTGATCTGGGCGGTCGGGCCGTCGTGCGTGAAGTCGGGCGGGGTGAGCCCAATCTCCTTCCCGTTCCCGAAGAACAGGTCGCCGCAGAACAGCACCTTCCGCTCCGGCAGGAAGAAGGCCGCATGGCCGGGGGTGTGCCCCGGGGTATGGTAGACGACCGTGCCCCCACCGGCGTCGAGGTGATCGCCGTCCTTGAGGCGCTCGTGCACCTGGTACGGCTCGGCGGGGGGCATCCCGCGCCCCTCGTACTTCGGGCGTTCCTCGATGTACGCCGCGTCGATCCAATGGGCGAAGGTCCGGGCCCCGGTGAGCTCCGCCATCTTCCGAAGACCCCCGGTGTGGTCGCGGTGGAGGTGGGTGACGAGGATCTGCCGGACCGACCGGGGGTCGATCTTCTCCCGCGCGAGGTACTTCAGGATCGCCGACTCGGACCCGGGGAGCCCCGTGTCGATCATCGTCCACGTCGGGCCCTGGTCGCGTACTAGGTACACGTGCATGGTGAAGTCCGGCGATGGGCTGACCCCTTCCACCTGATGGATCCCCGGGAGCAGTTCGGCCATGGTCCTTTCGACCTCGGCCGGTGAGGCCCGGGGGGTTATCCCCCCTTTGGGTCGATCGGAGGCGGACCCCGGGACACCGTAGCGCGCCACACCGTCGCGGCGCCGCGCCTCGGCGACAACTTGTAAATACCCCACCCTCGCAGAAACGGACCCATGCGTCGAGCCCTGCTTGCCACGATCGCCGTCGTCGCCGCGCTGACCGCTTCGACCTTGTTCCTGCCGGCCCTCGCCGGGGCGACCCCGGTGGCGGCGACAGGGTCCGACCGCCCGGCGGCCTCGGAGGTCTCGATCCTATCGACGAACTCGTTCGGGGGGACCCAGACCCTGTTCTATACCGGGCTTTCGAACGGCCAGGTCTACTTCTACGTGACCGACACGGCGGGCGACAGCTCCGCGACGATCGCGATCAACGACCTCAACGCCTCCCGCGATGGCCTCACCAACCCGGTCGGCACGATGACGGTCAACTTCGGGACCGGCACGACGAACGCCTCCTACGACTGGGGGCACTACTTCCAGATCCCCGTCGCCCTGCACCTGGGCGGCCGATGGAACCTCACGGTGAGCGGCTCGAAGGGCGGGTTCGCCTACACCAACTTCACGGTCCAGACGTTCCGGGCCGGGATCAGCGTCCTCCAGGCGGACGTCCTCCCCGCCGGGAACGTCTCGGTCTTGTTCGACGCCTATTCACCCGCGAACGAGGCGCTGTTCAGCGGGGTCACGAGCTTCGTGCTCACCGGCGAGTACTACACGACCGGGGGCACCTACGTCAAGCTCCCCGGGACCCCCGTCCCCACCACGGCCCCGAACGGGATCGGCTGGTACAACTTCACCGCGCCTACGAACGGGGCCGGGGCCTTCTACCTCACCGTCTGGGCGAACCTGACGAGCAACGGCGGGAACACGAGCGCCGTCTCGGACACGAGCGGCTACATCGGGTCCCTCGGAACTCCCTCTGTCGCGCTCGCGAGCTGCGCCGATCTCGGCACCCCGGCCTCGAGCTTCGTGGCCGGAACCCCGGTGTGCGTCCAGATCGTCGAGGAGATCGCGGGGACCTCCACCCCCGCGAGCGGCCTCAACGCCGCCATCAAGTTCGTCAACGGGGCGACGTTCGTCACCCCCCCGGGGAACCCCCCGTCGAGCCTCGTGACGGACTCCCAAGGCCTCGCCTCGCTCAGCTTCCTCGCCTCGGGAAGCGTGTTCTCCTTCCACCACGACAACACGGTGAGCGTCACGATCTCGGACCCGGCCGACCCGTCCCTCTCGACGGTCACAACGAACGCGACGTTCACGATCTACAACACCACGACCTACCCGAGCATCGACGTCACCTGGTCCGCTTCCCAGTACTACAGCGGGGCGACCGCGAGCCTCTCCTGGACCCTCGGCGGGGGGAACTCCTCCGTCACGAAGGGCTGGTCGGTCTCCTACTGGGTGATCGAGGCCGAGAACGGGGCGTTCCTCCGGGTCGGCACCCCGAGCGCGAACACGACCCAGGGTTCGACGAGCCTCGTGCTTCCGTCGAGCTTCTACGGCACGGTCGAGGCGATCGTCGTCGCGTCGAACGCGACCGACGCGACCGAGGGCGGGTCGCTGAGCTACGTCGCGGCCGGCGCGATCGAGCTGACCCCGAGCGAGGGGAACTATTCGGCCGGCCAGACGGTGACCATCGGGGTCTCGACGGTCGGCACGCTCCTCTCGGGGGCCTCCCTCTGGGGGACCGTCGTCGACGACAACGGGAACTGGGTGTTCAACGGACCCGTCACCGGGGGCTCGATCTCGATCAGCGTGCCGTCGGGCGCCCCGCCCGCGAGCTACACGGTGTCGGTCATCGCGGAGACCGCGACCGCGGGCGCGATCGCGAACGCGTCGATCACCCTCAAGCAGTCGGACGGCGTCGCCCTCCTCCTCGGGATCGGGACCAGTTCGAACTACGTCGACGGGAGCTTCCAGGCCGGCCAGACGGTCACCGTGGACTACCGGTTCACCACGACCGGCGACGCCACCCTTCCGCAGACCTACACGCTCGTCCTGACCCCCACCGAGACCGCGGGGACGGGCGCCGGCGTCGAGCACATCGTGCTCAACAGCGCGTCGGGGAGCTTCTCCTACACCATCCCGTCGGGGACACCCAACGGGCTCCTCTACGTGAGCGCCGCGGCGACGCTCGGCGGGACGGGATGCACCGGCGTCTGCCACGTCTCGAGCTACTTCACGGCCCAGGTCAACAACAACCCGTCGTCGCTCTCCTACAACCTCGGCAACTCCGGGTTCACGACGGGGGACCTCGTGGTGATCGTCGTGCTGATCGTCCTCGGCCTCCTCGCGTTCTTCGTGCTGCGGGGCCGCGGCCGCCCGATGATGATGCGCCCGGAGTCCCCGACCTCGTCGTCGAGCCCCTCGAGCTCAACCTCCACGGGCTCGTCGGGCAGCGGGAGCGGCGGGAGCTCCCCGCCCGGCGGCTCCCCGTAGAGGGACGCGGCGGGACCGAGCGGCGATCGCCCGCGCGACCAGGCGGGCGACCCGCAGCGGCTCGGGCAGGTTCCCGACGAGCGTGGTCCGGACGAGGAGCCGATTCGCTTCCGCGCGGCTCGCGCCCGCGACCGCGATCCAGCGCGCCCCTTCGGGCGCCCCGACCCGGAACGGACGCTGGCGCCGGAGGACGGCGAACCGCCGGGCCGCGTCCGGGAGGTAGGCGGAGAGGGCCGCCCGGATCGCGGGGAGGTCCGGGGCCCTGCGGGTGACCGACACGACCGGGCGGTCCGTCGCGCGCGCCAGCGCGCCGAGGTCGAGCACGTTGAACCCGCCGACGGTCGCCCCGTCGACGAGGATCGCCCGGCACCCCGCGAGGTACGGCGACCGCCGGAGCATCCGGATCGCGACGTCGGTGGCGTCGGTGCCGTCGACCGCGACCGTGCTCC
>JASHSI010000155.1 GCA_030040915.1 Thermoplasmata archaeon | reverse complement strand
TCGAGGCGTTGCATATCCCGTTCGAACGATCGGTCCGTTCGGTGTACGGGTTCACCCCCTCCGTCGAGGATCGGCCGCCGAGGTAGGACCGGCGAGCCGCCATCCCCTTAAATCACCCGACGGTCCCGGACGCCGCCGGAGGGGACCTTGGCCTCGATCTTCACCGCGGAGGAGACACTCGACCCGGCGTACCTCCCCCCGCGGCTCGTTGGACGGGAGAAGGAGTTCCGCCAGGTGCTCGACCGGTACCGGTCCGCCGCATCGAAGGGCCTTCCCCACCATCTCCTCCTGACGGGCGGCATCGGGAGCGGCAAGACCGCGTTCGGCCGCCGGCTTGCCCAAGAGCTCGCGCGACCGGACGGGCCGAGAGGCCGGCCGGTCGTCTCGCACTACATCAACTGCTGGCGGCGCTCGACCGACCGCCTCGTGCTCCTCGAGCTCCTGCGGAGCGTCGGGGTCTACCTGCCCGACAAGGGCTACGGGGTCCCCGAGATGATCGACATCCTCGAGCAGGGCCTGCGCAAGGCCCCGGCACCACGGCTCGTGATCCTGGACGAGGTCGGGACCCTCGTCCGGCAGGAGACGAAGATCGTCTACCTCCTCACGCGCTCCGGCGAGGTCGGCCTCGGTTCGATCTCCCTGCTCCTCATCGCGCCGGAGGACGTCTTGGCATTCCTCGATGCCGCGAGCCGATCGAGCTTCGGGGTGAGCCGTCATCTCGCGCTCCCGAGGTATGCCAAGGAGGACCTCCGGGGGATCCTCGCCTACCGGGCCGGGCTAGCGCTGAGATCGGGAAGCTATCCGGACGAGCTCCTCGACCAGATCTCGGCGCTCGCGGCCCCGACCGGGGACGCCCGGTTCGCCCTCGAGCTACTCCAGGGGGCCGCTCGCGCCGCGGAGGAGGGCAGCGCTCCCGAGATCTCGCCCGAGCACGTGCGGGCGATGCAGGGGACGCTGAGGCCGTCCTTGAGCGAGGAGAAGCTCGAGGGCCTCGACGACACCCAGCTCCTCGTCCTCCTCGCCCTCTCCCGGACGCTCCGGGGGCCCCGGACCCGGACGCCGACCGGTACCGTACGGCTCGCCTACTCCGCCGTCGCCGAGGAGTACGGTCGCGAACCGGTGAGTCGGGTGACGTTCTGGCGGACCGTTCGGGGTCTCGAACAGGAGGGGATCGTCCAAGTCGACCCCGCCCGGCCCGGGCGCCCCGGCCGACTCGGCATGGACGAGCTCCCCGTGGCGGTCCTTCGCCGACGGCTGGAGGACCGATTCCCGTCCCGCCCGTCCCGGAAGACCTAATGGACTCGACGGGTTCGAACCCGGTCGTGATCTCGATCGAACCGCCCCCTTCGGCCGCGGAGACGGCCCGCCTCCCGGCGTGGATCCGGACCCGGCCCCCGGCGGGCGAGCGCTACACCGCGGTTCGCGCGGCGGTCCGCGAGCTTGGCCTCGGCACGGTCTGCCAAGAGGCCCGCTGCCCGAACCTCGCCGAGTGCTGGTCGAGCGGGACGGCCACCCTCATGCTCCTCGGTACCGACTGCACCCGCCGCTGCGCGTTCTGCGCGGTGCGCACCCACTGGCCGGCGGGGGAGGTCGACCGGAGGGAGCCGACCCGGATCGCCGACGCCGTCGGCCGGTGGGGGCTCCGCTACGTGGTCCTCACGCAGGTATGCCGCGACGACCTGGCGGACGGGGGCGCCTCCGTCCTGGCCGAGACCGTGACCGAGCTCCATCGTCGCTCGCCCGGGACCCGGGTCGAGCTGCTCGTCGGGGATCTGGCGGGCTCGGCGGAGGCCCTCGGCACGGTGCTGGCGAGCGGTCCGGAGGTCCTCGCCCATAACCTCGAGACGGTCGGCCGGCTCTCCCCGTCCGTGCGGGACCGACGGGCCGGCTACGAGCGGTCCCTCGAACTGCTCTCCCGGGCCCACGGCACCGGCGCCGTGACGAAGAGCTCGATCATGCTGGGCCTAGGGGAGACGGAGCCCGAGCTCGAGGAGGCGTTCGGCGACCTCCGCCGGCGCGGGGTCGACCTCCTGACGCTCGGGCAGTACCTACGGCCGGGCCCGGCGCACCGACCCGTCGACCGGTACGTGACCCCCGAGGAGTTCGCCCGTCTGCGGGATCTCGCCCTCGCCGCGGGGTTCTCCGGGGTGGAGGCGGGGCCGCTCGTCCGTTCCTCCTACCACGCCCAGGAGCTCTATGAATCGGCGCTCGGCGCCCGGGGTCGCTAGCCGATGGCGAAGAAGGCCCGGTACAAGGTCGAGGAGAAGGAGGAGGCCGAGGCCTTCCATTTCCCCGACTTCGATGAGCGGAAATTCCTCGCCCACGAGTACGAGCAGTCGATCGCGACGGTCGTCTCGCTCAGCTTCGGCGTCGGCCTCGCCGCGCTCTCCTGGGCGATCGACCGGGCGGGTCTCCCCGGCGCCCTCCCTTGGGGACTCGGCCTGCTCGGGGTGGTCCTCGCTCCGTTCGGCGTCCAGCGGCTCCGCGTTCGCTCCAGCGAGTACACGAAGGGCGACTGGGCGTGGCTCATCCTGACGGTGTTCTTCAGTTGGCTCGGCCTCTGGTTCCTGTTCCTCAACCTCTGGCCGGTCGCCATCTAGGCGCGGGGCCGGGCCCAGGGGAGCCGCTTCCCGAGGAGCGCGGCCAGGGCGCGCTCCAGCTCCGGGCTCTCGGGGGCTTCCTCGAGCGACCGCAGATGGGCCTCGGGGGGAAGGCAGGCCCTAAGGTCCCGCCCGATCGGGAGCGTGGGGAGCTCCCGGTCGAGGAGCTCGGAAAGCGAGCGGGCGCTCCGAGGGCTCTCCACGAGGAGCGTCCCCTCCTCGCCGACGTACGGCCCCTGGAGGACCGACGCGTCCGGAGCGGTCCACTTCTCGAGGAAGGCGGCGCTCCGGTCGAGCCCGGCC
>JASHSI010000154.1 GCA_030040915.1 Thermoplasmata archaeon | reverse complement strand
GTCCCCGAGCCGGCCGCCGGCCGGGCCCAGGCGTTCTCGCCGAACCTCGTGGTCCGGGCGTTCGGGGAGGAGCACTTCCGGCCCCGGGACGTGCGGCCGATCCGGGAGGCGCTCTACGAGGCGCCGCCGAAGGCGGTCCTCATCGGCATGGGGGCGGGCCGCCACCCCGAGACGATCCAGGCGCTCCGCCTCCTGATCGAGGCGCTCGCCGGCTCGGTCCCGATCGTCATCGACGCCGACGGCCTCGACGCGCTGCCGCTCGAGATCGCCCGCCACGGCGGGTTCGATCTCGTCGCGACCCCGAACCCCGGCGAGTTCGCCCGGGTCTTCGGCGGGAATCCCGAGGCGGCCGACCCCGATCGCCTGGACCAGGTCCGGAGGATCGCGAAGGCGCGGGGGATCACCCTGCTCGCGAAGGGGCCGACCGACGCGATCTCCGATGGACGCTCGGTCGCCCGGAACGCCCACCACGCCCTCGCGATGACGGTCTCGGGGGTGGGCGACGTGCTCGCCGGCGCGGTGGGGGCGCTCCTCGCCGAGGGGATCCCGGCGATGGGGGCCGCCCGGCTCGGCAGCTGGCTCGTGGGCGAGGCGGGGAGCCGGGCGGTCGAGCCGCGCGGCTTCGGGCTCGTCGCGACGGACGTGATCGACGCGCTCCCCGCCGCGCTCGTGGACGGCCTCCGACGGGTCCGGCCCGACGGCGGCGCGCCGGACCGGTAGCCCGGGGCCGCTAGGCGTACCGGACGCGGCCGCGGATCTCCTTCGCCCGGGCCTCCACGTCGGCCCCGCCGTTTGGGTGGCCGTCGCGGTAGCCGTTCCGGAACTCCCCGAGGAGGGCTTCCCCCTCCGGGTGGAGGCCCTTGAAGTCCTCCTCGACGAGATGGAGGTCGATCCCCATCTCCTCGAGGCCGGCCCCCTTGTGGCCCATGGAGAGGTCGATGAGCGCCGGCGGGGCCGAGGGCCCGTCCGGATAGAGCACGTTCGAGCTCGTCAGGTCGCCGTGCGAGAGGCCGCCCGCGTGGAGGAGGCCGAGCACCCGGCCGAAGGCGCGGACCGGTGGTCCGAGCGGAGCGGTCTCCTCCCGGTGCTCCTCGAGCAGGGACTTCAGCGTCGGTCCGGGGAGCTCCTCGAGGAGGAGGCGGTGGTGGGTGAGGTCGAGGTCGTAGATGAGCGGGGTCCGGACCCCCAGGCGCCGCGCCTCGACGAGGAGGCGCGCTTCGTTGCGGGTCCGCTCCTTTCGCAGGCGCTCGTCGAGCGCCTTCGGTCGGTACCCCTTCGCGTCCCGCTCCTTGAGGAGCGCGGGGAAGCCCCACCAATCGACCTTGCGGAGCGACGCCTCGGCCCCACGGGAGACCGTCCGTCCGGGGCGGCCCTCGGGCACGGCGGGGTCGACCGGGCGGCTCATCGGACGCGGTGCGTGGCGACGGCGCGCACGATCGCCTCGCGCGCGAGTCGGGCGGCGACCGCGCTGGTGTTGCCCTGGTCGTAGTGCGGGCTCACTTCCATGATGTCGAGCCCGGCAAGCCTCGGCGCGACCATGTCGATCGCGTGCTTGACGTCCCTCGGGGTCAGGCCGAACGGCTCGGGGGTCCCGGTCCCCCCGGCGTAGGCCGGGTCGATCGCGTCGATGTCGAGCGAGACGTAGATGCGGTCGGTCCGCAGCATGTTGAGCGCCTTCTGGACCGCCGACTCGATCCCCTCGCGGAAGACCTCGTGGGCCGACACATGGGCCATCCCGATCGACCGGTTGTCGTCCATCTCCTCCTTGGAGACGGAGCGGACGCCGAGGACCACGACGTTCTGCGCCCCGACCTTCTCGACGATCCTGCGGGAGGAGCAGGCGTGGCTGCGGGGATCGCCGAGGTAGCTCGAGCGGAAGTCCATGTGGGCGTCGATGTACAGGACCCCGAGCGACCCGCCGTCGGGGTAGGCCTCGACGCACGGCGGGGAGCAGGCGTGGTCCCCGCCAAGGACGATCGGGATCTTGCCGGCCGCATAGATCGGGCGCAGTTCCTCGCGGACGCCGTCGGCCATCGAGGTGGCGCTCCCGTACTCGGGCGCGTTGCCGAGGTCGTGGATCGGGACGTCGGCGAGGTCGATCCCCGTCTCGAGGTCGTAGGACTCGAAGTTCCAGGAGTGCTGGCGGATCGAATCCGGGCCGAACCGTGCCCCCGGGCGGAAGGAGGTCGTTCGGTCGAACGGCACCCCGACGATGACGAACTGGGCGTCCTCGAGGCTCGCGTTCGCGTCCGCGAAGCCGTTGGGACGCTCCACGAGGTCCGGACCTCGGGCACGATATAAAGGGCTGTCGCGGTTCGCGCCGCCGATGCCGTTCGACTTCTCGTTCACCCCCGACCAGGAGGCGTTCCGCGAGGGGGTCCGGGCGTTCCTCGCCCGCGAGGTCGCTCCGATCGTCGCGGAGATGGACGAGAAGGAGGAGTTCCCGGCCGCCTCGGTCCGGAAGATGCAGGCCGAGGGGTACTTCGGGGTCCCGGTCCCGGAGGAGTACGGCGGCCTCGGGCTCGGCAAGGTGGGGTACGCGATCCTTCTCGAGGAGCTCGGGAAGGTCGACGCCTCGCACGGAACGATCCTCGGGGCGCACACCTCCCTCGGCACCACCCCGCTCCTCGCCTTCGGGACGGAGGAGCAGAAGCGGCGCTGGCTCGTCCCCGCGGCCCGCGGCGAGAAGCTCCTCGCCTTCAGCCTCACGGAGCCCGGATCCGGGAGCGACTCCGGGTCGGTCCGGACGAAGGCCGAGCGGAAAGGCGACGCCTGGGTCCTCAGCGGGACGAAGATCTACGTCTCGAACGGGAAGGAGGCCGACGCCGTCATCGTGATGGCCGCGAACGACGCGAAGCTCGGACCCGCCGGCGGCGTCACGGCGTTCGTCCTGGACCGCGGGATGCCCGGGTTCACCGTGGGGCGGTGCGAGAAGAAGATGGGGCTCCACGGGACCTCGACCGCCGAGCTCGTCCTCGACGGGGTCGAGGTCGAGGCGGATCGGGTCCTCGGGGAGGTCGGCCGGGGGTTCATCGTGGCGATGACGGCGCTCGATGTCGGCCGGGTCTCTCTCGGCGCGGCCTCGTTGGGGGCGATGGAGGCGGCGAGCAGCGGGGCGCTCAAGTTCGCCCAGGAGCGGATGCAGTTCGGCCATCCGATCAGCGAGTTCGAGGCGATCCAGTTCAAGCTCGCCGACATGGCGATGCGCGTGCAGGCCCTCCGCTACCTCGTCTACCACGCCGCGGCGGAGCAGGACCGGATGGGCCCCGATCCGCGGGCCTGGAACCGGGTCGAGCGCGAGGCGAAGACGCGGAACGCCGCCATCGTGAAGTGCCTCGCCTCCGAGTGGGCGAGCGAGGTCATCGACGAGGCGCTGCAGGTCCACGGCGGGCTCGGCTACATCCGCGGGATCCCGATCGAGCGGGCCTACCGCGACGCCCGGATCTCCGAGATCTTCGAGGGGACGAACGAGGTCCAGCGGCTCGTGATCGCCCGCGACCTCATCCAGCGCGGGCTCTAGTCGCGCGCTCGGCGATCGCGAGGTCCCGCAGCTCCCGCCGCAGGACCTTCTGGACCCCGCTCCTCGGCAGGCCCCCTCGGAAGACCACGAGCCGGGGGGCCTTGTAGTGCGCGATGCGCTCCCGGACGAACGCGATCACCTCCGCCTCGGTCAGCGACGCACCGGCGGTGCGGACCACGAACGCGGCGACGACCTCGCCGAGCTCGGGGTCGGGCACCCCGACCGCGGCCGCGTCCGCGACCCCGGGGATCCGGAAGAGGAGCTCCTCGACCTCCCGCGGGTAGACCTTGAGCCCGCCGACGTTCACCATGTCCTTCTTCCGGTCGACGATGTAGGCGTAGCCGTCCGGATCGATCGTCGCGATATCCCCCGTCGAGAGCCAGTCGTCGCGGAGCACCGCGGCCGTCTCCTCCGGACGGTCGAGGTAGCCGAGCATCACCTGGGGGCCGCGGACCTGTAGCTCCCCGGCCTCGCCGGGTCCGAGGACCCGGGTCGCGGACTCGAGGTCGACGACCCGATGGTCGGTGAGCGGCAGTGGGAGCCCGATCGATCCCGCGCGCCGCCGGTCGTGGTCGATCGGGTTCGCGTGGGTGACCGGGGAGGCCTCCGTGAGACCATACCCCTCGATGAGGTTCCCGCCGGTGATCGCCTCGAACCGCTGGGCGACCTCGGCGGGGAGCGGGGCCGAACCGCTGACGCAGATCCGGATCGACCGGATGTCGAACTTGCCGACGTTCGGGTGGTCGGCGATCCCCCGGTAGAGCGCCGGGACCCCGGGAAGCTCGAGCGGCCGGTGCTTCGCGATCAGCCGGAGCATCTCGGGGACGTCCGGTCGCAGTTCGAGGACGATCGTCGAGCCCGCCACCAGGGGATAGTTCAGGGCGACGGTGAGACCGTAGACATGGAAGAACGGGATCGCGGCGAGCACGACCGACGTCCCGGGGGGCGCGACCGGGAACATCGCCTGGGACTGGAGCGCGTTCGCGAGCAGGTTGCGGTGCGTCAATTGCGCGGCCTTGGGCCGGCCGGTCGTGCCCCCGGTGTACTGCAGGACCGCGACGTCCTTCGCCGGGTCCGCGGCGGGTCGGGGGAACTCCCCCGGCCCGCGGGTCGCCTGGGCGAACCATCGGACCCCCGGCCCCGATGGATCGCGCGGATCGAGCCCGCGACGCCGGGCGACCCGGTTGACGAACGCCCGCTGGTACCACGGGTAGAACTCCTTGAGCCGGGCACAGTACTGGATCGGGGGGGCCACCTTCGCCGGGACCTTCGCGAGGTTCCGGGTGAGGATGTCGGGGTGGACGATCCCCTTCGGGCGGGCATCCGCGAGCAGGTGCTCGAGGTCCTCCCCGAGGTAGAGCGGGCTCACCTGGACGGCGGTCACGCCGAGGCGTAGCGCCCCGTAGAGGGCGATCGGGTAGGCCGGGCAGTTCGGCAGGTACAGCGCGAGCCGGTCCCCGGGGACGAACCCGTCCCTCCGCAGGGCGGCGGCGAATCGACCCGTCGCGTCCCAGAACGTTCGGTAGCTCGTGCGCGCGCCGTAGAACACGAAGGCGGTCCGATCGGGCCAGTTCTGGACGCTCCGCTCGACCGCGTCCGGGAGCCGCTCGTTCGGGATCTCGATGGAGCGGGGGACGTTCGAGGGATAGTGGGCGAGCCACGGCCGGTCGGGATTGGACGCGGGCGCCCCGTCAGGCACGCGGGGCCTCCGCCGGACCGAGGGCGAACTTGACCCCGGGACGCGCACTGCCCACGAGGTGGACCACGGCTCCGATGGCAACGCCCCAGGGGTCCGTTCCCCCGCTCATCCACCCCGAGATCCGGCCGCCCCCGTCGAGGTCGACGAGGAGGTAGGCGTACGGGGCCTCGCCGAGGAACTCCTCCGCCGGCACGGTCTGGACCGTGAACGCGGCGATCCGCCCCGTCGCCGGCAGCGGATACTCCTCGAGGTCGCGCGCCCCGCACTGGGGGCAGGCGAGGCCCCAGGTGGCGGTGACGAACCCGCAGGCGGAGCGGAAGCCGCGGAGGTGCCCGTCCCGGGAGTACGCCTCCTGGAACTCCCGGATCGAGTGGGAACCTGCCGTCGTCATCGTCGCCCTCAGCGGTGGCCGAAGATGTGCACGGAGCACGAGCCGCCCGTCGCCCCGACGTTGTGGGTCAGGGCGAGCTCGGTCTTCGGCACCGCCCGGGCCCCCGCGCGGTGGTTGAACTGCTCGAACACCTCGACGACCTGCGCCGCCCCGGTGGCGCTGATCGGGTGGCCCTTCGCCTTGAGCCCGCCGGAGGGGTTGATCGGGAGGCGTCCGTCGCGCGCCGTGAGCCCGTCGGCGGACGCCTTGGCGGCCGAGCCCTTCGGGAAGAACCCGAGGTCCTCGAGGGCCATCACCTCGGCGATCGTGAAGCAGTCGTGCACCTCGGCGAAGTCGATCCGCTTCGCCTCGACCCCGGCCAGCCGGTAGGCGAGCTCGCCGGCCCGGCGAGCCGCAGGGAGGCCCGTGAGGTCCGCGCGGTCGTGGAGGTCGGCGATCGACCCGGTCCGCACGCTC
>JASHSI010000018.1 GCA_030040915.1 Thermoplasmata archaeon | reverse complement strand
GACGATCACGATCGCAGCGACCCCGAGACCGACGTACTCGACGTCCATCCCGCCCAGGAGGTCCGACTTCGCGCTGCCGCCTCCGATCGGGAGGTTCGTCCCCGAGGTGGTGTTCGAGAGCTCAACCCCCTGGGTCGCGTTGCTGCCGGAGAGCGTGACCTTCTTGGTCTGGGTCGAGTAGCCCGCCTTCGATACCGTCAGGGTATAGCTCCCGTTCAGGAGCCGGCCGAAGGAGTAGGCACCCTGAGAGTTTGTGGTCGTGGTGTTGGTCCCCGTCGACGTTAGGGTGACGTTGGCGCCGACCACCGGGGCACCGGTCGTCGCGTTGTCGACCGTCCCGCTGATTCCGAAGACCGGATTGCGGACGGTGACGGAGAAGAGGTTCTCGGGGCTCGCCCCGGGGGTCACGACGGCCTGTCCGACGGTGAGGCCGGGGAAAGGACTCTGCGGGGCGCTCGGTTCGGAGACGTTCGTCCCGTTCTCGTAGCTGACCGTGATGTTGTAACCCACGATGTCGCCTGGATAGAGGTGGTTGTAGTACGACATCACCTTCGTCGTCCCAGTGAACCAACCCGATCCGTTCGCGGACATGACGACGGGAGGGATGTAGCATTCGGCGAAGCTCCACAACTGGCAGAATGTGTACGCGATCACCTTCACATCGGATGGGTTCGCGATCTCGATCCCGACGGTCACATTGCTCCCCTGGGTGATCCACGACGGGGACTGCACGATCGACACCACCCCGGTCCACGCTGAGGGACGCGGCGCCGAGAGCCGGGGCGCGCCCGCGGCCGGGCTCCACGCCCCCGCGGTCGGCACGACGAACAACGCGAGAGCCAGGGCGACCGCCACTCCCAGGGACAACGCCCGCGAGGCCCCCGAGGAACTACCTAGTCGCGGCGGGTGCCGCCAGGCACTGGCCCCGTCCCCCTCGCGCTCCGTCGACACGACGACCCCCCGAGCCAGCGCGGTCCTTCTAGCTCGACGGCGGGGAGGCGGGACCGCCCGGCCGTCGCCGCGCGAGGAGGATCGCCACCCCGGCGACGAGGAGGATGCCGACGAGGATCGTGCCGAACTCCCACGGAACGAGGCCGGCAATCGTTGTAGAGGCCCCCGAAGAGCCTTGGTTCGGATGGGACGGAGACGAGGCGGTGAGTTGGATCGTCACCGTGCTCGTGTTCCCCCAGGTGAACGACTCGTTCTTCGAGGTGGTCACGAATCCGGCCGCAGAGACCTGGATCAGGTCCCATCCGGCCTTCAAGGAGAGGGTCGCGTCTCCCGAGGCCGAGAGCGGGACCGCGGTGCCGTTCAACGTGACCGTCGCGCTCGCGGGTTGGACCGCCAGTTCTAGCGTCGCCAATCGGTAGGCGAAGGCGGCCGTGAGGGTCTGGGGGGCCGACGAGAGGCTGAGGGATTGGCCCGTCTCCGCGGCGATGAACTCGTACTTCCATGCGGAGAAGGAGTAGGAGAAGTCGCCGTTCGGAAGGTAGAAGGTGAGGGCCGAGCCCGTCGTCGAGTTGAGTTCGGTCGAATCGATCGTCAGCGTCCATCCGACCCCCGCGGGAAGGCCCTCCGGTTCGACGGAGACGCTGTTCGCCACGATCTCCGTCGTGTTCACGCCCCACCCGCCGTTGTTCTCGCCGTCGACGATGTAGTAGTAGTTCGTCCCAGCGACGACGTTCGGGTCGTCGAAGGAGGTGCTCGTCCCCGTGCTCACGAGCTGGAAGCCCACGGACGGTGCCGTCGAACGGAAGACGTGGTAGGTGACCCCGTTACCCCCTGTCGCCGGGGAGGCCCAGGCGAGGTCGACCTGGTCCTGGCCCGACGGAACGATGTTCACGCCGAGGGGGACGCTCGGCGGGCTCGTCGGGTTGATGACCAGTGTGGTGGCGGCGGTGGTGGTGGCGTAGCCAGGGCTCGAAATCACGGCCGTCAAGTTGTCGGTCGTGAGCGCCGTCACGTAGGGGACCGCGAACGTGGTCTGGAACGATCCGTCCGCCGCGGTGGTCCCAACGGGGGAGCCGAACGTGCCCCCGTCGCTCGACTGGAGCGCGACCTGCGCACCCTCGACCGGGGCGCCCGTCGTGGTGTTCGTGGCCTGCACGGTGACCTGCACCGATTCGCCCACCGAGATCGTCCCGGGGTTCGCCGACAGCGAGCCCGCCAGGTTCACGACGGGGACCATGTTGGAGTTCTCGACGTCCATCGTCGAGTTGTTCTGGATGAAGCTGATGACGCTCAGGTTGTCCTGGTTCCATCCGGGTACCATCTCGGTGGTTCCCGAGAGCGCGATCGAGGAACCGGCCACGAGGTTGACGTTCTCGTTGACGATGGCGGCCCGGACGACATAATCGATGTCATGGATCCCTCCGCCGCCGCTGATGTTCTGCCCGATGTACTCGACGAGGTAGGAGAGCGCGTGGAAGGTGCCCGTGACCCCGGAGGTGACCTGCTCCGAGACGGTCACGTTGCCGAGGGAGGTGAACTCGGCGCTCTGATTGATCTGAACGCCCCCTGGGACGCTCGAGGCGTTCTCCAAAGCGCTCAGGTAGGTGTCGTAGAGCATCGTCTCGTTGGCATTGCTCCCCGCGATTACCTTGCCGTCGATCGCCACCGTCGGAATGCCCGAGACATCGTAGTATTCCTGCCGGGTCAATGAAATGCCGTCGGGAGTGTTGAAACTGTCCCCACAATCGCTTGGCCCGTCGTAGCAGACATGGAGTTCGCCGACCACGAGCGCGCTGCGACTGAATTGGTGCTCCAAGGTGTACATCGCGTGCGACTCTTCCGGGCACCACTCGCACCACTCGGCCGTGAACGCTTCGACGAGGACGGTGCGCGGGAACGTGCTCACGTCGTGGGAGATCGTCGGGGCCGCGAGGGCGACCGCTGGGCCGGCGAGCGACCCGCCGATTGGCGCCGGGGCGGAAGAGGCCGTGCCGGCCGGACTCGACATGGTGGGGGCCATCGAGAACCCTACCGTAGCCATGATCAGCACGATCAACGCCAGAACGCTCTTCGACTCCATGGTCCCTTTCTTCCTCTCCGGTAGTCACTCTAGGTAGATCGCCCGCTTGGGCATTCGGCCCGTGGCCCGGCCCGACGAAGGCCGTGCGCGCCCCACTCGCGGCACTCGCCACCCGTACCGGTTCCCTACGTTATGGCTTCGGTACGTTTCGCCGCATCCTGCTTGTCTGCGTAACGCAATATGCGACGCGTGGCGGAGACTCGCTTCCTGCGCGTTCCGCCGGAAAGCGTGGCGGGGCGAATTCATCCAAGCGAACCCGCGGTCGCGCCAGCCGTGAGTCCGGTCCATCCAACTGGGGCCGGTGGGGTCGACGCCGCGGTTCATTCCGTCGAGAGCCGTCCCGCATCCGCGTCACTTCTATTTGTAAGCCCATGGCGGTCGGGGCAGGTCTGACCGACGACCGTGCGGTCTCGGCCCCGTCCACGCCCAAGCTCCTGCGACGGGGCGCGGCGATGGTCAGCTCGGGGACGGACGGACCGCCCATGGTTTACCGGAGCCCGGGCGAACGCCCTCCCCCCCTCCCCTCTTCGATGGCACAGCGCGTCAACCGGTGCCAGAGTGCCATGAGGGCACCACTCGGCGATCGGAGGGTCGTGCGATATCGACCGCGCCTCCAGCAAGATTCCCAAGGGGGTCCCCGATCCACGGAGAGCGAAACACCGCGCCGCACCGTGGCACCCCGGGAAGCCTTAGTAGGGGCCCGAACCATGAGCCAGGTAGGGCCGACCTCCATCGACGATGTACGACATGTACCAGGAGATCATCCTCCAGCACTACCGGGCTCCGAAGAACTTCGGTCCGATGGACGCCCCGGACCTCTCGGGCGAGGAGAGCAATCCGAACTGCGGGGACCGACTCACCTTCGAGCTCAAGCTGGACGCGGACCGCCGCGTCGTGGCGTCCGTGCGCTTCCACGGGAGCGGCTGCGCGATCAGCGTGGCGAGCGCCTCGATGCTGACGCAGAAGATCGCCGGCCACCCGCTCGAGGAGGTCCAAGCGCTCACCCGCGACGACGTCCTGAAGCTCGTGGGGATTCCGCTCTCGCCGGTGCGGATCAAGTGCGCGCTCACGGGCTTCGCCGCGCTGGGCCGGGCGCTCGCCTCCGCTCCCGCGAACCCCGCGACCCGGGGGACCGATGCGTCGGAAGGGGCCGCCTCGGCATGATCCGGGTCGACCCGGACGTCTGTGTCCTTTGCGGGCTGTGCACGGGCGTCTGTCCGCCCAACGCGCTCGACCTCACCCCGACCGAGCTGAAGGTCCTCCCCCACTGCACCGCCTGCGGTTGGTGTGTCCCCTACTGCCCGGTCGGGGCGATCTCCGGTGGCCGCCCGCGGCGGCGCTGACTCTCCGATGAAAGCGAGGGCGCCGGTCGCGGACGCCCCGGCTCCGGCCGCTCGTTCCGAACGGCCCCGCGTCCTGCTCATCGATCCGTACCTCGCTCGGGAGGACCCGATGGAGCGGCGGCACATCGAGCTCTACCCTTCGCTCGGGCTCCTCTCTCTGGCGGCCTACCTTCGGGCCGGTTCGGTCGAGGTGGGCGTGGTCGACCTCACCTTCGAGCGGGACACATCCGTGGTCGGTCGACGGATCCGATCGGACCGCCCGCATGTCGTGGGGGTCCACACCAAGACGCTCACCGAACCTCGGTCCGGCGATATCGCGAGGATCGCCCGGGAGGCCGGGGCGTTCGCCGTTGCCGGCGGACCGGATGCCGCGACCCGACCGGCCCGCTACCTCGATCTCGGCTTCGACGCCGTGGTGCCGGGAGAGGGGGAGGCGACGCTGCTCGATCTCGGGCGACGGCTCGCCGAGGATCGATCGGTCGCGGGGATCCCTGGCACGATCACCCGCGCCGGCGAGCGCCTCGTTCGGGGACCCCCGCGGCCGTTCCTTCCGAACCTCGACGACCTCCCGCTCCCGGCGTGGGACCTCATCGACCTCGAGAAGTACCTCGCGCGATGGAAGCGGCGGACCGGAGAGCGCCGGATGGCGGTGCTCACGAGCCGCGGCTGCCCGTTCGACTGTTCGTGGTGCTCGAAACCGACGTTCGGCCGGTCGTTCCGCCAGATGAGCGTCCCGAGGGTGCTCGCCGAGCTCGCCGAGCTGAAACGCCGCTACCGGGTCGACTACGTGCGGTTCTGCGACGACGTCTTCGGAATCCAGCGTCGGTGGCTCGAGGAGCTCCTCGACGGGATGGAGTCGGCCCGCCTCGACCTGCGCTTCGAGGTCCTCGCCCGGGTCGATCTCCTGAAGCCGGACCTTCTCGCCCGGATGCGGTCGGTCGGGCTCTCCCGTGTCTACGTCGGCGTCGAGAGCGGCAGCCAGAAGATGCTCGACCTGATGAACCGCGGGACCCGGCTCGCCCAGGTCGAGCGCGCGGCGCGAAGCCTCCGCGAGAACGGCATCCGGCAGTTCTGGTTCCTCATGTTGGGCTACCCCGGCGAGACGCTCGAGGACATCGAGGCGACGCTCGCCCTGTTCCGACGGTTCAGCCCCGAGGAGTACTCGGTCTCGATTGCGGTCCCGATTCCCGGCACCCGCTTCTACG
>JASHSI010000153.1 GCA_030040915.1 Thermoplasmata archaeon | reverse complement strand
CCGCGCCGACCTCGCGCAGACGCGGGCGCTCGCGAAGGCGCTCGACGTCGACCTCACGCTGCACGCGCCCTACTACGTCGACTTCTTCGGGAGCGAGGAAGCGCGGGACCGCTCGATCCGCCAGATCCAGTGGGCGAGCTCGCTCGCGGACGGCCTGGGCGCCCGCCTGACCCTCACGCACCTCGGCTTCTACGGTTCCGGCGAGCGCGCGGACAGCGTCGAGGTGCTGACCCAGATCACGCGCGACCTCGCCGACTGGCTCAAGAAGTTCACGAAGGGGGGCGTGCGGCTCGGCGTCGAGCCGAGCGGACACCCCGACGTCTTCGGCTCCGCCGAGGAGGTCCTCGAGCTCGCCCGGAAGGTCAAGGGCGTCGTCCCGGTCCTCAACATCCCCCATCTCGCGGCGCGCGAGAAGATCGACCTCGACAAGCCCGAGGTGCTCGCCCCGCTCGTCACCGACTTCGTGAAGGCGAGCGGCGGGGAGCTGTACGCGAACTTCTCCGGCACGGAGTTCTACGGGCCCGGGGAGTTCCGCCTCACCCCGATCAAGCGCGGCCAGTTGAAGTTCGATCCGATCGCCGAGCTCCTCGCCGACCGGGACTACGACGTCACGGTGATCTCGAGCTCGCCGCTCCTCGAGCACGACGCGATGTACATGAAGCTCCTCTACGAGCGGGCGCTCACCCGACGGTGGGTGAAGCGCCACCCGCCCACGCCGCCCGCGGCCGCCGCGGCGAAGAAGGCCCCCGCGGCGAGACCGGGGAAGGCCCCACCGCCGGCCGCGAAGCCCCCCCGCCAGCCGCCGCCGAAGAGGACGAAGGGAAAGGACCATGGCCGAGCGCGCCGCCACTAGCGCGTCGACGTTCCACCGGGCCCAGGCCTACATCGGCGAGCGCGTCTCCGAGAGCCTCCGGTCGATCGACCCCGCCCTCGTCGACCGAACGGTCGAGCTCCTGCGCACCGCCCCGGCGACGTTCGTCTACGGCGCCGGCCGCAGCGGCATCGTCGGTCGGGCGTTCGCGATGCGGCTCGTCCAGGCCGGGCTCACCGCCTATGTGATCGGCGAGAGCGTGACCCCGATCGTGCGCAAGGGGGACGCCGTCTTCATCCTTTCCGGTCGCGGCGAGAGCAACTCGTCGATCCAGACGGCGAACATCGTCCGGCGCGAGGGGGCCGAGCTCGTCGTTGTCACCGCGCGGCCGGCCTCGAAGCTCGCCCACGCGGCGAGCGTCCTCGTCCCGCTTGACTTCCCCGAGGACGCCGATCGGCCGCGCTACGCACCGCTCGGCACGCTCTTCGAGTCCGCGAGCCTTCGGCTGACCGACGCGCTCGTCGCCGCGGTGATGGAGCGGCGCGGCGAGACCGAGGATTCGATGCGTCGGCGTCATGCGATCATGGTCTAGATCGATCCGCTCGGGCCAAGCTTAAATGGCGAGTAAGTTCCCACGGCTTCGTGGCCCCTAAGCCGGAGGCGTCGGGGACGCTCGTCCCCGTCCCGACGCGCTTCTTCGTCACGAGCGGCAAGGGGATCAACAAGACGAGCGACCTCAACGCGTTCGACCTCGCGCTCCTGACCGCCGGCATCGGCGAACAGAACCTGGTCTCGGTATCCTCCGTGCTCCCCATCGGGATCCGCCAGGTCGACCGGATGAAGCTCCCCCGCGGGGCGATCACCCACTGCGTCCTCGCCCGCCACGGCGGGGGCGAGGGCGAGGTGATCAGCGCCGGGATCGCCTACGGATTCCGCACGGACGGCCAGGGTGGGTACGTCGCGGAGGGCCATCTTCACGGGACCCAGAAGTCGCTCAAGGAGTTCCTGCGCTGGCGCATGCAGGAGATCGCGCACTTCCGGGGCGTCGAGCTCCGCCGAGTGCACTACCGCACCGAGGAGCTCGCCATCCCGATGGACCACTACGGCGTCTGCATCGCCGCGTGCGTCTTCCTGCCGTAGGGGCGTCTCCCGCCGCCGTACCGGCTTCAGAGCAGCTTGCGGAGCGTGAGCTTGTCTTCGAGGCTCCCCTCGAGGACGAGCTTGCGCAGCGCGAGGGCCTTCATCGGGCCCATCTCCTTCGCGACGAGGCGAGTGAACGTCTCCGAGTCGGTGGTGATCGTGAGGTCCGCCTTCGGTGTCGCCTCGGGCCGGAGGTTGACGAGGTGAGCCTGCCGTAGGTCGGCCGCGTACGTCGGTCCGTCGGTCAGGTGGACGGCGATTGTCTTGTCGAGGCCGGAGAGCTCCTCTTGGAGCTTCGGGCTCGCGTCGACCTTCTGGTTGAAGCGGCCCACGAGCCGGGCGAGCGCCTCCTCGATCATGGGCCGAACGCCTCGAGGGGAGGCTGCGTCCGGCGCTGGATAAGCCTTCGCGTGGTCGCCCACGACGCGCGGAGCCACGCGGGCATCGGCCCGCCACGCCCGAGGAACGAACGAACGAACTCGACGGTGATCGGGTCGCTCGGGTACCCGCTGCCGATCGCTTCGCCGAGATCGGTCTCGAGACGCCGGATTGCCGCGTCCCGGACGACCTTGGCGACGATCGACGCGGCGCCCACGACGGGGTTGTCCCGGTCCGCCTTGTGGCGGGCGTCGACCGGCGGTGCGCGGCCGGCGAGGCAACGGACCCGCTCGCCGAACCGTCCCGCGTCGACGTCGCAGGCATCGACGAACACCTCGCCGGGATCCTCGGCGCGCCGGATCAGGTGTGCGAAGGTCCGGGCCTCGAGCTCATTGAGGCCGTGCCGGAGGACGAACCGGTCCACGGTCCGGGGGCTCACCACGGCGCTCAGGCAGAGCCCCTCCCGGCGAAGTCGACGGTAGACCTCCTCCCGACGGGACGGGCTGAGCAACTTGGAATCCCGGACCCCCCAGTCGGAGAGCTCGCCGATCCGATCGGCCGGACAGCGGAAGCCGCCGACCACGAGGGGTCCGAGGAGGCTCCCCCGGCCGGCCTCGTCGAGCCCGAGCACCTCCGCACCTCGGGATCCGTCCGCCATCCCCGGCCGCGCCGGCCCGGCGAGCCCGTCCCCGGGCTTAACGGCAACGCCGCGGCGGCGCGCCAACGGGTCCCGCGGCCCGTCCTCCACAACTCTTGAATAGGCCGCGAGCGAGACGAGGTCGTCCCGTGCGGTGAACCGTCCGATGATGACCCGATCCGACGCCGTGGTCTCCCGGACGCCCTTCCGCGTCACGTTCGCGGGCGGCGGGACCGACCTCCCGGCCTTCTACCGCCGCCACGGACCCGGTGCGTGCGTCGCTGGCGCGATCAACAAGGGGATCTTCGTCATGGTCGTGGATAACTTCAGCTCCGAGGAGATCCGGGTGAGCTACCGGATCACCGAGGACGCGAAGCGGAGCCTCGACGAGATCGCCCACGGGACGATCCGGGAGTCGATGCGGATGCTGAACATCCCGAGCGGGATCCAGGTCATCACCGCGACCCAGATGCCGTCGCGGGGGACGGGCATCGGCTCCAGCAGCAGCTGCGCCGTCGGCGTCCTCAACGCCTTGCACGCCTGGCGGGGCGATCGGGTCGGCCCCCACCAGCTCGCCCGGGAGGCCGTCCGGGTCGAGCGGGAGATCCTCAAGGAGGCCGGCGGGATCCAAGACCAGTACACGGCCGCCTACGGCGGGCTCAACCTCATCCGGGTCGAGAAGGACGACACCGTATCGGTCCAGAGCCTGAACCTTGACCACGACGCCCTCGCGGCGTTGAACGATCATCTGATGCTCTTCTTCACGGGCGTGGAACGCTCCTCGGCCGCCATCCACGCCCGGCAGGCCGACGCGATGGACGAGCACCTCGCGGACTACGACCGGATGCGGGCGATCGCCGTAGAGGTCGCGCGGGCCATCGAGCGCCTCAACTACCCTGAGATCGGCCGCCTGATGGACGAGAACTGGGAGCTCAAGAAGACCCTGGCCGAGGGCGTCACCGACGACCGGGTCGAGCGGTGGTACGAGGCCGCCAAGAAGGCGGGGGCGCTCGGCGGGAAGCTCCTCGGCGCGGGGGGCGGGGGGTTCCTGTTCTTCGTCGTGCCGCCGGAACGACGGGCGGGCCTCGCCCGGACCCTCGAACGGATGGGGCTCCGCCCGAAGCCCATCGAGATCGGGATCGACGGCAGCCAGATCATCCACGCGGGCTGATGCGGTCCGGTTTCCTCGACTCCCGTCGCCCGCGGCGGGGGCGTTCCCGGCTATAGTACGACCCGCCGCCGTTTCCCGTCGACGAAGGGGCGGGCTAACGTCTTATAGAGACCCCTTCATCGACGGCTCCCTCACCGACGACCATGGGGATCTGGCAAGCGCGCTCCCGACGCAAGCGAACAGGCGGCCGGCTCCGGCCCATCCGCAAGAAGCGCCGGTTCGAGATCGGGCGGGAGCTCCAGCACGCCACCATTGGCGCGGGGACCGTCAAGACCTACCGGGTGCGGGGCGGGAACCGCAAGGAGCGCATCCTGACCGCCACGAGCGTCAACGTGTTCGATCCAGCGACCCGGAAGAGCTCGGTCGCAAAGATCATCACCGTACGGGAGAACCCGGCGAACCCGAACTACGTTCAACGGAACGTCATCACCAAGGGGGCCATCCTCTCCACCGAGGTCGGCCTCGTCCGGGTCCGCTCTCGCCCGGGCCAGGACGGCGTGATCAACGCGGTCCGGATCGCCGAGAGCCCGGCCTCGACGTAGCGGCCCCCTAGGGCGGTCGGATGGCCGACTACTTCTACGTCTACCCCTCCTACCTATCGAGCGAGACGTCCCGCTCCCTCGGTCGGCGCGTCCCGGACGCGATCGCCCTCGGGCCGGTGACGCTCGAGGAGATTGTCCACGCCGCCCGCGTCCTCGGCTTCCAGGCGGAGACCGAGCCCGAGAAGCATTACCCCCGCGAGTTCCACCGCTACGCGGGGCGCGTGAAGGTCCAGAAGCGGTCGGGGACCACCAAGGCGGCGTTCCTGCGCCGCCTCGCCGAAGAGCTATCGAAGTCCCATCCGGGCAAGCGGAAGAAGTAGATGGACGAACCGGCGACGATTTTCTTCACCGGGACCGCCGGGGCGGGCAAGACGAGCCTCGTCGCCGCCTTCCACGCCTGGCTCTCCTCGGCCGGCTACTCGGCTTCGGTGGTGAACCTCGACCCCGGCGGCGAGTCGACCGAGCTCGAGCCGGACGTCGACATCCGTGAATGGGTGCGGCTCCCGGACGTGATGGAGGAGCACAGGCTCGGGCCGAACGGGGCCCAGATCGCCGCGGCGGACCTCATCGCCCTCAAGGTCTTCGACGTGAAGCAGGCGCTCTCCGAGCTGCGCTCGGATTACGTCCTCGTCGACACGCCCGGCCAGGTCGAGCTGTTCGCCTTCCGCGAGTCGTCGAAGGCGATCGTCGACGCCCTGGGCGGGGACCGCTCGCTGATCGCCTTCCTCTTCGACCCCGCGCTCGCGAAGAGCGCGAACGGGTTCGTCTCGCTCCTCATGCTCTCGGCGCTCGTCGAGTTCCGCTTTCGGCTGCCCACGGTCAACCTGCTGACGAAGACGGACCTCCTCGCGCCCGGCGCCCTCGAGGAGGTCGTCGGCTGGGGGGCCGACCCGGACCGCCTCGGGGACGCCGTCGAGTCGGAAGGCCCGACGCCGGACGTCCAGCTCTCGACCGGGATCTTCCGGGCCCTGGAGACGATCGCTCCGATGATGACCCTCCTTCCCACCTCGAGCCGGGACGCGTCCGGGCTCGAGCCGCTCTACCGGCACATCCAGCTCCTGTTCGGCGGGGGGGAGGACCTCGAGGTCTCCCAGGCCCCGCCCGACGAGGGCTAGCGCGGGTCGCGCTACCCTTCGGTGAAGAACAGTCCCATCCCGGCGGAGGCGGAGTCGTCCTCCTCGCGGAAGCGCCGCTCGAGATCGGCGGCCTCGTTCGCCGGGAGCTTCTTCCCGAGGGGGCCGAGCAGCGCGTCGGCCTTGGCGATCGCGTCGACCGACCCCTCGATCATCACGTAGAGCTGGCCCGCGGGCCCGCCCATCGCCGGCGCCTCCCGGATCTTGCGGCTCTGGCGGGCGACCATGTCCTCGTTGAGCGCCTGGTCGAGCTCGCCGCGCTTCGTGGTCGGGATGAGGAATAGGGTCGTGGGCATGGCCGCTCGCACGGGCGAGCCGCTAATAGGATTGCCCCGGACCATCCGAAGGAGCCCGAGGGACCGTCCGGGCCCCGGCCCGCAGCCCGATAACCTCCCGCGGGCTCGGACCCTCGAATGTACGCGAGCACGCTCGAATCCCCCATCCTGCTCATCGGTTCGGCCCACGTGGTCGACCTCGAAGCGCCGCTGCGGGCCGTGCTCGGTCCGCGGGAGCTCGACGGCATCGCGGTCGAGCTCGACGCGGAGCGGGCGCGGGCCCTCCTCTCCGACCAACCCACGGCGGGCCGGCCGGGCCCCGGGGTCCCGATCTTCGTCCGTCTCTGGGGCCTTCTGCAACGTCGGCTCGGCGAGGAGATGGGTGGGGGGGTCGCCGGCGCGGAGATGCGGACGGCGGCCGCGATCTCCAAGGAGCGCTCGCTTCCGCTCTTCCTCATCGATGACCCGATCCGAGAGACCCTCCAGCGCCTCCTTCGGTCGATGAGCGGCAAGGAGCGGATTCTCCTCGTCTTCGGAGGGATCCTGGGACTCGTCATCCCGGCCCGGATGGTCGAGCGACAGATCGACGCGTACACCGAGGACCCCTCCCAGTACGTGGACGAGCTCCGCCGCGCGTATCCGGGGGTCGCCCGCGTCCTCCTCGATGAACGGAACGACCACATGGCGAACCGGCTCAAGGAGCTCCGGACTCGGGGATACGGCCGCCTCGCCGTGGTGGTCGGCGACGCGCACGTCCCGGGCCTCGCGGAGTCCCTGCGGCGGCGTGGGATCCCGGTGGAGACCGTCGCGCTCGGGGTCCTGCGGGGGGCGGTCGGAGGCCCGGGACGCGAGGCGCCCGCCGGAGCTGGGGCCCCGCCGGCATGAGCGGCTCCCGGGGGCCACGCGCATCGCCGTTCGGATGGGGCGCGGGGCCCGGAGCCCCTCGCGGGTTGACCGAGGCCGTTCGGCAGGTCGGAGCGACGCGACTGACCTGGGCGGAGGTCACCCGGGAGGTTCCACGGGGAGCGCGGCGCGAAGGACACCGCCGGCCCCCGGGAGGCCGCCTCGTCGTCGACGCGCACCTGCCCCGCGGCTGGCCGGCCCGTCGGGGGTGAGGATGGCCGCGCCGAGGAACCGTTATTCTCCTCCGAACGTGGTCCGGATCGGCCGTAGCGATTGGAGGAAGGAATGGGGCGGACCGTCCGAGACCTCCCGGTACCGGGTCGGTCACCGGCGGAGCTTGAGAAGGTCGTCCTGGCTTGGCTCGACCAGAACGAGTTCACGGTGCTCGATCCCCATACGGACGGGAGCGAGAAGCGCCTTCCGAGGTGGGACGGTGACTTCATCTTCCATCCGCAGCCCGGTCAGCTCCTAGCGATCCGGTCGGGATCGAGGGGCAACACCGAGATCATCCTCGAAATCGGGGTCCGGGCCTTGGCCGAGGGATCGACCGCTCACGCGGAGGGATACGTCACCGGGCGGGGGATTGGCTGGGCGGGCAAGGAGTACGACTTCGTATCGACGACCCTCGCCGTGGCGGGGGTCCCCCGGAAGCGGGGATTGGAGTTGCTCGGGGCCCTCGAGCGGTACCTGGCCACCCTGCCGGTGAGCCCTACCCCGTCGACCCCGCCGCTCCGCTCCTCGGCGCTCCCGAGCCTTCCGTCAACCTCGTTCTCGACCCCACCGCCGATCCCTCCGTCTAGCGCGCCTGCCCCGACCGGGCCGAGGCCGTACCGCTGGACCGACCGACGGATGGCCGGCAGGCCGTTCCCCGTGGGGACATCGGCCGAGATCGTCGGGGTTACCGCCTCGCGACTTCAGTCTCGCCTTTCCGAGGTCCTCTACGGCCTGGGGTTCGAGGTGGTCCTCGACCAACCCCCCCGCTTCGATGCCAAGCCGGCAAAGCCCGGCCCGGTCGACCCCCACCAAGGGTTCGTGGTGGGCGAGCGGAACCTCCGGGTCGATGCCGGGCTGCGACGCCGCGCGCTCGGGAGAGGTGTCGCAGCGGCTGTCGCCGGGGCCGTCTGCGCCGCGGGCGCCCTGTGGGGCGCGGCGGCCGCGGGCAGTGAGCTCGGGCTGCTGGCCCTCCCCGCCGGCCTCCTCTTTGGCTACGCGTTCACCTCAGTGGCGGCCGCCGGCTCCTTCGACTCCGACATCGTCTGGGTGCTCTACGCTCCCCGGGCCCCCGAGCCGGGGGCGGCCGCCGGCCCGACCGTCCCCGGGGCGTTCAACCTGACGATCCGGGCGGGCAGCGTCACCTCGCAGAACTGGGCCGGGAGGGCGGCGAGCGGCCGGAACTTCAAGGGGCTCCATCCCACGGGAACGGACCTCGCGACTGTACCGAGCCAGATCGCGCAGGCCCTCCTCCGCCCCGCGCCGCCGTAGGCCGACCCGCCCCGGTCCCTCGGGTCCGGGACGGCCGGATCAGAGCGTCGTCGGGCGCGCCCTCGCCTGGGCCGCGATGGACTCTTCGAGGCGGGCGGCGAGGCTCTCGGTCTCGGGGGTGTGGAACGCCGGGAGGTTCCCGGCGTCGGCGAGGTCGGACATCTTCGGGTCGACCGGAACGCGCCCCAGGAACGGCACTCCGTACTCCGTCGCGATCGTCTCCACGCGCCCCCGTCCGAACAGCTCGATCCTCTCCCCGCAGTGCGGGCAGACGAGGAAACCCATGTTCTCGACGAGGCCCAGGAGCGGGACATGGAGGTCGCGGGCCATGTTCATCGCCTTCTTGACGATCAGCGCGGCGAGGTCCTGCGGGGTCAGCACGAAGACCATCCCGTCGATCGGGATCGTCTGGAAGACGGTGAGGGGGACGTCGCTCGTCCCCGGGGGCATGTCGATCAGGAGGTAGTCGAGCTTCCCCCAGTTGACGCCGGAGAAGAACTGGATGATGAGGCGGGTGACGAGCGGGCCCCGCCAGATCACGGGCGTCTTCTCATCCTCGACCATGAACTGGGAGGAGACGACCGGTATCCCGCTCCCGGTCGTCGCCGGTTCGATCCCCTCCCCCCGGTCCACGAGGGGTCCGGAGAGACCGAGCATCTTCGGGATCGAGGGGCCAGTGATGTCCGCGTCGAGGATGCCGACCCGCTTGCCCGATCGCTGGAGCTCGGAAGCGAGGAGGACCGTGGTCGACGACTTCCCCACGCCGCCCTTCCCCGATCCAATCGCCAGGACGTGGGCGATCTGGCCCTTGTCCATCTTCTGGATGAGCCCCCCGCCCGGTCGGCGTTGTGGCCCTCCGGGGGGCGTGCTCGTCGCGTGGGATCCGGGGGGAGGGGTTCCGGCCATCGCTCCCCACGGGGGTCGTCCCGTATAACGCGCCGGGCCAGTTCCACCGGGGCCGCCAAGCGCGCCGTGGCCGAACCCGTCTTTCGGAGGAATGGGTTGGCGACCGGGGCCCCCGGACGATCGGGACCCCGGCCGCCCGGGTGGTTCGTCCCTACAGCGGCGGAGCGCACCCCGAGGGAACGGCGTTCACGAAGGCGACGTGCGCGCCGGATGCCTCGATGTAGTTCGGGCTGCCGCAGACCGCGCCAGCGAGGTTCGCCTCGTACAGGTTGGCCCTGTCGAAGACCGTCGCCTGCCCGTAGCTCGCCCCGAGCCCCGTGAGCGTCGCGCCGGCGAGGTCGGCGTACTCGAGATTCGCCCCCGCGAGGCTGGCTGCCTGCAGGTCCGCCCCGGCGAGGTCCGCGTACTGAAGGTTCGCCCCCCGGAGGTCGGCCCCCGCGAGATCAGAGCCCGAGAGGTTCGCGTACTGGAGGTCCGCGCCGGCGAGATCCGCCCCGGAGAGGTTCGTCAGTCCGAGGTTCGCGTACGATAGCTGGTCCCCCCGCAGGTCCTCGCGCGAGAGGTTCGCCGCCAGGAGATCGGTGTACGGCAGGCTCACCGATGGTCCGAACACGCGCGGCTGGAACAGCTTCGTCATCGCGGGGAACGCCGCGGTCGAGTCGTTCCCGGTCCCCGTTCCCGGGAGGCCGAGGAGCCACTCGATCGTGGTCAGGGTGTTGTAGTGGCTCGAGTTCGTGTCGAGCGAGCCCATGCCCTTCGTGTAGGGGCTCACCGCCACCGTGTAGACCGGGCCGCCGGCGAGGCCATCGTAGCCGCTGTCGGGGTTCGCGCCGTAGGACTCGTCGTAGGTGATGAAGATCACCGAGCTCGAGAACCACGGCGAGGCGATCAGCTTCGGGATGAACCCCTTGAGCCAGTTGTCGGCGTAGGTCGCGGACGTGTCGTGGCCGTCATCGAGCAGGTTCGGCGCGATGTAGGTGAACGCCGGGGGCGTCGCATTGTACGGGTAGTCGTTCGTCAGGTTCGCGATCGGGAGCACGTGGGTCATGCACACCGACCCGTTCGTTCGGCCGCCGAGGTCGCTGTAGTAGGGGAACGGTTGGTGCTTGACCGCGAACTCGCCGACGCTCGTGGTCTGGCAGGGGACCGTCGCGCTCTCGGAGTAGGCAACCCACGACTCTCCCTTCGTCTGGAGCAGGTTGCCGAGATTGTTCGCCGAGTAGCTGTTGTAGTTGTCCGAGCCGCACTGCAGCGTCTGCCCGGAGGTCAGGGCGAGGTAGTTCGGGGCCGACGGGTGGCAGATCGCGTAGTAGCCCACCCCGTCGGGGTTGCTGTTGGCGTCCCCGGCGAAGGCGTAGGTGTTCGCGAGCTGGGTCTCGTATGGCTCGACCCCGTAGATCTGGTCGGTGCCCTCGTTCTCCATCACGATCAGGAAGACATGCTTGATCGGGGTCGGCAGGGCCGGTCCCGAGCTGTACGGATGGCTCGAGAACGCCGTCAGGGTGTTGGATCCCCCGGGGGCCTGCGCGCTGGCGAGCCCCGCCAGCGCCATGACCGCGATCGCCGCCGTCGCCAGGATCACGCCGCTCGTCCGATGGCTCCTCGTTCGATTTGGTTCGCCCATTGGGGGACCTCATGGGCTATGCCTTTCATTGGGATTTAACGATATATTGACCATAACAATATAATTATTGACATAACTACATAGTTATGGCGTAACGCGCCGTTTCCCGACGGAGGCAGTGGGGGGCGGACCGGGGATTCCCGCGCGGGAGCCGGTGGTTCGGCGGGCCCGACGCTCTTCGGGCGCGCTCCCCTACCGGGGATCGCCCGACAGGACGTTCTGCTTCCAGATCGGGACGTCGGACTTCAAGCGCTCGATGATCCAGCGGGCCGAGCGGAACGCATCGGCGCGGTGCGCGGCCGCGGCGCCGGCGATGACGCTGATCTCGCCGACGCGGAGCCGTCCGATCCGGTGGTGGAGCACGATCTCGTCGGCCCCCCAACGCGCCCGGGCGCCCCGTTCGATCCGGTGCATCGCGGCCAGGGCGATCCCTTCGTCCGCCTCGTAGTCGAGCGCTCGTACGATCCGGGCGCCAACCCGGTCGGGTCGGACGCGCCCCAGGAAGATCGCGATCCCTCCCGCCGGGCCCTGTCCGAGCTCCCGGTACGCCGCCGGGACGGAGAGGGGCCGCCGGCTGAGACGGACGCTCATCGGCCTATCCCCCGCTGAACGGTGGATGGATCGCGAGCTCATCACCGGGCCGCACCCGGACCGACCGACCGTGGACGTACCGACCGTTCAACGCCTCCCGGCACGAACCGAGCAGGGCGCGGAGCGCGGGGTACTCCCTCCCGAGTCCCTCGAGAAGCTCCCGCAGGGGGACGCCCCCCGGGGGGACCGCTCGCTCGAGGCGGGGCCGGCCCACCGCCTCCCGGGCGGAGGCGAAGAGGAGCACGTGCACCGATCGGACCATGAACGGGGCTCGGAGGGGGAGGTAGGCTCCCCCGCTCATCAACTGTCGCGAGGCGGGGGCCCTACTCGAGATTGATCCACAGCGGGCCCGAGTAGGCCGTCGACGGCGTCGACAGCGTGACGGTCAGGTTCTCGCTGGCCCCGGACGGCACCGCTGGCAGGTCGGTCGAGACCACGTAGAATCCGGTCGCGTTCGTCGTCGCCGAGCCGAATTCGATCGTTCCGCCCGCGGCGTTGGTGAGGACGAGCGTGAACGTCGTGTGCGAGGCAGGAGCGAGCCGAGCCCCGGGCCCCGACGAGAGGACCTGACCGGAGCTCGTCCACCCGATCAGGGAGACGCGGACGACCGGCCCCGGGTTGAGGGGGCCGCCCGGCCGCATGTCGTTGAGGAAGCCGAGCGCCGCGACCGCCACGAGGACGGCCAGGACGCCGATCGCCAAGGGCAGGAGATGGGACCATAAACCCCGTAGGTGTTTGGTCCCTCCTGAGTCATACATGACCTACGGTATGTCATGGGAGTTATACATATTCGCGCATTCTTCGGAACGAACGGGCGGCCGACGGCGCGGACGGCCGCCCTCGCGGGTCCTATGGCGCGCCGGCTCGGGAGGATTTCGACGGACCGGGCGAGGCGCTACGGTCCGAGCCGACCCTCTACGAGCAGGGCACCAGTTGGTAGCGTCGTTCGCTCCCGGGCCAATCGAGGACGTAGGTCGTCGTCCGCGGTCGCTGGCCGGTGAGGACCGCGCGGCCGTACTGCATCCTCAGATCGAGGTGGGAGTCGACGGCGGGGAGCAACGCGGTCGACAGCGGGTCATCGATCTGGCCGTATCCGAACCCATGGAAGCGGGGGAGCTTGGTGTACGAAGCGAGCACCGCGGGAAGGGTGGACGGGTTCAGCGGAAGGCCCACGACGGCGGCGCTCGCCTTGAGCCCCTCGACCGAGAGGATGTAGAGCGCCGGGGCTCCGTCGGGGGCCCGCTGGAGGAAATGGTAGGCGTCGGGAAAGACGGGCCCGACCCCGGGGGCCGTGGCGGTCCGCAGGTCGCCGCCGGTCCCTAGCTCCCGCCGGAGCGGCAGGACCACCTCGCCCAGGTCGCCGAGCCCCGGTTCGACCCCGAGCGGCGAGACGATCCGCAACCGCTCGCGGAGCCAGTCGGGGGGTACGCCTTCCTTGAGGAGCGCCAGGACCCGGGACGGCCGCAGCGCGGGCGGGGGGGCCCAGACGACCCGTCCGTGGCTCCGAATGACGTGGGCCGCGATCGGTTGGGCGATTGCCGTGGCGAACGCCTCTGTCACGCCGGCGGAGATCGAGAGGCCGGTGAACCCGCCGAAGCGCAGGCGTCCGAAGGCCCGGGCGAAATCGGCCGACCCGGGCCACAGCGACGAGACCGGGTCCCCGGCGGGATCCGGGTCCGGGGTCGCGGGAGGCGGGAGGAACCCCTTCGGAAGGTCCGGAAAGCAGCGGAAATATCCGTCCACGAGCGTGTAGAGCTGGTCGCGGGGACCTTGGGACGCCCCGCGGAGCTTCGTGATATGGGCCACCCGCAGCCGTGCCCCGTCCTTCGATTCCTCCCGCAGCTCGACCACGCTGTCGGCGAGCGATTGGAGCGGCGCTGCGAGCTCGGGGACGACCGCGAGGACCGCGTTGACCCGGAGCGAGAGGAGCGTCGACTGGAGACCGGCGAAGCCGGACGCGGGTATATCGGCGGTCAGGATCGCCGACGGACCCGGGGCAAGGTCGCGGACGAACCGCTCGGAGTCTCGGTCCCATGAATCGACGAGCGTGGTGGCGGACGGGGTCGCCTGGAGCCGTCCCACCTCCTCGATGAACTCGGGTGGGAGGTCCTCGACGCCATTGGGCAGGTGGCCCCGCGCCATCGGAGGAGCGGGAGCGGCGCCCTCCGCCCCTCGACGGGGGTTCATCCAGAGGATCGTCGTGGCACCGCCGATCTTCGGGCGAGCGTCCGCCTCGGACGCCTCGACCGCCGGCTGCAGGTAGAGCGTGTAGACCCACGGGGTCGACAGCCGAGAGGCGAGCGCGTGGAGGAGCGAGCTCTTTCCCGCGCCGGCGGGTCCGTGGAGCAGGAGGAGCCGCGGCCCGGACCTCTCGAGAAGCTGGACGAGGAAGCCCGTCAGATCGTCCTGGCCCGAAGTTCGGCTCGCTCCGTTGCTCATCGAAGCTGCTCGACGCGCTCCGGGACGGACCATGACGGTTCCTCCCCCATTAGCGTTCTGTTCATCGGGGGGACCGACATCCCCCGACCGTGCTGGAGACGCCCGAGGTGGTGGTCCTCGGCGCGGGCGTCGCGGGGAGCGCCCTCGCCTACCACCTCGCGCGACGGGGAGTCGGCCCGGTGGTCATCTTCGACCCGCAGCCGCTCTCCGGCGCGACCGGCCGGGCCGCTGGGATCCTCACCGAGCAGTTGTGGGACCCATGGGACATCGAGCTCGTCCGGGAGACGAAGGAGGAGTATCGTTCGCTCTCGGCGAGCCGGGATCCGAGCGCGTACGCCGTGAACGGGTTCGTCCGGTGGGCGAGCGGACCGGACGCGCTGCGCTCGCTCGATGCGGCCGCCGAACGCCTCCGTTGCTGGTCGGTCGACGCGAGGCCCATCGACCTTGGGGAGCTCTCCCGGGTCGCCCCGTACGCGCGGTTCGAGGCGGAACATCGTGGCCTCTACTCGCCGGGGGATGCGATCGTCACCCCCAGCTCGATCGCGACCATCTACCTCGACCTCGCCCGGGCATCGGGGGTATCGCTCGAGGCCGGGTCTGCGATGACCAGCTTGGCCTCCGGGGGGGAGCGCTGGGAGGTGGGGGCCGGTTCGACCCGTATCCGGACCCGCCACGTGGTGGTCGCCGCCGGGGCCTGGAGCCTAGGGATCCTGCGCCGGATTCACCGCATGGTGCCGATGGTCCCGTATCGCACCCAGGCGGCCGTTCTCCGCCCCGAACCAGGGGCCGACGTGTTCCCCTCCTTCCACGACCTTGATGAGGATGTCTACGCGCGCCCGGACAGCCGGGGCCGCGTCCTCGCGGGCGACGGGACTGAGCTCGTGGCAGTCGACCCAGAACGGGCCCGGTGGGCCGCGGACGCCTCCTTCGAGGCCCACCTCGCCGAGGTGTTCGACCGCCGGCTCCCGGTATGGAAGGAGGCGCGCCTTGAGGGGAGCTGGGCGGGCCTCTGCCTCGCGACGCCGGACCGGCGCCCCCTGATCGGCCCGCTCCCGGGCGCCGAGGGAGCGTACCTTCTCGGGGGATTCAACGGGTTCGGGGTCATGCGGGCGGGCGCCGCCGCGGCGCGCCTTGCCGACCTCATCGCGTCCGGGGGGAGCGGGACGAAGGAGCTCGCCGCGCTCGCCCCGGTCCTCCCCAGCCGATTCCGGGGCGAGCTCGGTCCGTTCCCGATACGGCCGGGGTTCACGCTCGACGAAGGCCCGGATCCGAGGTTCTGAGCACCGCCGGTCCAGGACCAAGGACGACCACCGAGCGAATCCCCGCCTCCCGCTAGGCCTCGGTTCGACACATCGCTCCGGGTCGACGTGCAAGCGACGGGTCGCCGCTCCCGCGCCCCGACCGCCACTCCCCCTCGATGGTCCGCCCGGGATGCAATACTTCGCGCATCTATCCGTCGAGGGTTCAAGAACCCCGAGCCCGCCCATTCCCTCCGATGAGCGCCTCCGAGAAACGGGGGGAGCGCCGGTTCCCTCCGCCGGACTCCGATCCCTGGCCGATCCCGCCGTGGGCCCAGCCGGCCCAGCGGATCCCGGCCGCCACGGACCCCCAGCAGCCCGCCGAGCACTCGGGCCCCGGCCCGGTCGAATGCGCCTATTGCCACCAACCCCACGAGGTCCGCCGGACCCGTCGGCTGATCGTCGACTCGGACGCGGAGGACCCCCAGGAACCGAGGGCCGCGAGCCGGAGCGGGGGCCGGACCTACGCCCCCGGCCGGCGAACGCCGGGCGCGCCGCCGTCGGCTGGGCTCGGCTTCTCCGCCCCTTGGTCGATCGAGGTCGCCAAGGTCGTCGGGGCGGCCGGTCGGGGGGCGCCGTCGCAGCCGGTCCCCCCCTTCGGACGACCTCGGCGCCGGGACGACCGCCGGGACGAGGTCCACTAGCGCGGGATCCGCGTCGTCGCCCGGCCTAGCGCCAGCGGGTCAGGATCTCCTCGCGCCGGAACAGCCCTCGGCTGACGAAGAAGAGGACCAGGTCCAGGATGGCGAGCACGCCCGCCACCACGAGGACGGCGTTGGTGTCGAGGGTGACGAGCCCGATCTCGCCCGCGACATAGAGGGCGATGAACGGGAGGATGACGAGGCTCCCGAACTGCTGGGCGCTCCGCACGTCGGCCGCCCACGAGGAGACGATCACGTTGATCTCCACGCTGAAGAGGCCGGCGAGCGGGGCCCCGAGGCCCGCGAAGACCGCGATCGTCGCGTCCGGGTAGAGGTAGTAGCCGAGGCTCGCGCGGCTGAACGCGTCGACGAGGGCCATGAACAGGCCGAGCCCGAGGTAGGTGGCCCCAAGCGGAGGGAGGAACGCGCCGAGCGTTTTGCCGAGGAGGATCTCCCCGTCAGTGGTCGGCGTGGCGAGGAGCGGCTCGAGGCTCCGCTCCACCTTCTCGCCGACGATGGCGTAGGCGGCGAGGGTCGTCGTCAGGACGACGACGAGGATGAGGAAGAAGAACCCGAACGCGTCGGTCAGGGGGAGGAGGGACGCGAACGTGGTGTGGTGGCGGCTGACCGTGATATCGAGGATGAGCGGCAGGCCGATGCCGACCACGATCGGAAAGAGGAGGAGCGATACGAGGAGGTTCGGCCGGCGGCGGAGGACGGCGAGGTCCTTCCCCGCGATTGCGCGGACCTTCTCGAGCCTCATCGGCCCTCCCGGACGTACTTCAGGTAGACCTCCTCGAGCGACGCGCTCTCCTCGGTCACCTCCCGGATCCGCCCGCCGGCCCGGGCGATGGCGGCGACGATCCCCGGGGTCTCGGCGGCCGGGTCAGCGAGGTCGAGGAGGAGCCGGTCCCCCTCGGCACGGACCTCGCGGGGAGCGAGGGCCCGGACCGCCTCGAGGACCGCCGGGGTCACGGCCTCGAGCCGGATCGCCGTACGGCGGCCGTGCACCGTCCCCGAGAGCATCTCGGGCGTGCCGAGGGCGACGAGCCGCGTCTTGAGGATGCCGATCCGATCGCAGATCCGGCGCGCCTCATCGAGGTTGTGCGTGTTGAGGAGGACCGTGCGCCCCTCCTTCCGGACCTCGAGGAGGAGCTCCCGGACCGCGAGCGACGCCTCCGGGTCGAGGTTCGCCGTCGGCTCGTCGAGGAAGAGGACCTTCGGTTCGTGGACGAGGGCCCGCGCGATCGCGATCTTCTGCTTCATCCCTTTCGAATAGGTGGCGACCGGGCGGTCCCGCTCCTCCCAGAGGCCGAGCTGGCCCAGGAGCCGGCGGATGTTCTCCCCCCGGCGGGGCTCTTGGCAGCCGTAGAGCCGTCCGAAGAAGTCGAGGTTGCGGTAGGCGCTCAGGGGCTCGTAGAGGCCGACGTTATCGGGGACGACCCCGGCGATCTCCCGCACGTGCTGGGCCCCTTCCGGGGACCCGACCTCGAACCCGCCGACGCGGGCCGTTCCCCCCGTCGCCCGGATGAGGCCGGCGAGCATGCGGACGGTGGTGGTCTTCCCGGCGCCGTTCGGGCCGAGGAGGCCGAACACCTCGCCGTCCTTCACCTCGAAAGTCAGGTCGTCGACCGCCGTCCGCTCGCCGAACCGGCGGGTGAGCCCCTGCGTCTCGATCATCGTCGTGCGACCGCCCAGGGGCGCTCCGAGCCGACCGCCGGTCGTTCCCCGACCGAGGGGTCGCGCGGCTCCCGGGTGACCTCGCTCGAGCGAGGGAGCAAGCCGCCCTCCATATGAGTTGCGTGGCCTCGACCCGGCCGAAACGGCTACCTGCCGCTTCCCTCTCACCCCGGGTGGTGAAGCTCCCCGCTGCGAGCGCCGGGGCGGTGGCCCGGTTCGAGGAGATCGCGCGGTCCGAGCCCCGGCTCGAGGTCCGGAGGATGTTCGGTCAGCCGAGCGCGTTCCTCTCCGGCCACTTCTGCCTCGGGACCTTCGGGGGCGAGCTCGTCCTCCGGCTCGGTCCGAAGGGGGCCGACGAGGCGGGACGCCTCCCGGGCGCCCATCCGTTCTCCCCGATGGCGGGGCGGTCGATGGCCGGGTACATCGCGCTTCCCCCGGCGATCTTCGAGGACCCGACCGCCCTCCGACCGTGGGTGGAGCGGGCCATCCGCTTCGTGGGGGACCTCCCCCCCAAGGAACGGCGCCCCGGCCGCGGCCGACCGAGGTCGAACGCTCGATAGGAAACGGGCCGCCTGGCACCGACCGCGGGCCGGAGGGACGGTCGGACGCTAACGGCGAACCAGGAACTGGGCCTCCGTGCGGGATTCGTTCCGGCGTTCCCGCCGCGGGTCGCTCGGGTCGACCTCACGGGCCGACGCTACCCCGCGGATCTTCCTCTCCTTCTTCTGGCGGCGGCACCGATCGCTGAGCCGGTGGTCGACGACCTCGGGCGAGGCCACATTCGGGTCGAACGCGACAGCCGCGACCCATGTCGCCGGAAGGGGGCGGACCCTCACCAGGCCGGTCGATCGGCCGGGACCCCTTGAACTCGGGCGCCGCGACCCATCGGTCCATGTTCGACCTGAGGGAGGACCAGAGGCCGGTCTTCGGGCCCTGCGGGCGGGACCGCGCGACCAACCCCCCGAACTCCTCCTGGAGGGCATTCGGCTTCCCGCCGCTCCGGCTCGCGATCGTCCTGACCCGGCTCGCTCCGACCCGCTTCAGCTCGAACTCGACCGTCGTCGCCGGCCCCGAGGGGCGTCGGCGGGCGGGACCGTAAGGGCCGACGGGGGCCGCCGCGGAACCGGCGCCGGTCCGAAGGCGTCCCGGACGGCGAGGAGCGTCTCCCACCAGCGCGTCGTGGCGGGCGAACCGAACTCGCGTTCGACCACCTCGTTCGGATACACGAGCCGTTCCTTGGGATCCGCACGGCGCCGGTAGACGCCGAGTACCGCCGATCCGCGCTGCTCAAGGAGACGGGTCTGCCAACTCGCCCCCTCCGGCCGCTCAAGGGGGAGCCGGGGAGCCTTCGTCGGCCGGGATGCGAGGAGCGAGGCCGACCAACGCGTTTCGGGCTCGGGGGAGGAGGCGCCCACCGGTCCGCTCTCCAAGATCGCCGCCAGCTCGTCCTCCGAGAGGATCGCGAACGGGATCGATGGCAGGGCCCGCGCGAATGCCTCGGCGATCGTGCTCCGCGCGGACGCCGTCCGGACCGCGAAGGAACCGGCCGCCCCTACGCTAGCGACGGCGAGGGGGGCGAGCGACCGGACGAACGGATCCATCCGTACGGTCCGCCCCCCGACGTTGAGCCCGCGGACGAACACGGCGTGCCGTCGAACGGCACCTTCCCCGGCCGAGGAGGGACCCGGGGGCTCCTCGGTGGTCCGGTGGGTCCTCGACCGCGTAGGCATCGGCCGGCCCGAGGCCTCCCGGGGCTTTCAACCAACGGGGGCCGGCGAAGCGCCGAGGGAGCTCCCGGGGTCTACTTCGCCGGACCGGGGGACGCGGCGATCGCCGGCGGCGGGTTGGTCGGAGCGGACCGCGCGCCGGGGTTCGGCAAGACCGTGAGCCGGTTCGCGGTGGATGGTCCCCGCCGGAGGCCCACGCGCTCGGCGATCCAGTGGCGGACATCGAAGAGGTAGAGGTTCCCGTACGGGCAGGCGTCCGCGCAGCTTCCCACCCCGCAGCACTTCGTGCTCCGGAAGACCCCCTTCGTGCGGAAGTGCCCGGGCATGTCGACGAGCCCGACCGGGCAGGACTTCGCGCAATCGATCGTCGTGCACGCTTGGCAGATCTTCTTGTCCCGGACCTTCAGCGAGAAGAAGCCGATCTTCTGGAACGCCGAGGCGATCGTACCGGTGTAGCAGTAGCCGAGCGTGACGCAGTTGTAGTTCCCGACGTACGGGATCGAGACGAACGTCACGTACCAGAGGACCCCGAAGGATAGGGCGAAGAGGAAGACGGTCGGGTCGGTCCCGCCCACGGTGACGTTCAGGCGCCCGATCGAGTCGAGGTAGGAGAGGCCCGAGGCGCCGATCAGCCCGGCCATCACCGCGCCGGTCGTCACCGAGTACGCCCGGGAGAATCGGCTCCCGAGGTACTTGTGCCCGATCCGCGAGGTCCGGTTGAACGACTTCATCCGGTCGATCGTCGTCCCCTGGTACATGACCGCGGCCGTGCAGAACACCGAGCAGATCGCACGGCGTCCGAAGAGCAGCGCGAGCGCCCCGGTGACGGCGTAGGTCACGATCAAGACGGTGAACACCGAGGGGGCGAGAGGGGCGGATCCGATCCCCATGCTCCAGCCGAGGAACGGCACCGCGGTGCCCGTCGGCGCGTTCGGGAAGAGCGTCGAGTAGTACAGGCTCGGAAAGAAGACCGCGAAGGCGGCGTAGCAGGCGAGCATGAGGCCCATCCGGACCTTCGTCTCCCGTTGGCGGACCTCGCGCATCTTGAACGCGACGAGGGCTCCCATCTCGACCCCCATCATCGCGAGGAACCAGGTCGATCCGGTCACGTCCGCCAGGAACCAGAACCCGTTCGAGGCCGCGTTCGAGAGCGCCGTGGCGAGCGAGCCCGTGAGCGGGAGGGCCGGGAAGACGCCCGCGTAGGCCGCTGGCTCGACGGCGAGGTCGAGGACCGCGCCCATGAAGAGCTCGGCGAGGAAGATCCCGGAGAGGAGCGCGAACGTCCACTCCGGCTCGAGCTGCCAGGTGAACCGCTCCTCCCGGCCGAACCGCTCCGGCAGGAGGGCGACCTCGAAGAAGAGCGCCATCTCGAGGAGGACCGACCCGGCGAAGAGGAACCCACCCCCGCCGGTGAGCCACACGTAGAGGCCGGCCATCATGGCGGCGTAGGCGCCGAACAGGCCCGCGATGTACGCCGCCCGGGCCGTCTCGATCGCGGGGTGCCGGTAGAGGTGCTCCATCACCACGATGACGACGACGATCATGACCGCGCTCCCGAGGACGGTCGCCGCCCGGACCGCCCCCGTGCCCGAGAACGCGGTGGGGGCGAGCGCCATGAGCCCCGCCTGCGCGAGGAGGAGCCCGCGCAGGGAGGCGGGGAGAAGGTCGCGGAGGAGGAGGACGGACAGTCCCATTTCGAGGGCCATCGGGAGGAGGAACCACGGCGAGTTGACCGCGAGCGCGAGGTTGCCGAGGAGCGTGCCTCCCGAGACCGCGGGGATCGCGCCGGCGGCGCGCCCGAACGTGTAGCCCATGAGGAGCTCGTTGAGGAGCACGAGGCCGACGACGGCGAGCGCGAACGCCCAGCGGCGCCGGAGGACGGGGGCCACGTAGGCGGCCCCGGCGCGCACACGGGCCGTCGTCTCCTTCAGGAAGATCGTCACGACCGGGAAGACGCTCAGCGACATCACGCCGCTCGCGAGCCAGAGCCCGTCGACGAGCCCGGTCCGTCCCGGGCTTCGATAGTAGAGGAGCGCCCCGGCGAGCATCGCAATCATCATGCCGATGAGGAAGAGCACGACCGCGCCGGCCGAGACCGTCCGCGCCTCGGCCGCCCATCGGACGAGGTAGGCGGTGATCGCCGCCATCCCGGCGGCGAGCGACGCGAGGAGGAGGAAGGCCGGGGCGGGGTCGAGCATGATCCAGGGTCAGGCGGGGAGGCCTTCTTCCCGGATCGCGGGGTCGGACGGGGAGCCGGTCGAACGGACGCGGAGCGGGGCGCCCCCCGCGAGGCGGTCGAGGAGCCACGCTGGCCGGACCGCGCCAACCAGGAGGACGGCGCCGAGGAGGGCGTAGACCGCCCCCCATCCGAGGAATAGGGCGGTCGGATCACCGGCCGGAGGGGCCACGCCACCGCCCGAGAGGGGCACGTGCGCGAGCCCGGCGAACAGGTTCCCGAACCCGGACACCCCGAGGGCGGGGAGCGGGGGCGGGGTCCCGAGCGCGAGCGTGAGCGCGAGGACGGCGAGGAGCACGCGCGCCCCCGTCCGGACGGGGCGCAGCGCCGGGCCCCCGAGGGTGCGCAGTTCGGCGGGGAAGAGACCCGCCCCGATCGCGGCGGCCCCCACGAGCCCGTGCTGGAGGAGGACCCCGACGAGCGTGCCGGCGGAGGGGCCGGCCCCGGTCGGGGTCGAGAGCTCGAGGAGGCCGGCGAGGCCCCAGAGCGTCCCGGCCGACAGGAGAAAGACCCGAGCAGCCAGTCCGGGGAGCCGCTCCGGCCACGGACGCGGCCCGGTCCCCGGCGCGCTCGCCGGTTCCGAGAGGAGGCCCTGGTAGACCCCGATCAACTGCTCCTGCGCGAGGAGCGCCACCCACAGCACCCCGATCTGGAAGGCGTTGAGGTACCACGTGTTGAGGAGGAGGTTGTTGACGGTCGTCCCCCCAGATTGGGCGATCGCGCCGATGCCGGCGACGGCCGCCGCGGTCGTGGAGCAGCAGGCCCCGAGGGTCAGGAGGACGAGGAGGCCGGGCGTGAGTCCCGCGAGCGAGCTCAGCGCGCCGGCACGACCGAGGGCGGGGCGCCGGGCGCGGAGCACCCGGATCCCCAGGAGGAGCCCCGCTCCCATTCCGAGCCCGACCCCGGCGGAGACGATCCCCATCGCGAGGGTGGCCAGGAACGGCAGGGCCAGGAGCCAGTGCGGGGTGACGACGACGAGCGCCGGATAGTTCCACCACTGGAGGGAGTTCGGGTCGCGGAGGACCTGGAAGTAGGTCGTGGTCGACCCGGTCGGGCCGATCTCCAGCATCTGGCCGACCAGGAGGGCGGCGATCGCGTAGACGCCGCCGATCGCGACCGCGAGCAGGGTCTCGCGGGGCCGGCGGAACTGGCCCCGGGTCCGGCGAAGGCTCGCGAGCGCCACGACGCGGTCGAACCAGACCTCGGCTCCGGTCGTCGGATCGGCCGGTCCTCCGCCCTCCGGCATGGCCCAGGGACCCCCCGGGGTGTCCGGCGGGGATTGATAGGCCCGTCGTACCTACATCGGCTGTAGTAGGTTGGGGCCGGACGGGCCCGGCCGGCGGTCGGATCGTCCGGACTACGTCGGGCGGCGGCGCCGGACGAGGATCGCCGCGCCGAGGAGCGCGACGGCGACGGCCAGGCCGAGGCCCAGGAGCACCTCCGTCGAGAACGGGCTCGACGGGGATTGTGGGTTCGACGGCGCGCCCCCGGAGTGGGCGACCGGCTGGAGGGTGAGGTTCAACGAGGTGGCGTTCCCGGGCGTCAGGACGACGGTCTCGTTCACGGAGACGTCCCCGGGGCGGCTCGCCGAGGCGTCGTAGGTGCCGGGCGTCAGCGTCTCGTTGTAGCTCCCGTTCGCCCCGAGGGGGACGACGGTGCCGTCGATGGTGAAGACGGCGCCCGTCGGACCGACCGTCCCTACGAGGTAGGATTCGCGGACGCCGAACTGGACCTCCACCTCCACCGCCGCCCCCTGGACGGTGATCGAATCGTCGCCGAGGACCGCTTCGTAGAGGTACGGCACCGAGACCGAGACGGCGTACGAGCCGTTCGCGAGCTCGGCCGATAGCGTGCCGGAGCCGTTCCCATACTCCTCCGCCCCGACCGAGGCCCCGAGGGGGGTCAGGTCGACCGACCAGGCGATCCCGTCCGGCAGCCCGACGGCCTGAATCGACACGGGAAGGACGTAGACCGACCAGTGGACGGAGAGCGTCACGCTCCGTCCGGCGACCCGGAACGTCCCTGCGTAGCTCGAGAGGTAGTAGCCGGGGACCGGCACGACCGCATAGGCGTAGGTTCCGTTCAGGAGCTCGAGGGAGATCGAGGCGTTGGACGAGGTGTAGGTCGTGTTCCCGACGACGACATGCCACTCCACCCCGACGGGCAACCCGGACGCGTCGAACGCGACCGCGCTCGGCTTCGGGGGGGTGGCGAATTCGAGGGCGAGGTACTCCCCGGCGGTGAGCGAGGCGTTCTGGGATTCCACGGCCTTCCCGTCCGCCCAGAGGGTGAACGAGTAGGTACCCGGGGCGAGGGTCACGTTCGCGTCGGTCCCCTGGAACGGGTAGCTCGCCCCCCCGACGGTGATCGTGGCGTCCGGAAGGTAGCTCGTGATGTTGACGAGCGCGATCTGGGAGCGCTGGTAGAGGAAGCCCGGGGTGGACGTCCCGACGGTGATCGTGGCGGAGGGCATCCCCGCGCCCTCCCCGATGCCGGGGGAGTCGAGGACGTCCTGCATCGCCTCGCCGGTGTCGAGCGCGACGTTGATCGCGTTCGGGACCGCCTGGAAGTTGTGCCCGTTCCAGTACTGCAGGGTCATCGTGAAGTTCGCCTGGACGTTGGTGGAGTCGAGCCCTCCGCCCGGCCCCCCGTACACCCACTCGGCGTCGTAGTAGAGGCCGAGCGGCGTCGTCATCGACCCGTCGACGACGAACCCGTCGTTCGTCCAGCCGTTCGCGGCCCACGGGAACGTCGCGTTGTCGTAGGTCTGCCAACCGTACCCGTCGTTGTACTCGAAGTCGACGTACGGGACCCCGGAGGCCGTCCCGGTGACGACGAGCGCGGAGACGTTCGCGGGGAAGCCGAGATCGAGGTCGTTCCCCGGGAGGGTCGTGTTCGCCGAGTCGGCGTAGATCGTGACGCCCCCGCCGGCCGACTCCTCGCCGCCGTACCCGACGACCGAGTTCGCCTGCAGCGTGTCCGAGCTCGACAGGTTCCAGATGTTGTCCTCGAGGGCGATCCCGTCGTCCGGGGGCTCGAAGAACGGCACGTCCTGGATCCAGAACGCGGTCAGGTTCGTCCCGTTGGAGAGGACGAGGACGGCGTTCAGCTGGATCGTGTTGCCCGCGTAGTCGTAGGTCGTGTTGTGGTAGGTGTAGAGGTACTCCGCGTCCATCGCCTGGATGTCGAGCGTTCCCATGAACGCCGACGTCGAGTAGCTGTAGCTCGCGGTCTCGTTGTCGGTGACGCCGGCGTCGGTGATCCCCCAGGCGGCCCGCGTGGACGCGCCCCGGATCGCGCCGAGCGGGGGCGCGCCGTGGTCGACGAGGACGGCCGGGAGCGGCCCGAGCTCCGACGCCGGGACCGCCGGCCGCGCCGAGGGGGGGAAGCCGGCGGCGATCGGGGCGGCGCCGGACACCGGAGCCCCCGCGGCCGAGCGGGTCGTCGGGCTCGAGAGGGAGAGGCCGGTGCCCAAGAGGAGCAGGGCGATCGCGAGCGCCACCGGAAGCGTCCGGGTCCGGAAACCGCGCATCTGGAGCGCCCGTGCGCGTCCGTCGGTCAAATAGCTAAGGGTATGCGATTCCGTGGCTCGGCCCGCGGCCCCCGCTCAGAGCTTCTTGATGGCTTGGACGAGCTTCGAAACGCTCTCCTGGGCGTCGCCGTAGAGCATCCGCGCGTTGTCCTTGTAGAAGAGGTCGTTCTCGATCCCCGCGAACCCCTTGCCCTGGCCGCGCTTGAGGACGATCACGTTCTTCGCCTGGTCGACGTCGAGGATCGGCATGCCCTGGAGCGGGCTTCCCGCGCGGCGGGCCGCCGGGTTCACCACGTCGTTCGCGCCGATCACGAGCACCACGTCGGTGCTGGCGAACTCGGGGTTCACCTCGTCCCGGTCGAGGAGGTGGTCGTAGGGCACGCCGGCCTCGGCGAGGAGCACGTTCATGTGCCCGGGCATACGGCCCGCGACCGGATGGATTCCGAACCGGACGATGACCCCCTTCGACTCGAGGACGTCCATGAGCTCCTTGACCTTGTGCTGCGCCTGGGCCACGGCGAGCCCGTAGCCCGGGGTGATCACGACCCGCGCGGCATAGGCAAGGAGCACCGCCGCGTCGTCCGGTTCGATCGTGCGCATCGTGCCGCTCACCTGGGCGCCCGTCTCGGTCGTCGCCCCGAACGCGCCGAAGAGGACGTTCCCGATCGACCGGTTCATCGCCCGCGCCATGACGATCGTGAGGATCGACCCGGCCGCGCCGACGAGCGTCCCCGCGATGATCATCGCGTACGCGGCCGCCCCCGCGGAGGAGTCGATGAGGGCGAACCCGTCGAGCGCGACCGCCACGCCCGTGAGGGCGTTGTACATCGAGATGACGACCGGCATGTCCGCCCCGCCGATCGGGAGCGTCATGAGGAGCCCGTAGGCGAGCGCGAGCGCGAAGAACACCGCGAGCCAGGCGTTCGTCGCGAGGTAGAGCGTCGCGCCGGCGAAGATCACCGCCCCGGCGAGCACGGCGAGGTTCAGCGGCTGCTGACCGGGGAAGGTGACCGGCTTCTGGGTCATCCACCCTTGGAGCTTCAGGAAGGCGATGACGCTCCCCGCGAACGAGGTCGCGCCGATGAGCGCCCCGGCGAGGGCGAGGCCGAGGTACTGCGGGGCCTCCGCGTAGGCGACGAGCTCGACGGCGGCGATCCCGGCGGCGGCCCCGCCGCCCATCCCGTTGAAGATCGCCACCATCTGGGGCATGTCGGTCATCTTGACCCGCTTCGCCGAGTAGTAGCCGAGGAAGCCCCCGATCAGCGCCCCGATCACGATCCAGAGGAGGTTGCCGAGGCCCGGGACCAGGAACGTGACGAGGACGGCGACGAGCATCGCGCCCCCCGCGTAGACGATCCCCGAGCGGGCGGTCTTCGGATCGCTCATCCGCTGGAGCGCGAGGACGAAGAACAGGATCGTCAGGACGTAGATCGGGTCGTTGAGATCGACCATCTACGGCCCCTTCGACTTCGAGCGGTCGAACATCTGGAGGATGCGGTCGGTGACGACGTAGCCGCCGGTGACGTTCATCGCGCCCATCACCACCGCGAGGAAGCCGAGGACCTCCTCCGGCACCGTGGTGGCGAAGCCGAGCGCCACCATCGCCCCGATGAGGACGATCCCGTGGATGAAGTTCGAACCGCTCATGAGCGGCGTGTGGAGGAGGACCGGGATCCTCCGGATCACCTCGTAGCCGACGAACGCCGCGAGGAGGACGATGTACAGCGCCGCCCAGACCTCGGCGATCATGCCTTCGCCCCGAGGAGCTCGCGGGTCGGCCCGTGCACGATCGACCCGTCCTTCGTCACCATCGTCGCCTGCAGGATCTCGTCGGTCGCCTCCTCGGCGTACGACCCGTCCGGCTTCACGAGGATCCCCAGGAACGCCTGGACGTTCCGGGCGTACATCTGGCTCGCGTGGAAGGCGACCCGGCTCGGTAGGTTCGTCGGGCCGGCGATCGTGACCCCGCCCGAGACGATCGTCTGGTCCGGCTGGGTGAGCTCGCAGTTCCCGCCCGACTCGGCCGCGAGGTCCACGATCACCGCGCCGGGCTTCATCCGGGCGACGACCTCCTTGGCGACGAGGATCGGGGCCTTCTTCCCCGGCACGTTCGCGGTCGTGATCACCACGTCCGAGCGGGCGAGCGCCTCCCCGACCATCGCCTGCTCCTGGACCTTCTCCTCCGCGGTGAGCTCGCGGGCGTACCCCCCGCTCCCCTCCGCGTTGATGCTGAGCTCGAGGAACTTCGCCCCCAGGCTGCGGACCTGCTCGCCCGCCGCCCGCCGGACGTCGTAGCCTTCGACGACGGCCCCGAGCCGGCGGGCGGTGGCGATCGCCATCAGGCCGGCGACGCCGGCCCCGAGGACGAGGACGTTTCCCGGCCGGATCGTCCCGGCGGCGGTCGTCAGCATCGGGAAGATCCGGGGGGTGAGCTCGGCGCCGAGGATGACGGCGGCGTAGCCGGCGAGCGTCGCCTGCGAGGAGAGGACGTCCATGCTCTGGGCCCGGGAGATCCTCGGGAGGAGCTCGAGAGCGAACGACCGGAAGCGGCCCGAGGCGAGCGCCTGGACGGTCGCCGGGCGGCGGGACGGGTAGAGGAGGGAGATGGTGGTCGTCCCGGCGGCGAAGCGTCGGAGGGCCGCCGGCTCCGGCGGCTGAACGCCGACGAGGATGGACGCGGCGACCAGCGCGGAGGCGTCCGGGGCGATTCGCACTCCCACGGCCTCGTAGGCCGAATCGGGGTAGCCGGCCCGCTCCCCCGCCCCGGTCTCGACAACGATCTCGAAGCCCTGTTTTCCGAGCTTCTGGGCCACCTCGGGGACGATCGCGACCCGGCGCTCGCCGGGAGCGGTCTCCCTCGGCACGGCGAGACGGATGGGCATGGCCCCCGTCCACCGGGCGGGGAATAAACCGTTTGGGTGCTTTTTCAGCGCCCGCCGTGGCGGCCTCCCGGGCCGGGAAGGACCACCGGGGCCGGTCAGGCCGGGGGGGCGGGAGGCCGGGTTCCCTGGCCCGCCCGTTCCCGCCGGCGCTCCGGAAGGAGGCGCCGGGTGATCTCCGCGACCGCGAACTCGAGGAGCGGCTCGAGGTTGACGGTGTCGGCCCGGTTGTACCGGACGAGGCGGTCGAGCGCTCCGGCGTCCCCGCGCCGATGGGCCTCCCAGAGGCGGACCGCATCGAGCCCGTGGATCCCCTCCACCCCCTGGCGGTCCCCGATCCCCAGCGTCTGCTCGATCCGCTTCAGGCCCCCCGCGTAGCCGATCCGGTAGAACAGGTAGCGGAGATCGATGTGCGCGGGAGGTACGACGAGGCCCGGGAAGCGGAACTCAAGGAACGGGACGTCGAAGCGCGAGCCGTTGAACGTGACGAGAAGGCCGAAGCGCTGCAGGTAGGCCGGGAGTTCTTCGAGGTCGTCGTCCGCCACGAACGTGCGCGTTCCCCCGCCCCCGTGGATCGTCACCGCCGTGACGATCCCTTCGTACGGAGAGAGGCCGGTCGTCTCGATGTCGAGGAACGCCGCGTGGCGCCGGAAGGCGGGGTAGAGGCGCCACGCCTCGGACGCGGGAAGTCGTCGGGCGAACCAGTCGACGCGCTCCGCGCGGAGCGACGCTTCGCTCTCCTCGAGCTCCCGAGCGAGCCCGGGCGTCGCGGTCCCGGGGCGGGCGGTCCCCGTCGTCGCGAGGGCCCTCAGCTCCTCCCAATCGAGGACCCCGCGGGCCCAGAGCGCGGTCTCGGTGGCGGGGCCGATCCCCGGGAGATGGAGGAAGGTGGAGCGGATCATCGGGGGGGTTTCCGGGCCCCTCACGGGGCGGGGTCCGCCCCGTCGACCGGGAGCGGTCCGAGCGGTCGGGTACGTTCCTTCACCTCCCTCCAGAACTCCCGCACCCGGTCGGGCGGGAGGCGACCGCCGTAGAACGGGGCGCGGAGCTCCGCTTCCAGGAACTCCGGGTCGTCGGAGTCCCACACGAGACGAAGGACGCCGTCCGCGACGTCCTCTTCCGAGGCGTAGATCCGACGTCGTGGGTCGGTCGGGACCGGGTTCGGGCTGAGCGTGTCGAGGGGCGGGTCCGGGGGTGGAGGGGGCCCGCCGGTCAGCATCACCGGCGCCGCCGGAGGCGGGACCCTCAACCGGATCCAGGCCACGACCGGCCAGTGCGCCTTGGAGGTGCCGAGCGACGGCATTCGGGAGGGGGCAATCGGCCATGGGCAAAAGGGGAACGGAGGCGGGCCCGGGCAATCGTCCCCGCCTCCGCGCCGGGCCCCCGACCATTATACGAGACCGAGATACGGAGGCCCGTGAACCCCCCGGCCGGGCCCCCTGGACCGGCCGCACCGGACGCCCCCGAACGACCGACCGCCCCGGGACCCCGTCGGATGAAGGTCCTCGTGGTGGTCGCCCGCGACGGGCGGAACCCGACGTCCGCGGGCGGCGACCAGCACCTGACGCTGCTCGCCCAGGAGATCGCGAGCTGGGGCCACGAGGTGACGCTCTGGTGCTCGTCGCGCCCGTCCCTTCCGAGGGAGGAGCGCTACGAGGGGATCCTCGTCCGGCGCGTGGCGCCGTTACCGCTCCTCGCACCCGCCGTCTGGGGTCACTTCCTGACCGGGGGGGCGCGTCGGTACGACCTCGTGATCGAGGACCTCGTCGGTGGGGCACGGCTCCCGTTCGGCGCCGCGATCCTCGCTCGCCGGCCCCACGCGGGAATGTGGTTCCAGGACAACCGCCCGCTGTTCCGGGAGACCTACCGAGAGCCGCTCGCCCGCCTCGCGGGGGCGGTCCAGGCCGGGCTCCTGCGGATCTACCGGGACGGATGGGCGTTCGTCCCCTCGGAGGCGACCCGAGCTTGGGTGGTCGCCGAGGGGATGGATCCGTCCCGGGTCGTCGTCTATCCCCGCCGCGAACCGATCCCGTTCCCGGGGGCGGGCCTCCGACCGTTCGACGGACGCCGGAACCGGATCGTGTGCATCGGCAATCTGCGCCCGTTGAAGCGGGTCCACGAATCGATCGAGGTCCTCGCCCGGTTGCGCGGCTCCGTGCCGGATGTCGAACTGCTGATCGTGGGACGCGCCTCGGACCCGGCGTACGCCCGACGGCTCGAGGAGCGGTCCCAGGCCCCGGACGTCCGGGACGCGGTCGAGATCCGCCGGGACGTCCCCGAGTCGGAGAAGCACGAGATCCTCGCGCTCGCGAAGGTGGTGACGGTCCACAGCCCGATCGAGGGGCTCGCCTGGACGGTGATCGAGGCGGGGGCGTTCGGGGTCCCGGCGGTCGCCAACGTCGGAGTCCCCGAGGAGGTCGTGGTCGAGGGGCGGAACGGCCGCCGACTCCCCATCGGGGACCTCGACGGGTACGCCGAGGCGATCCGCCGCCTGCTGACGGACCGGGACGAATGGACCCGGTTATCGGACGGGGCCCGTGCCGTCGCTGGCCGGTTCACCCGGGCCGGGTCGGACCCCGGGCTTCGCCGTTGGGTCGAGTCGATCCCCCGGGCCGGGTCGGAACGCCCCCATCGCGCTGCCCGGCCGGGGGAGCCCCCCGCGACGGCGGCGGGCTCTCCGTAGCGGGTCCCCCCCGAGGGTGGATCGGCCGTCGCTGCCCCGGACACCGAGCCGGTCCGGGACCGTCGGATTATCCGACCCGGACCGGGGCGTCGGGAGCATCCGCCGCTCGATCGGGGGGACCCGGCTTGCGGAACACGCCGTAGAGGACCTGGTCGAGCGAGGGAGGACCCACCCGATCCACGATCCGGCGGACGAGGTCCCCGCGGGGCATGGGGTGGGGGCTCCAGCCGCCGACCCGCTCGGCCCGCAGGCCCGACACGCCGAACTCGCCGGGGTACTCGGCGATCGTGAACTCGCGGATGTGCCCGTACCCCATCCAGCCCTTGTGGAAGAGGTTCTCCGGGAGCTCCTGGATGTTGACGCCGAGGAGCAGGCGTACCCGGTTCAGCCAGCGGGCCTGGTTCGGCGTCGTCACGATCAGCACCCCGCCCGGACGGACGATGCGGGCGATCCTCGGCACGATGTGGCGGGGGCATTCGGTGAGATGCTCGAACACCTCGGCGGCGAGGACGGCGTCGAACGTCTCCGGAGCGAACGGAAGTTCCGGGTCCGCGAGCGACCCCACGTGGAATCGCGCCCCTGGGACGGCCCCCTCCTCCGACCACCGGGCGGCCGGATCGAGGACGTGCACCTCGCGGGGTCTCAACCGCCCGACGAGCTCGGAGGTCAGCGGACCCGCCCCCACGTCGAGGATCCGGGCCCTCTCGGCGGTGCACGCCCGGACGAGCTCGGCGGTGCGGCGGATCCGCTCCCGATGCCAGGCGATGTACGGCCCGGCCTCCTCGGTCGTCGCCTCTTCCATGGCGAGGGCGCCCAGGAGTCCCCGGGCCGCCCCCGGCAGATCGGGAGCCGGCGACCGGGCGGGGTCGGTCGACGTCACCCCTCCTCCCCCCGGCCTCCCGGCCCCAGCGCCGCGGGGGCCGCGGACGCGTCCCGGCCCGGCGGAGGGACCGTCGCGCCCCGGGCCGTCTTGCGGAGAAGGAGCGCGGTCCCGAGCACGAGCGCCACGGCCCCTGCCGACCCGAGGGTGATGACCCAGTTGTTCGCGTACCACTCGGAGACGAAGCCGCTCACGGGGTTGTACGAGCCGCCGAGCCCCCGGATGGTCAGATACCCCGTCCGCATGATGACGGTGAAGAGGCCGATCATCGTCCAGAAGGAGATGGCGGAGACCCCCACGTACGTCGCGACCGCGGCCCACCGCGGCCCGCCCACCCACCGGTCCCAGGCGAGGACGGTGGCGCCGGCGAGCCCGGGGAGCGCGAGCGTGTAGTAGCGCGACCCGGTCCCGGTGAGGAGCGCGGTGAACGTGACGGCCCCGAAGGCGGTGGTCAGGAACCAGAAAGTGAGGTCCCGAGTGGCCGCGGCGCGTCGGGCGAGGGCCAGGGCGGCGACCCACGTGAGCGCGAAGAGGCCGACCGCCAGCGTGGAGAACGAGATCCCCGCAAGGAGGACCCTCGACGACGGCAACAAGAGTCGTGTCAGTCCGTTCCCGCCGGCGAAGCCCGTGAACAGGGTCCAGACGGTGTACGTCTCCGGCGAGACGAACGGCTGCGAAAGATGGCTCCCGACGACGAACACCCCGAACAGGCTCGAGTAGGGGGTCAGGACGACCGAGGGGAGGAGGCCGGACCAGACGACCGGGAGGGTCGCGAGGAAGAGGACCACGACCGCGATCGTCACCCGGCGGACCCGGGCCAGCAGCGGGAGCCCGGGTGCCAGGACGAGGAGGGCGGCCGGGAACAGCAGGATCGGCCCGGTCTCCTTGAACGCCATCGCGACCGCGGCCAGGGCCATCGCCCACTCGGGCCGGTACGCCGCCGCCACGGCGAACAGGACGAACACGAGGTAGAGGATGGAGTCCGTCTCCCCCCAGACGACGCTGTCGAAGACGATGGCCGGGTTCAGCACGAAGAGGGCGAGCGCCACCGCGCCCCACCCCGTCCGACCGGTCGCGCGGCGGATGGCGAGGTAGAGGACCCCGCCGGCCGCGACCGTGAACGACCCGAGGAGGAACTTGATCTCCGCCTGGACCGCCACCGAGCCGTTCAGCGCGGCGGCGCTCGGGAACCCCGCGAGCGGCGGGACGATCCGGGCCAATCCCGCGAAGAGGACCGCGCAGAGCGGCCCGTAGGCGAACCCTGTCGTCGACCAGGGGACGGGCACCGTGCGGATCACCCCGTCCCCCACGAACTGCGGCTGGACGTACAGCCCCCGGATCCCCCCCTCTTGCAGCGCGTCGATCCAGACCTTGAACGACCACTGGTCGTAGGGGTGCCCTCCGAAGGTGT
>JASHSI010000152.1 GCA_030040915.1 Thermoplasmata archaeon | reverse complement strand
GACGAACGCCCAGAAGAACCGCTCCTTGCCGTACCCGAACGGATGCTCCGGGTCGGCCGGCCGCCGGGAGGCGCGCAACCCCCAGAGGAGGAAGGCGCTGCCCATCAGGTCGGTCACGGAGTAGATCGCCTGCGAGAGAACGGTCCGGCTTCCCGACGCGAGCGCGACCGCGAGGTTGAGGAGGAACAGGGTGGCGTTGAGCAGGAGGGTCGCGACGACGATGACCTGGGAACGCATCGGTCTCCCGGGGAGCCCGGGGGAGGAGCTACCGCGGGGGGCCCCGATAAAAGGTTCGCGCAGAACTCGCCGCACCGGTGGGGCGCCGGCGCGCGCCAACCATTAAATCGCGAGAGCGGGTGGTCGGGCGGAGCTTCGGTGAGCGAGTCGAGCACACCCCCCGCCCCCGCCGTGCCCGGTCGCGCCGGGCCAGGGTCCGGCCCGACCCGGTTCCCGCGCCCGCCGCTGTCGCGGCTCGGACTGTCGCCGGGCAAGCAGGTCCGGCTGCGGCGGCTGCTGTACGACCACGGTCCGGGCGGGGGGACCCTGCTGGTCCTCCCCATCGACCAGGGGCTCGAGCACGGACCCGTCGACTTCTTCTCGAACCCGGACGCCCTCGACCCGCGGTACCAGTACGCCCTCGCCCGCGACGGCCGGTTCAGCGCGATCGCCCTCCACATCGGCCTCGCCGAGAAGTACTTCCACGAGTTCGCGGGCGAGGTCCCGCTCATCCTGAAGCTGAACGGCAAGACCGGGATTCCCGCCGACAGCCAGGCGTTCAGTGCGCTCACGGGCACGGTGGAGGACGCCGTCCGGCTCGGGGCGGACGCCGTCGGCTACACGGTCTACGTCGGATCGCCGGCCCAGGACCGGGACTTCGCGCAGTTCGCCGCGGTCCGTCGCGACGCCGAGCGGCTGGGGATGCCCGTCATCGTCTGGGCGTATCCGCGCGGGGAGGCGGTGTCGAAGCGAGGAGGGCGCGAGAGCCTCTATGCGGTCGACTACGCGGCGCGCGTCGCGCTCGAGCTCGGAGCAGACGTCGTGAAGGTGAACTACCCGGTTGCCTCCGAGAAGGATGCCGAGAGCCCGGCCCCGTACAACGCCCTTCGGCTTTCGCCGGACTCGGCGTTCCGCAAGGTCGTGGAGAGTGCCGGCCGCGCCCTCGTCCTCGTCTCGGGGGGAGAGAAGGTCGGGGACGCCGAGCTCCTGCGCAAGGTCCGCTCCTCCATGGACGCCGGTGCGACCGGCATCATCTTCGGCCGGAACCTCTGGCAGCGCCCGCGCGAGGAGGCGCTCCGGCTCGCGCGCGAGCTCCATGGGATATTCCGCGAGTACGCGCAACCGCCCGCCTGACGCCCCGATCGCGCTGTTCCTGCTCCTCGCGGGCGAGGACCACCCGAAGGCGTGCACCGGCCGTCGGCTCCTGCACCGTCGGCTCGCCACGGCGTACCGTCCCCCGGGTCGGGGCCGGGCGCCGGCCCTCGTCCTCGACCCGCACTCCGAACGGCCGCTCTCCCTGGCCGACCTCGAACACGCCCGGGCCGGCGGCCTCCTCGCCATCGACTGCTCGTGGAACCGGATCCGCGACCGGGGGTCGCTGCCTCCGGGGGCAGATCCCCGGGGCCATCACGTCCACCGCCGGCTGCCCCTCCTCGTCGCGGCAAACCCCCAGCATTTCGGGCGGCTCGCGGAGCTGAACACCGCCGAGGCGCTCGCCGCGGCGCTCGCCGTGCTCGGGCACGGCGCCGAGGCGGCGCGGCTGCTCGAGGCATTCCCGGGGGGCCCGAACCTCCTCGCGATCAATCGGGACCGCATCGCTCGGTACGCCGCCGCGGAGAGCGCCTCCGAGATCGTGGTCGCCGAGCGGGCCCTGTTCGGGCCACCGGCGCCCGCTAGCGCACCGAGGGGGAGAAGCTCCTCCCCTCGGTCGCGAGGTGGATGAGAGGGACCCCGTCGGCTCGCGGGGGGGGCCCCTCGAGCGGGAGTCGGGCGACCACGACCCCCCCGTACCGCTCGTAGACACGGGTCGTCTGGAGCGTGAGGCACCGCCCCGCGTAGAGCGGGCGACCGCAGAGGTCGGGATCGTGCCCACGGAGCATCAACGAAAGCCCGGTCGCCTCGAGGAACCGGGCGAGGTCGGCCTCCCGCCAGACCGGGGCTGCGCCCCGCCGGCTCGCGGCGGCGTCACACTCGGCCCAGGCGATCTCGCAGAGGCGGGCGTCGTCCGTGCGGGCCTCCTCGACCCCGATCGTCCAGTCCCCCGCCGGGAGGGCCTGGGGGAACCCGGCGTGAGCGAAGTAGACCCCGTTCGCGGTGATCGCGGCGTACGGCCCTCGCTCCAGGAGGGCGGCGAGTCGGGCGAACCGCCGCGGGTCCGGCCCCCAAAGGCGGTCGACCTCCCGATCGAGCGAGCGGGGAGCGACGGGAACCCGTCGGTCGAGCTCGTGGTTCCCCTGGAGGAGGACCACCCGCGCGGGGGCATCGGCCGCGAGCGCGAGGAGGTAGAGCGCGTTCGCGACCGACCCGATCGGGCAGTCGCCGGGGCAGCGGTCGACGTAGTCGCCGAGGCCGATCAGCATCCGTGGCCCGCCCTCCGATCGATAGAGCCGGGCGATCTCCAGGGTCGACCGCCAATCGCCGTGCGTGTCACCGAAGACGAGCGCCTCGCGCGCTCCGGCGGCCTCCAGGCGGAGACAGGCGGGTCGGTGGGGCACCGCGGCCTCCAGCCGGTCGAGGAGCCGGTCGGCCTCGTCGGCTGTCAGCCCGAGGATCTCCTGCGGCGTCGGGACGGGGGGATCGCCCATCGGCCGCCCTTCACCGGGACGATCGGAGTGCGGGGGGCCGGAGTTTCCGGCCGTCGAGGATCCGATCCCGACGGCCCTTTGAACCGGCGCATGCCCTAGGCAACAGGGTCCTAAGCCCTGCCTCGGTGGCCCCGTCCGGTAGACCGGGCGGATTGGCCGAGCTGGAGCACCCCCGCACCGGAAGATCGACGAACGACCCGAGGTAGCCCCGGCAGGAGTTCCGGCCGGCGGGGCTGGAGAGGCCCGCAGCGTTCGAACCTGCGTCGCGAGATCCAGAGTCTCGCATGATTGGCCACTACACCACGGGGCTACGGAGCGGCCAGCGACGGGTCGCTGATAAACGTTGCCGATTTTGCGGCGGGTGACGGGGTCGGGGGGGCCATACCAGCGCACCGCAGAAATACCGGGGCGCGGTCGGTTCCCCATCGGCGCGCCCCCGCCCGGGCCGCCAGCCGCTCGTCAACCGATCCGAAGCCGGAGGGAGGGGGATGCGGTCGGACGGGCCGGTAGCGGCGCCGAACGCCGACCGCTGGAAGGGCGGGCGCGCGCGCTGGCTCTACCTCGCCGTACCGGGGTTCGTCGGGATCCTCGCGGTCGCGGACCCGGGGTTCGGCCTCACCGGGATCGCCGGCTACCTCCCCACGGCCGCGGTCGACGTCAGCTACTCGTTCGTCCGGATGAGCGCGGCGTACCTGCTCTCCCTCGGGTTCGCGCTCGCCTACGGCTACTACGCCGCGGTCCACCGGACCGGGGAACGGGTGATGATCCCGATCCTCGACATCCTCCAGTCGATCCCGATCCTCGGCTTCTTCCCGGTCGTGATCGTGGTCCTCTACACCCTTCCGCCGGCGGGTCTGGGGCCGAACCTGGCGTCGATCGTCCTGATCTTCACCTCGATGTCCTGGAACATGGTCTTCGGGGTCTACGAGTCGCTGAAGACCCTGCCGGCGGAACTGCGGGAGGCCGCGGACTCGTTCGCGGTCTCGGGCTGGTTGCGGTTCCGTCGCGTGCTGTTCCCGGCGACCGTGAACCGGCTCGTCTACAACTCCGTGCTCTCCTGGACGGGCGGATGGTTCTTCCTGGTCGAGGCCGAGATCTTCACGACCAACGGGCGGGCGCTCGCCGGCATCGGGAGCCTGCTGTCGTTCGCCGCCAGCGACCACAACACGAACGAGTTCGTCGCCGGGCTCGTCGTCCTCGTGATCGTGATCGCGCTCCTCGACTTCGCCCTGTGGCGGCCGCTCGGGCGCTGGGCCGAGCGGTTCCGCTACGACCAGAGCCCATCGGGCGAAGGCGTGATCGAGGGCCGGCGCGAGGGCGGCGGACGGTTCCGCCGGGCGGCCTCGTACGTCACCCGGGGGGTCCGGAC
>JASHSI010000151.1 GCA_030040915.1 Thermoplasmata archaeon | reverse complement strand
CGGAGACCATCAGCTCCTTCGCGTACGGAGAGAGGAGGTTCTCCGAGGCGATCAGCGGGATCGCCCGCTCGAAGCGGGCGGAGTGCCTCCGGACCGCCTCCCGGATCTCTTGGACGGTCCCGGCAAGCTCCCGTTCGGGGGGGGTCGTACGAACGGCGCTCATGCCCCCCCACCCCCCCATTTCCACTGGAGGGGTCGGGGGGGCGCGGCCGCGGCGCGCGCCCAGGCCGTGGGACCCATCGGACCATCGAACGGAGTCATGGGTGGTCCGCGCGGGGCCCTCCCCATATACCCCTTCCCGCTGCTCGCGCTCGCATGCCGGAGGAGCCTACGTTCCGCCCGTGGGCGCGCCAGCGGCGCTTCCCGATATTCTACCATCATCTCGATGTCCTTCAGCATCTCAACCACGCGGTGTACTTCCCTTTCATGGAAACCCTACGATGCGACTACTACCTACCGGTGATGGGGGAGACGGAGATCGGGAAGCTCGACATCATCCTCGCCGAGGCGACGTGCCGCTATCTCGCTCCGGTCCGGTACGGGATGGAGCTCCTGGGAGAGGTCGCTCCGGGTCGTCCGATCGGTCGCACGAGCTTCACGCTCCTCTACCGCTTCCGGGACGTGGACGGACCGACCGTGTACGCCCGGGGGAAGACGGTCGTCGTCTGCTACGATTACGCGGCCGGCCGGAAGAAAGAGATTCCATCGGACCGCCGCCGCCAGATGGAGTCGGACTCGGTCGACCCGGTCTCGGAAGGGTGGGCGTAGGCGGCCGAGGTTCCACTGGAAACCGGGGGGCGGGGGCCGGGCGGTCGTGCTAGGCCGGTCGGATAGGCACCCGGGCGAAAGGTCCGTGGTTCCTGGTAGTCCCTCCACCCCGTCACCCCATCAGCGTCGACGGGTCACGGTAAGGCTGCTCCCGTCAGGACCTGACCCGGTTCCCGTGATGGATAACCGCTAGGACGCTCCTCCGAGCGCCCGTCGCGATGCCCGCGGCCCGATGGAACAGGGCTTCGACAGAACGATCCAGGACGAACTTCTCCCCCGAGCGTCGCTCCGACCTGTCACCCCCGCTAAGGACGGTTTCGGTGTATAAGGGGACGCCCAACCCCCCGGTCTAGCCTAGCGTGCCGCCGAGGGGGCCCGCGGTATTTAACCCGACCGAGCCGGGTCGGATCGGACGCGGCCGGGGCTCGTGCGCCTTATACTGGCAGACCGCCTCTTCTCGGAGGGGGGGGTGCGCCGATGAACGGAGCCGGTGGGTCGGGGATCCCCGGGACTCCTCCGGAACCGCCGACCTCCCCCGACGCGTTCTATCCCCCCTCCACCCCCACGAAGGCGGGATCCGGCCGAGGCCGCACCCTCGCGGTGGCCGCTATCGTGGTCGCGGTCCTCGCGGTCCTCGCTGGCCTCTACCTCGCTGGGATCGGGCCGTTCGCGCGCCCGGCCCCGTCCTCCTCCCACCCCCCTGCCGGTCCGGAGTCGTTCTCGGCGGCGTGGGCGGTGGCCAACGGGACCGCGGCCTCGGAAGGGTCCGGGCCGTGGTCGACGTACTTCGCGGGCGGCGTCGATCTGTCCGCCGCCCTGCCGTTGAACGCGAGCCTCCTCCTGCCCACCGACCTCTTCAGCAGCCTCGGGGCGTGCGCGGGCACGGACCTCGTTGGCGCTGGCTCGTACCCGCTCCTCCCGGCCTACTCCGGCAACCTCTCGAGCGGCGACGCGCCGCTCTGGGACTTCCTCATCGGAAGCCCCTCGGCGGGGCTCATCGTCCTCGTCGGGGTCCTCGACGGCCAGGGGACCGTCTGGGAGAAGTTCGCGGGGAGCGAATGTGCGGCGATCTCGGACCTCGCCGGGGCGCTCCCCGGCAACACCGCGACGAGCGGGACCGCCGTCCAAGCGGCCCTCGACGCGGGCGGTTCCGGTTTCGTCGAGGCTCACCCCGGCGGGTCGCTCCTGTACACCGTGGAGGTCCCGCTGCTGGGCCGGGGCGGGGACTGGGGGCTCGACTACACCACCTGTCCGACGAGCGGCTCCGCGATCCCCGGCACCACCTACTACGAGTTCAACGCGTCGGTGGGTCTGACGAACGGGACGCTCCTCGGCGACGTCGAGAGCGGGACGGTCTCCTGCGGGTCGCTCAACCTGACCGCCCTGCTCGACAGCTACCTCGGGGGGGGCTCCGGCTCCACCCCTCTCTCGAGCGCGCTTTCGCTCGGTAGCGCGAGCGCGAACTCGAGCACGGAGTGGCTCGTCCCGGTCGTGTCGGCGGCGCCGGTCCTCGTCATCGAGGAGCTGGTCCTCACCGTCGTGACCTCGGCGGGCGCGAGCGTTTCGAGCGCGGAGATCCCGATCGTCGAGCTCCTCGCCGCGACCGGGTGCGGTCTCGCCGAGGGGACCCCGGGATTCGGCGCTTACGTGACGCCGGTCCTCGGCATCGCGGCCTGCTCGAGCGGCCCGCTCGGCGCCGACGCACCGGTGAAGGCGGGCGAATCGTTCGCGGTGATCGCGACCGTCCCCGGGGCCGGGAACGGGGACGTGCTCGAGGTCTCGGGCCAGGTCATCTATTCGGGTTCGGTCACCGTGGTCCTGTAGGCCGACCCCGGGCTGGGGGGGCCCGGACCCTCCTCCCGGCCTACCGGATGTGGTCGAGCGAGAAGGATCCCAGGGAGAACGCGCGCCGCGTGAACGTGTAGCCGACCCACGCCCGCGACTGGACCTCGGTCACCCCGCGGACGGAGAGGAACGTCTTCAGCTGCTCGACCTTGAGGTTCACCGACCCGTCGACCATGTGCTCGAGGGTCTCGAGGTCGCTCTCCGAGTGCATCCCGGCCTCGAGGAGGTAGTACGCCACCGCGCCGTCGAGCTTGCGGCGGCCGGTGAACGGTTGCAGGAAGCGGAACGTCGCGGCCGAGTCGAGGTAGGCGGTCACCGTCGAGACGCTCTCGAAGACGAGCCGGTAGGTCGGGGCCCGCTCCTTGAGCTCCTGGCTGAAGGTGTTCACCGCCTGGGTGAGCTGGTCGAGGACGCCGCGGTCGGTCGACTGGAAGAAGCGCACGCCGGGCTCGGACTGCGTGACGCCGAGGCTGCGGGAGTAGAGGTCGACGTACCGGACGAGCCCGCGCCCCTCGAGCTCGCGGTAGCTCGGGAGGAGGCTCACCATCTCCTCGCGGACCTGGCCGAACGTCTTGTCCGTCACGACCCAGATCGCCGGGATCCCGCGCTTCAGCCCCTCGGCGATGAACAGGCGGGCGAGGAGCTCCTTTCCCGTATGGGCGGGGCCGCTCACGAGCACTTGGGCGCCGGAGGGCAGTCCGCCGAACAGGAGGTCGTCGAGCCGGCGGACGCCGGTCGTCTGGCGCGCCTCCTTGACGTCGGCGATCGCCTCGGCGTGCATCGCCTCGGCGTCCTGCGAGGCGACGCGGGACTGGAGGTCCTGGACCTGCTGGCGCAGGTGCTGCTCGCGGGAGAGGAGCGCCTCCTCCCGGCGGCCGAGGTCGATCTTCAGCTCCTCGAGGCGCTGGCGATCGGCGAGCGAGGGGCCGGCCTCGTGGACCTCGAGCCGGCTCCGCTCGATCGTCCGCGCCTCGACCTCGAGCGTCTGCTTGAGCGTGCGGAGCTGGACCTCCCACTCGCCGAGCTGCTTCTCCTTGAAGCGCATCGGCTCGCGCTGGCGCTCGAGCTGGTCGGCGGCGCTCTTGATCTCCTCGAACTTCGCCTGGAGCTCCCCCTCGCGGGCCGCGATGTCGCGCTCGCGGGAATCGAGGGTCTGGAGCTTCGTGGCGAGCGCCTCGGGGAGGGCGCGCTCCTTCTCCTTGAGGAGATCCTCCCGGGCCCGCACGTTCGCCGCCTCTCCGCGCGACTCGCGGAGGTCCGACTCGGCCTGCGTGAGTCGCTTTCGGAGCTCCTCCTCGCGGTCGACGAGGGCGGCCTCCCGCTCGGCAAAGTCGCGGCGGAGCCGCGCCTCGAGCTCCGGGTCCGGCGCCGCGGGGGCCGTCGGACCCTTCCCGGGTTCGGCCGCCTGGAGGAGCTTGAGCTTCAGCGCGGAGATCTCCGCGTCCCGCTCCCGGACCGCCTGCTCCCGGGAGGCGGCCTCGCGGGAGCGGACGTACTTGATCACCGCGATCGAGCCGCGCTTGACCTGCTCGGACTCCTCCTCGAGGCGGGCCCGGCGGGCCCGCTCCTCGCTCAGCTCGCGCTGGAGCCCTGTGAGCTCTTGGAGGAGCGAGTTCGGGTCGAACCGGTCGGACTTCACCCGGTCGAGGAGCTCCGTGAGCCAGGCGACGACGGCCTTCTCCCGGTCGGCGAGCTCCGCGCCGCCCTCGCCCGGCCGCCGGATCCCTCCGCTCGGGGCGGGCGATGGGGCCGCCGGCGGCGGTCCCACGGAGGGGGTCACGGGTTCCGGACCCGGGGGGACCAGGGCGGGCGCCTCGGGAGAGGGGGTCGCCGGGGCGGAGGGGAGGCTGTGCATCCACGCCTGCATCGCCGCCTCGTCGCCGTCCATCCAGCGCTTCAGGACCTCCGCGCTGGTCCGCGCGGCGGCGGGCGAGGTCCGGCGGCGTTGGGGGCCATCGCGCGTGCGGACCGAGCTCATCAGGCGCTCGGCGATCGCCTCCTCCCGCTCGGCGGCGGATTGGTCGACGGGGGCGGCCTCCGGGGCGGTGCGCACGCGCTCGGCCTCCTCCGTCGTGAGGCCGGTCTCGAGGAGCGCCGCGACGGGGAGCGAACGAACCTCCCGGGCGTCGAGGTGGCCGGCGTCGGCAAGCTTCCGGGCAATCTCGGGGGAGATCCCGAGCTCGCGCGCGAGTCGTTCGGCGCTCCCGCCCGCCGGACCATCGCCGCGCGCGGGGGCCGACTCGGCCGGCGTGTTCATGGAGGAGCCGTCGGGGAACTAGGGTCCCATGGGAGATATGGGTTACCCTCGACGTCGGGGGGCCGCCGGGGCGACCCGGACTAAATAGGAGGGTGGCCCGTCCCGCGGCCGATGGACCGGGCGACCCGGGTCGAACTCGTCCGACGGGGGCTCGCCGAGACGCTGACCCCGGAGGAGCTCGGCCCCCTCTTCGAGACCCGCGAGCGGCCGCGCGCCTACATCGGCTTCGAGCCGTCCGGACGGCTCACCGCCGGCCACCTCGTGTGCGTTCGGAAGATGCGCGACCTGCAGGAGGCCGATTGCGATCTCACGGTGTTCCTCGCCGACTGGCACGCCTGGATCAACGACAAGCTCGGTGGTTCCCTCGAGCGGATCCACGCGGCCGGGGAGTACATGCGCGCGGCGTTCACCGCCCTCGGTGTCGACCCGTCGAAGGCGCGCTACCGATACGCGAGCGAGCTCACCGGAAGCTCCGACTACTGGGCCCGGGTCGTCCGGGTCGCTAAGGCGACCTCGCTCGCCCGGACGAAGCGGGCGATGACGATCCTAGGGCGCTCCGAGGAGGAGGCCCAGCTCGACACGGCGAAGCTCCTCTACCCGGCGATGCAGGCCGCCGACATCTTCGAGCTTCCGGTGGAGATCGCCTACGCCGGGATGGATCAGCGCCGGGCCCACGTGCTCGCCCGGGAGGTCGCCCACCACTACCGTTGGCCCGTGCCGGTCGCGATCCACACGCCCCTCATCGGGGCCTTGTCGGGCGGGGGCCGGATGGACGCGGGCGGCGATCCCATCGCGGCGAAGATGTCGAAGTCCTCTCCGGGGAGCGCGATCCCGTTCCCGACGACGCCCGGGGAGATCGAGTCGCGGATCCGAGGGGCGTTCTGCGAGGCGAAGGCGACCGAGGGGAATCCGGTCCTCGACCTCGCCCGCTACGTGCTCCTCCCGTGGAACGGCACCCTCGACGTGGCGCGGGCGTCGAAGCACGGCGGCCCCGTTCGGTTCGATACCGAGGCCGCGCTCCTCTACGCATGGCAGGGCGGCGCCCTCCACCCCTCCGACCTCAAGGCGGCCGTTTCGGCGGGGCTCGCCTCGATCCTCGGCCCCGCGTCGGAGCGGCTGGGCTCCCGCCAAGGCGTCACGGAGTTCGGATAGATCGGGCGCGGTCAACCCGCCGACGGAAGCCCGCTCGGACGGCGGTTGGCGCTGTGAGGTCTCGCGAGCCCCGGGACCCATCGATCCCCGGCGCCCCCGATCTTCTCGGCCGTCTACGTCGTAGCCTCGACGCGACCCGGCCCTCGATCCAGGCGATCGACCGTTCTCGGCCGCCAGATCGCGGCCACCAGGAGCGCCCCGATCGGGACGGCCAAGAGGTACACCCACAGATCCGTATACGTTCCGGAAAGGATGGCCGGAGCGAGGGTCCGCGCGGGATTGAGCGAACTCCCGGTGAACGGCCCGATCAGGTAGGTGGAGAGCCCAACGACGGCCGGCGGGAGCAGGATCCGCCACCGGCCGGTCCCCTCCCCACGGTCCGCGAGGAGGAACACCGCGCCGACCAGCATCGCGGTGAACGCCAGTTCGGCGGGAAAGGAGCGAAGTACGTTCCCCTGCGAGGGCACCGTGGCGCCGAGGTGGGCCACGTCGCCCAGGAGGGCGAGGACGAGGCCGCTGCCCAGGAACGCCCCCAGGAACTGGCCGAGGAAATAGGGAGGGACCTCGCGCCAGGCGATCCGACCGCTGGCCGCGAGCGCGATCGTCACTGCCGGATTGAGATGCGCCCCGGACACCCGGATGAAGGCGAGGATCGGGATCAGCACCGCGAGGAACCAGGCCACGGCGATCTCCCACTGAGGGAGTCCGCCGAGCCGGGCCGCGGCGACGATGCTCCCCGTCCCGATCCCGACGAGGAGCGCGGTCCCCCCCGTTTCGCCTAGGACCCGACCCGCGAGGTTGCCGTTCACGTAGGGACCGGATCCGGCGACGCCCCGGTACGATCGGCCCGGGCGAGTTCCGCCCGTAGCGCCCGTACCCGCGACGCGATCTCGTCACGCACCTGGCGGAAGCCCGCATCGTCCAACCGGGCGGGATCGGGAAGCTTCCAGTCGACGATCGGGGCGTTCTTGAGGCGCGCCGGGCACGCCCGGTGGTCGAGACATCCCATGGTGATCCGGACCGCGGCCCGGTCAATCGCCGCGTTGGTGAGGAGCTGGGGCGGATGGCCGGGCGCGGCGATCCCAATCTCGGCGAGGATCGGTCCGGTCCGGGGGTTCGCCCGCGGCGCGGGCTCGGTCCCCGCCGACTCGGCGACCCACCCCGCGGGTGGGTCGGCGTTGAAGATCGCCTCGGCCATCAGGGAGCGGCCGGCGTTCTCGACGCAGACGAACAGGACCGCCCGCGTCACATGAAACAACAGCCGTCGCAGCACCCGGGCGGGCATCCCGTCGCGGGATCGCAGCAGTCGGCCTTCGCGCAACACTTGGCGGCTTCGCAGCACGTTTCGGGCATCGGGTCCCTCGACCACTTCAATGACTGAAGTGCTCATAAGGCGCCGCTACGTACCGACAGAGTGGAGCGGTGTTGCGAGGGAGATCTCCAGTGCCCATGCCCGCCGATCGGGCTCATCGACGTGGTGGGGAAGAAGTGGGCGGTCTGCGTGGTTTCCCTGCTGGGGCGGTACGGGACCGTGCGGTTCGGCCCGATCCAGCGCTGCCTTTCTGGGGTGAGCCCGGCGACCCTCACCGCGACCTTGCGTTCCCTGGAGCGGGCCCGACTGGTCCGCCGAGTGCCCGTCGAGGGCCCCCGCGGGCCCGTCCGCGCCTACACGCTCACGCCGTCGGGGACGACGCTCTAC
>JASHSI010000150.1 GCA_030040915.1 Thermoplasmata archaeon | reverse complement strand
CCCGGTAGTCTAGGGTGTAAACGCTGCAGACTTGGTGTTGGGGGTCCTGCGTGGGCTCCCAGTGCCGGAGCGAAGGTGTTAAGTCTGCCGCTTGGGGAGTACGGTCGCAAGACTGAAACTTAAAGGAATTGGCGGGAGAGCACCGCAACGGGAGGAGCGTGCGGTTCAATTGGATTCAACGCCGGAAAACTCACCGGAGGCGACGGAGGGATGAAAGCCAGGCTGAAGACCTTGCCCGATTCTCCGAGAGGTGGTGCATGGCCGTCGTCAGTTCGTACCGTAAGGCGTTCTGTTAAGTCAGATAACGAACGAGACCCTCGCCTTCATTCGCGACCCCGGGAGCGATCCCGGGGGCACACTGAAGGGATCGCTGCCGCTAAGGCAGAGGAAGGAGAGGTCTACGGTAGGTCCGTATGCCCCGAATCTTCCGGGCAACACGCGCGCTACAAAGGTCGGGACAATGGGATCCGACCCCGAGAGGGGAAGGCAATCCTGAAACCCGATCGTAGTCTGGATCGAGGGCTGTAACTCGCCCTCGTGAAAATGGATTCCGTAGTAATCGCGGGTCAACATCCCGCGGTGAATGTGCCCCTGCTCTTTGCACACACCGCCCGTCAAGTCATCCGAGTTGGGTCGGAGTGAGGGTGGCTCCACAGGGTCGCTCGAACTTCGGTTCAGCAAGGGGGACTAAGTCGTAACAAGGTATCTGTAGGGGAACCTGCAGATGGATCACCTCCTAGAACGCCCCTATCCGTAGGGGCGCTCGAAGAAGAGGTCGAGGCCACCTCGCGCGCGCGCTCTCTCCCGACCCTTCGGGCCATCAACCCATTTCCGAGTAGCTACCGATTCCTTATTAACCCCGTCCGGCGTCGACGGGGCGATGCTCGAGCTGTCGAATCGCTCGGCGCTGCCGGATCCGGTCGCGCGCGCGGTCCGGGCGCTCGCCGAGGGCGAGCCGATCCTTCTATTCGACGCCCGGGACCGGGAGGGGGAGACCGATCTCGTCATCCTCTCCGAGCGCGCGACGCCGGGGCTCGTCCGATTGCTCCGGCAGGACGCGGGCGGGCTCATCTGCACGGCGATCTCCCACGAGCTCAAGGAGGCGCTCGGTCTCCCGTACGCCGCGGAGCTCCTCGCCGAGGGGGTCCGGCGCTACCCGGCGCTCTCCGCGATCGCCCGCGGGGAGCCCCGATACGACCGGCGGAGCGCCTTCGGCATCACGGTGAACCATCGCTCGAACTACACGGGCGTGCCGGACAACGACCGGGCGAGCACGATCCGCGCCCTCGGCGATCTGGCGCGAGAGGCGGGCCGGTTCCGGCCGGAGGAACTGCGCGAACGCTTCGCCGCGGAGTTCTCCTCCCCCGGGCACGTCCCGCTCCTCTACTCGGCCCCCGGCCTACTCCGGGAACGAAAAGGCCATACGGAACTCGCCATCTCGCTCGCCCGGATGGGGTCGCTCTCGGAGTCGGCGACCGTCTGCGAGATGCTCGGCGACTCCGGCGGGGCGCGCTCGATCGAGGCGGCGCGCCGCTACGCGCGCGACCACGGCTGGAACCTGCTCGAGGGGATCGCCGTCACCGAGGCGTTCGACCGATGGTCCGCGTGATGGCCACGGGGGTCTTCGACCTCCTCCACCCCGGGCACCTGTTCTTCCTCCAGGAGGCCCGGCGTCTCGGCGACGAGCTCGTCGTCGTGGTCGCCCGGGACCAGACCGCTCGCCGGCTCAAGCACGAGCCGTACGTCCCGGAGCATCTGCGCCGCGAGATGGTCGACGCGCTGAAGCCGGTCGACCGTGCGATCCTCGGCTCCGCGACCGACATCTACCAGACCGTCGTCGAGGAGCGGCCGGACATCATCGCGCTCGGCTTCGACCAGCATTTCGACGAGAAGGAGGTGGAGCGGGAGTGCCGCCGCCGCGGCGTCGAGGTCCGCGTCGTCCGGCTCGGCCCGATGACCCACGACACCCTTGCGACCAGCAAGATCGTCGAGCGGATCCTCGAGCGGGGTCATGCACCGCCCCCGGGGGCGGCCCCGTGAAGCGGATCGGGATCGCCGACACGACGTTCGCCCGGTTCGACATGGCCAAGGCCGCGACCGCTCGGCTCGCCGAGCGGGGCACCGGCTACCGTCTCCACCGCCGGACCGTCCCCGGGATCAAGGACCTCCCGGTCGCCGTCCGGCAATTGTTCCGGGAGGAGGGCGCGGACCTATGCCTCGCCCTCGGGATGCCCGGGAAGGCGGAGTACGACAAGACCTGCGCCCACGAGGCGAGCCTGGGCCTCATCTACGCGGGCGTCCTCGAGGCGAAACCGGTCGTCGAGTGCTTCGTCTTCGAGGGCGAGGCGCGGGACGACCGTGAGCTCGCCTGGCTCGCCGAGCGGCGGGCCCGGGAGCACGCCGAGAACGCCTTCGATCTCCTGTTCCGCCCCCAGTCCCTCGCCCGCCGCGCAGCGTCCGGAGCGCGGCAGGGGTTCGCCGACGCCGGCCCCGTCCTCGGGGCCCCCCGTCGGGCGAGGGCCGACTAGGCGCGGAGCGAACGGAAGGAAGCAGAGCATGGCGAAGGACCGAGAGACGGGCGGGGCGGGGCTCCGCGTGGCGCTGGTGGCGAGCGAGTTCAACTACGACGTGACCTACCTCATGGTCGAGCGCGCCCGGGAGGAGATCGAGTTCTTGGGCGCCCGCGCCGGACCGCTCGTCAAGACCCCCGGGGTCTTCGATATGGCCCTCGCCGTCGACGCGCTCCTCGCGCGCCCGGACGTCGACGCCGTCGTGACGCTGGGCGCCGTCATCGAGGGGGAGACCGACCACGACCAGGTCGTGATGGGCCAGGCGGCCCGAAAGCTCACCGACCTCATGGTCCAGCACGGCAAGCCGGTCGGGCTCGGCATCTCGGGACCGGGCGAGACCCGCCTGCAGGCGCAGGACCGGATCGAGAACGCGGCGAACGCGGTCCGGGCCGTCGTGAAGATGGCTGGGCGCCTCAAGGAGATTCGCGGGTAGCCGGCGGGCCGTCCGGGGGACCGCCGGCCTTAAGGGCCGGCGCCCCCTACTTAGTCAGGACCGTCGAACCATCCGGGGGGCCGATGTCGCGGGAGAGTGCGGAGTTCGCCGAGGCGCTCGAGGCCCTCATCGACCGGGTCCACCGGGAGCAGCGGACCCTCTTCCGCGACTGGAAGGTGACCCCGCTCCAGTTCTTCGTGCTCAAGTTGCTCGCGAAGGACCCGGAGGCCCACATGTCGACGGTCGCCGAGCTGTTGGGGGTCCGCCCCCAGACCGTGACGCCGATCGTGGACTCGCTCGAGCGCGCGGGGTGGCTCCGACGGGTCCGGTCGACGAAAGACCGACGCGAATCGCTCCTCAAGCTCACCCCCCGCGGCCATCGCCTCCTCGATTCGGTGCGCGCGGCGTTCTTCGCGGAGTTCGACCGCGCCCTCGACCGGGCGTCGAGGTCGAGCCTCCGCGCCGCGATCGAGGCGCTCGAGCTCGCCGCGAACGGGTTCGAGGGACCGGCCTCCGACCCCACCCCGCCGCTCGCGCCCGCGGTGGTCACGATCCGGCCCGCCCGCCGGCCAACGCTAAATACTTGATTCGCACATACTGACCATCAGGACGTGCGCAGATGAGCCCTCCCATGGTCCGTTTCACCGCCTTCCGCCAAGACGGCCCCGCGCGTTCGGGCCGGGCCTAGGGTAGATCGATGCCCGCCCAACCCGCGACGGATGGCGGCGCCCCGGTGCCGAAGACGCTCGAAACGTTCGACCGGGCCTACGCGAACCGGATCATGCTCGTCCTGATGGGGATCGTCATGATCGTCCTCTACATCGAGGGGATGCTCATCCCCTCGCTTCCGACGATCCAGCGCGACTTCAACATCGACTCGGCCCAGGCGAGCCTGATCATCTCGACCTACGCGATCTCGGGGGTCGCGCTCTCGCCCGTCATCGGCAAGCTCGCCGACATCTACGGCAAGCGCAAGGTCCTCATCGGCACGATGCTCGGCTACGCGCTCGCGGTCTCCGTCACCGGGTTCTCCCCGAACTTCGCCTTCATGGTCGCGGCGCGGACGGTCCAGGGGATCGGGCTCACGATCATGCCGGTCGGCATGTCGCTGATGCGGGAGGAGTTCCCGCGGGAGCTCGTCCCGCGCGCCCAGGGGCTCCTGAGCGCCATGTTCGGGATCGGGTTCGCGATCAGCCTGCCGCTCGGCTCGTGGGTCTCGCAGAACTACGGGTGGCGGGACACCTACCATACCGCCATCCCGGTCGTGGCCCTCCTCGCGATCCTGGTGTTCATCCTCGTCAGGGAGTCGTCCTACCGGCGCCCGAAGGTGAAGGTCGACTACGTGGGCGCCGCCCTCCTCGGCGGCGGGCTCGCCGGGGTCGTCACGGCGCTCTCCCAAGGGGAGACCTGGGGCTGGTCGAGCGCGCTCACCGTCGGGTTCGCGGCCGCGGGCCTCGCCCTGTTCGTGCCGTTCGCCCTCTACGAGGTGTGGTGGAAGAAGCGGGGCCGGGAGCCGATCGTCGACGGGCAGCTCCTCAAGGAGCGGAACGTCGCCGTCACGAACGTCGTCCTGACGGTCGCGGGGCTCGGCATGTACATCGCCCTCTTCACGCTCATCTACCAGTTCGAGTACCCGCTCGCCTCCGGCGGGTACAACTCCGTCTTCCCGAGCGTGAACATCCTCAACGCCGGGCTCGACATCATCCCGCTCGCGCTCGCGATGACCCTCGTGGGCGTGATCTCGAGCTTCGTGGTCTCCCGGATCGGCGTGAAGCCGCTCGCGATCGGGGGCTCGATCCTCACGTCCGTCGGCTTCTACCTGGTCTCGGTCACGACCACCCTCACGCGCGCGCTCCTCGCCGAGGTGGTCGTGGGGGCGGGAATCGCCCTCCTCAACGCGTCGATCATCAACCTCCTCGTCCTGACCGTCGACCCGAAGGACATGGGTCAGGCGACCGCGATGAACAATGTCTTCCGCAACGTGGGAGGCAGCGTCGGGGCCCCGATCGCGGGCTCCCTCCTCGCCACCTACCTCATCACGAGCGGTCCGTTCGCCCACCTCGGCGTCGCCTCCCACCTCGCCTTCCAGTACGCCTACTGGATCGCCGCGGTGATCACCCTCGTCGGAGGCGTCGCGGTCCTCTTCGGCCAAGAGGTGCTGGGCCCGAACCGGCACACGAAGTTCGCGCACCTCCCCGTGCTCGTGAAGGGGGGACGCATCACCCGGGCGGCCCCGTCCTCGCCCGAGCCCCTCCCGGGGGCGATCCCCGAGGCGGCCCCGGCTTCCCGCTGAGGCCCCGCCCGGCGGTCCGCGCGGGCTACAGGCCGAGCCGCTTCTTCAAGAGGTCGAACGCCCGCCGTCCCTTCTCGGTGTGCGGCGTCGCCCGGAACGGGCCTGGAGGCACCCGGGCCCGGTCGCGGGTCCGCAGCGCCGTGGTCAACCGCTCGTAGGAGGTCTCGACGGTGACGTCGGCCGGGGCGATCGCCCCGGCCGCGGCCGAGACCTTCCCCTGCCGGTCGACCTGTAGCGAGGCGGTCTCCCGTTCGGTCACGAACACCCAGACCTGGGGAAGGTGGGCCCGCACGATCATCCCGGTGAGCCCCTGCATCGCCCCGGCGATCTGGCGCTCGAGGTCCTTCCCCACGGTTGCGAGCGCGGCCTCGAGGCTCTCCCCGGCAGGCTCTCCGTTCGATCCCATCCGGCGCGGCGAGACCGGGTGCGACTAAGCCTCTTCGGCCCTCGGCCGACGCCGCCCGCCCGAGCGCCTTAAGTCGGAGCGCCGTTGCCCGGGGGAGGGCGCCACGTGAACCGGCGGATCGAGCTCGCCACGGTCCGCTCGACCCAGGCCGAGGTCATCCAGCGGATCCGGGCCGGGGAACCGGCCGACCTCACGATCGTCGCCGGGAGTCAGGAAGGCGGCATCGGCCGCCTCGACCACCGTTGGGCCTCCCCCCCCGGCGGACTCTACCTCTCCACCGTGATTCCCGAGCCCGCGTTCGAGCCAGGCCTCCTGCCGGTCGCCCTCGGCGCGGGGTTGTCGCGGGCGTTCCGGGACCGGTTCGACCTCGAGGCCCGGGTCCGTTGGCCGAACGACCTCCTCCTCCCCCGACCGGGGGGCCGGATGGGGAAGGTCGCAGGGATTCTCGTCGACCGTCTCGCCGACCCCGGGCACCCGGCCATGCTCGTCATCGGCCTCGGGGTGAACGCGGCCACGGACCGACGCGAGTTCTCCCCCGAGCTCTCCGAGCGGATCGCGATCCTCTCGGAGGCGTGCGGCCGGCCGGTCCCGCCGTCGGAGGTCGAGCCGATCGTCCTCGCGGTCGTCCGCTCCGCGGCGGACCGGCTCGCCACGGCCGCGGGCGCGCGGGCGGTGTGGGCCGAGTGCCGTCCGCTCCTCTTCGGCGTCGGCCGGCGCATCCGGGTCGACGGCAGCCCCGCCGGCGTCATCCGCGACCTGGCCCCCGACGGCGCCCTCCTCGTCGACCGGGACGGCGCGATCGAGACGGTGAGGGCAGGGGAGATCGTGGTCGAGGAGACGGCGTGAGCGATCCGTACGCCGTCTGGCGCGAGCGCCTCGCGAAGGCACGGGAGGCGGGCGGCGCCGAGCGGAAGAACAAGCACGCCGACGCCGGCAAGCTGAGCGCGCGCTCTCGCCTTGAGGCGCTGTTCGACCGAGGGACGTTCAGCGAGATGGGGGAGCTCGTGACCCACCGGGCGAGCGCGTTCGGGCTCGCGGAACGTCGGATCCCCGGGGACGGGGTCGTCGTGGGGTTCGGCGAGGTCGACGGACGCCCGGTCGTCGCCTTCGCCCAGGACGCCACGGTGTTCGGCGGCGCCCTCGGGGAGGCCCACGCCGAGAAGATCGTGAAGGGGATGGAGCTCGCCAAACGCTCCGGGATCCCGATCGTCGGCCTCAACGACTCGGGGGGCGCCCGGATCCAGGAGGGGGTGATGAGCCTCGGGGGGTACGGCGAGGTGTTCTTCCGCAACGTCGCGCTCTCCGGGGTGGTCCCGCAGATCTCGCTCATCCTCGGCGCGTGCGCCGGCGGCGCGGTCTACTCCCCGGCGATCACCGACTTCGTGATCATGCGCCGGGGGACGGGCGAGATGTACATCACCGGGCCCGACGTCGTCCGCGCCGTTACCGGGGAGGAGGTGAGCGCCGAGGCGCTCGGCGGGGCGGAGGCCCACGCGACGAAGAGCGGGGTCTCGCACCTCACCGCCGCCACGGACGAGGCGTCGATCGCCCTCGCGCGGCGACTCCTCTCCTACCTCCCGCTCAACAACCTCGACGACCCGCCGATGACCGAACCGACGGAGCCGGCCCACCCGGGCCAAGAGCTCGCGAAGTGCGTCCCGACCGACGCGAACTCCCCCTACGACGCGCACGTGGTGATCGACCGGCTGATCGACGCCTCGAGCTCGCTCGAGATCCAGCCGGAGTTCGCCCCGAACATCGTGACCCTCTTCGCCCGGATCGGGGGCCGGGCGGTCGGCCTGGTCGCGAACCAGCCCCAGCACCTTGCGGGATGCCTCGACATCTCCGCCTCCACGAAGGCGGCCCGCTTCGTCCGCTTCCTCGACGCGTTCAACTTCCCGATCGTGACCCTCGTGGACGTCCCGGGCTTCCTACCGGGGCGGTCGGAGGAGCACGGCGGGATCATCCGGCACGGGGCGAAGCTCCTCTACGCCTACGC
>JASHSI010000149.1 GCA_030040915.1 Thermoplasmata archaeon | reverse complement strand
GGTGGCGGAGGCGGCGGGCGCGGTCCGCTTCCGACGGGCGGGCGCCGGCTCCGGCACGGCCGGGGCGATCTCCGGGGGCGGGCTCTCCGGGTCCGGCGTCATCCGCTCGCCTCCCTCGGATGGGCCCGCTCGACGAGGAAGATGCCGTCCTGGAAGACGCGGGGATCGTAGTCGCGGATGTGGGTCGTGCGCTCGATGTTGGCGGCCGACTGGCCGACCTCCTCGATGTCCCGACCGGAGAGCTTGACGAACTCCCCGTCGACCTCGGCGGCGACTCCACGGACGAGGCGCGCGACCCGGGGGTGCTTCTCCCCGAGGAAGTTCTCGATCACGAGCTCCCCCTCCTTCGCCTGGACCTTCATCGGGAAGTGGGCGGCGACGACCTTCATCTTGGCCTCGAAGCCGACGGTGACGCCGACGACGAGGTTCCTCGCGTGGGCGCCCCACGTGCCGAGGAGCGCGCGGTCCTTCCGACGGACCGACGGCCGAAGGAGCGAGAGCCGGGCGGTCGGGCCGCTTACGGAGAGGGCGAGGAGATCGGAGGGGAACGCGCGGCGGATCTCCCCCTTCGGCCCCTTCGCGACGAGCGTCCGCCCGTCCACGGAGAGCGTCGCCCGGGCGGGGATCGCGATCGAGAGGGCGTCGGCGGTCTCAGTAGACATACGCGAGCAACCTCCCCCCCAGCCCGAGCTCCCGCGCCTTCGAGTGGCCGAGGACCCCCTGGTTCGTCGACAGGATGAGGAGCCCGAAGTCCTGCGCGGGGAGGAAGCGCGCCTCGAACCGCTCGAGCTCCCGCCCGCGGACCGCGAAGCGGGGCTTGATGACGCCGCAGGAGTTGATGCGACGGGCGAGGGTCACCTCGAACTTCCCCCCCTGGCCGTCCGGGTGGAAGGCGAAATCGGCGATGTACTGGTGCTCGCGGAAGATCCGCAGGACCTCCCCGATGAGCCCGTTCGCCGGGTGGATCTCGACCTTCGCCCGGCCCTGCTGGTCCGCGTGCCGGAGCTGGACCAGGGCGTCGTTCAACAGATCGTGCTGCATCGGATCCGGTCCCCCTCACTCGTACTTGCGGAAGCCGAGGTCGACCGCGACCTCGCGGAAGCACTGGCGGCAGACCCGGAGCCCGTAGCGGCGGACGATCCCCCGCTTGCGGTCGCAGCGCAGGCAACCGACCTTCCGACCGAACTGCTTCTTGGGCTTCAACGGATCCGTTCCCCCTCCTTCACTCCAACAGCGTCAGGCCGAACCGGGCCACCACGAACACCCGGGTCTCCTCCGGCGTCGCGCGGAGGTGGGGGGCGATCGCGCGGGCGCCCCGGCGCCGGTCCCGGACCCGCCAGCCGGCGCGGCCCATCTCGACGCAGATGTCGAGCCCGACGATCCCGATCTCGGGGTCGTACTTCATGCCGGTGAAGTCGGTGTAGTCGGCGACCCCGAAGGAGAAGTTCCCCACCCGGTCGATCGACGCCGGGTCGAACTGCTTGTCCCGCGACTCGAACGCCCGGCCGAGGAACTCCTCGGCGGCCGCGCCGCGGAGCGTCACCTTGGCGCCGATCTCCTGGCCGGCCCGGATCGCGAAGTCGCGGTTCGTCGACCTTGCCCGCGTGGCGACCGGCTTCTGGTGGGTGAGCATCTGGAGGACCTTCTCCGCCTTCGTCCTCGGCTCGCCGGATTCGCCGACGCCGGTGTGGACGACGACCTTGACGAGCCGGACCTTCCGGAGCGGGTTCTCCGAGGGAGGGGGGTTCGCCGCGGCGGCGGGGGCGCTCATCGGGCGACCCCCTCGGGGAGGGCGACGAGCGGGCTCGTGTCGCCGACGACGAAGACGTACTCCTTGATGGTGGAGAACCCCTCCTGGAAGTGGACCCGGTTCGGCTGGGAGGAGTTGCGGACCTCGACCCGCTCGACGCGGGCGAGCTCGCCGACGTGGCTCCCTCCGGCCACGTAGGCCAGGTGGCCTGGCGCGAGCGTCAGGTGGGCCAGGACCTTCTGCCCGGGGAGATCGATCTTCAGCGAGTCGCCGACCTTGTAGGGGGTGTCGGCGGGGACGAGGAGGTTCCGCCCGTCGTGGAGCGTCACCTCGACCTTCCCGCCCCGCACGGCGTGCTTGAAGCGGACCCGCCCGATCTTCCACCCCGCGTCCTTGGCGTCGATCGGGACGAGCGAGAGCTTCCCGCGGCGGTCCTTCATCATCCGGAAGTGCTCGGGGGTCGGTCCCGCGAGCGTGAGCGTGTCGAGGAGTCCCAGTCCCCGGTCGAGCGCGCGCACGACCTTCCCGTCGACGAGGACGCTCCCCTGCCGGGCGAGGAGGCGCGCCTCGCGCGCCGAGCGGGCGACCCGGCGGAGGTCGCGGAGCACGAGCAGGAGCGGGATCGACTCCTCCTGGGCGTGCGGCCCGGGGGCGGGGCGCTTGATCCACTTCGTCCCCTTCCGGGGGACCGTCCAGGACCGGGGGGCGGCCCGGCGCTTCAGTCGGCGCGTCACGCCTTCGCCTCCGGCGCGCTCGGGGTCTCGGGGGCCTCCGGAGCGGCCGCGTCCTCGACGGCCTCGCCCTCCGGGACCTTGAGGACCCGGCGGCGCCACGGATCGGCGAGGTTCAGCCGGGTGAGGACGAGGTGGGAGAGCTGGACGGGGAGCGGCTTCAGCTTCGCCTCCATCGTCTTGCCCGTGACGTGGTCGAGCGTGACGGTGTAGCCGCGCCGGTCGACCTTCGCCACCCGCTCCTCCCGCCCCTCGTAGCTCCCCGAGAGGATCCGGACCGTGTCGCCCTTGCGGACGGGCAGGCTGCGCCGGCCGTAGCGGCGGCGGAGCTCCCGCGAGAGGGGGAGGGCCATCCGCCGGCGGCGCTCGGCGTGGTCGGCCTCGAACTTCGCGAGGCGCTGGCGTCGGGGTTGACGAGATGGAACGGACATCGATCTCGGACCCTCCTTACACGATGATCGACGAGGCGGCCGCGATCCGCGGCCAGCGCTCCGCCGCCTCCTTGGCGACGGGTCCCTTGATCTGGGAGCCCTTGATCTCCCCGGTCTCCGTCGTGATCACCGCGGCGTTGTCCTCGAACTCGAGGCGGGATCCGTCGGCGCGCCGGATCGGCGCCCGCGAGCGGACGATGACGGCGTGCAGGACCTGCCGGCGCATCTCGGGGGTCCCCTTCTTCACGGAGACGATCACGAGGTCGGCGATCCCCGCCCTCGGGTAGCGGCGGTGGGTCCCGTGCCAGTTCCGCACGGCGATGATCTCGACGACCTTCGCGCCGGTGTTGTCGACGCAGTCCAGGCGCGCCCCCTTGGGGAGGCCGCGACCGCGGCGGCCGGGAAGGCCCTTCACGGGGCCCCCGACCCGGGCTTCTCGGTGGGGGCGGGCGCCGCCGGCGGGTGGGCCGGGACGGCCTCCTCCCCGGCGACATGGAGGGCCGCCTCCCCGAGGTCCTGGACGATGCAGAAGCTCACGAGCTTCGCGAGCGGCCGGGTCTCGGCGATGCGCACGCGGTGGCCGACCGGGACGGCGAGGCAGGGCGGGGCATGGGCGAGGTAGCGCCGGCGCCGCTTGACGTAGCGCTCGTACTTCGGGACGAAATGGAGGAGGGTGCGCTCGACGACCGCGGTCCGCTGCATCGCCGTCGACACGACCGTCCCCTCGATCACCTGGCCGCGCAGGGGGAGGCGGCCGTGGAACGGACAGTGCCGGTCGTCGCAGGTCCCCTTCGGGGCGCGGACGTCGAGACCAATGTCCCGGGCCCTCGGGCGGCGGGGGGACGACGGTTTCTTCGGCGGCATGGGATCCGGGCTATCGCCTCCGACCGCGAGCGGCGACGCGCTTCGTGCGGTCTTCGGGGCGCAGCCGTAGGGCCTCCCCATTTAACGGTAGCGTGCGGCCGTTCACGACGAGCGCGCCGACGGCGCCGGACTTCGCCAC
>JASHSI010000148.1 GCA_030040915.1 Thermoplasmata archaeon | reverse complement strand
CGGCCGCCGACCGGGCCGCCCTCGCCCGATCCGGCGTCGTGGCGGTCCTGCTCCCGGCGACGCCGTTCGCCGTCGGGAGCGCGCGCGCGAGCCCGGGCCGGGCGATGGTCGACGACGGCGTGGCCGTCGCCCTCGGGAGCGATCTCTCGCCGAGCTCGTGGGTCGAGTCGATGCCGCTCGTCCTCTCGCACGCCGTCTACTCGGCGCGCCTCACGCCGGCCGAGGCGCTCGTCGCCTCGACGGCGAACGCCGCGTTCGCCCTCGACGTCGACGGCGTGGCCGGCTCGATCACCGTCGGCCGGGACGCCGACCTCGCGGTCTTCGATGTCGACTCCGTCGAGAAGATCCCTTACCGGATCGGGCTCGCGCCGCGCCTCGTTTTCCGACGAGGAAAGTGCGATTCTCCCTCGTGAATGCGCCCTAGCATTCAAATAGGAGGGCTTTCCTTGTCGCCGGCGAGGTCGCCCAACATGGCGGAGCGAGTCGGGAAGGAGCAGATCAAGCGAGAGAAAGGATACCTGTACTACCTGGGCAAGGACGGGTATCTCTGGAAGACACCGACCAAGCTCAACAAGAGCGGTCGGAAGTCGAAGGTCGGGACCGAGAAGGTCACCCGCCAGGACGGCTTCATGTACTTCCTCGACAAGAAGGGGTACATCGCCCGGACCCGGATGAAGAACGCCTGAAACGGCGCCGTTCGTCCCAACCCACCCTCCCGGGGCGCCTCGCCCCGGGAGGGTCCCCTTTCTTCGTTTTCGAGTTCTCCGAGCGGGCCGACCCACGGCCTCCGATCCGTGGACGCCCTCGGGACCAGGTGACCCGTTCCACGGAACATCCCGCCTTCGGGCCCGATCGGGCCGAGGGAGGGAGGCCCGGGGCGGCGAAAATTCGCGGGTCGGGCGCCCCGGCTCGAGCCGAAAACCGTTCCACCGCTCGTTCGAGCAATCACGCTTATACGGGGGTCTCCTTACGTTCTCTCCGGAGGAGCTCGAACGGTTGTTCGTCCCGCAAAACCGATGGCTCCGGGCATCTGAAACCCTCGAGGTAACGCCCCTCTCGGAGGAGCGTTTCACGACCCCCAGCGATGGCCTTTATGGCTCGCTGCGGTAGCGGTTCGATCGGCCCGCGAGCGACGTAGCGGAACGCTCGGACCGAACTCCTCCGGAGCAACATCTATGGCCGCATCGAAGCGACGCGTGGCGTCTCCCACGACGGAGGTCCCCCCGAGGACCACCCTACGGACCGGCCGGGAACCGATCCCGGTCCCCCGGCTCACCCCCCGCGGCAAGAGCGCGTTCGAGACCGTGTCGTGGAAGAGCCACGACGCGATCATCAAGGGCGCCGACGGAAGACCGATCTTCGAGCAGAAGGGAATCCACGCGCCGGCCTCCTGGTCGGAGAACGCGATCAACATCGCCGCGTCGAAGTACTTCCGCGTCATCGACGGGCGGCGGGAGAGCTCCGTCGACGGGATGATCCAGCGCGTCTGCCACTGGATCGCCCAGAAGGGGCTCGAGCTCGGCTACCTCGACACGGCGCCGGAGGCGGACGCCCTCGAGGACAGCCTCTCCTACCTCATGGTCCAGCAGATGGCGGCGTTCAACAGCCCCGTCTGGTTCAACGTCGGGGTCCGCCACCCGCCCCAGTGCTCGGCCTGCTTCATCCAGTCGGTCACCGACGACATGGAGTCGATCCTCGGCCTCGCGACGAGCGAGGGCCGGCTCTTCAAGGGCGGGAGCGGGACCGGCTCGAACCTCTCGGCGCTCCGCGGGAGCCGCGAACGGCTCTCGGGCGGAGGGATCGCGAGCGGCCCCGTCTCGTTCATGCGCGCCTTCGACGCGCTCGCCGGGGTCATCAAGTCGGGCGGGACCACGCGGCGCGCCGCGAAGATGGTCATCCTGAACCTCGACCACCCGGACATCGTCGACTTCATCGAATGCAAGGTGCGCGAGGAGGACAAGGCGATGGCCCTGATCCGGGAGGGGTACTCGTCGAACTTCGACGGGACCGACCCGGACTCGGCGTACGCGTCGATCTCCTACCAGAACGCGAACCACTCGGTGCGCGTGCCGGACTCCTTCATGGACGCCGTCGTGAAGGACGGCGAGTGGAAGACCACCAACCGGACCGACCACGCGGTCGCCGGGACGTTCAAGGCCCGGGACCTGTGGCGGAAGCTCGCCTACGCGGCGTGGCGCTGCGGCGACCCCGGGGTCCAGTTCGACGACGTGACGAACGACTGGCACACCTCGCCGAACGCGGGGCGGATCAACGCGTCGAACCCGTGCAGCGAGTACCTCTTCCTCGACGACACGGCGTGCAACCTCGCCTCGATCAACCTGATGCGTTTCCTCGACGAGGACGGTCAGTTCGACCTCGTCCGGTTCAAGGACGCGGTCCGGACGATGATTCTCGCGATGGAGATCCTCGTCGGCGCGTCGAGCTATCCGACGCCGGCGATCACCCAGAACTCGCACGATTTCCGGCCGCTCGGCCTCGGCTACGCGAACCTAGGATCGCTCCTCATGCACTACGGCCTCGCCTACGACTCCGACGCCGGCCGGACACTCGCCGCCGCCGTGAGCGCCTACCTCTCCGCCGAGGGCTACCACATGTCGGCCGAGATCTCCCGCCGGGTCGGGCCGTTCCCGGGGTTCGACAAGAACCGCACGGCGATGCTCCGCGTGATGGGAAAGCACCAGAAGGCGTCCGACGCGATCCCGCTCAACGACCCTCGGCTCTCCGGCTTCGTCAAGGACGCCCAGGCGCGGTGGGCCGACACGGTCAAGGCCGGCGAGCTCTGGGGGTATCGCAACGCCCAGATCTCGGTGATCGCCCCGACCGGGACGATCGGCCTCCTCATGGGGTGCGACACGCTCGGACTCGAGCCGGAGCTCTCCCTCGTCAAGACGAAGAACCTCGTGGGCGGCGGGACGATGCGGATGGTCAACCGCACCGTCCACGACGCGCTCGCGAGCTTGGGCTACCCCCCCGCCCAGGTGAAGGCGATCGCCGAGCACATCGAGGCGAAGGGGACGATCGAGGGGGCGCCCGGCCTGAAGCCGGAGCACCTCCCGGTCTTCGACTGCGCCCTCGCGCCGATGGGCGGACGGCGGACGATCGCCCCGATGGGCCACCTCCTGATGCTCGGCGCGGTCCAGCCGTTCCTCTCCGGGGGGGCCTCGAAGACGATCAACATGCCCCACGAGGCGACGGTCGAGGACATCGAGCGGACCTACTTCGAGGCGTGGAAGCTCGGCATCAAGTCGGTCGCGCTCTATCGGGACGGCTGCAAGGCCTCCCAGCCGTACGAGACGGGGAAGGGTCGGACGGCGGGCCCGGCCGGGCCGCGTGGGCCCGCCCGGGAGCGGCTCCCCGACGAGCGGAAGGCGCTCACCCACCACTTCCAGGTCGGCGGCCACGACGGCTACGTGACGGTCGGGCTCTATCCGGACGGCCGGCCCGGCGAGATCTTCTTCCGGGTCACGAAGGAAGGGTCGACGGTCAACGGGCTCATGGACTCGCTCGGCATCTCGATGTCGATGGCCCTCCAGCACGGGGTCCCGCTGAAGGACCTCGTGCGGAAGCTCGCCCATCTGCGGTTCGAGCCGGCGGGGGCGACGAACAACCCGAAGATCCGCTTCGCGAAGTCGATCCCCGACTACGTGGCCCGCTGGCTCGCCCTCGAGTTCCTCTCGGAACCCGAGCGCCAGGCGATCGGCCTCGAGACCCCGAACGGGGACGGCCACGGGAACGGCACGACGACCGTCCTCCCGGCGGCGCCCGCGAAGGCGGCGACGTTCGGCACGAAGCCGCTCGACGCGTTCGCTCCGTCCGACCTGGGCGGAGTGACCGAGGACGCCCCCTCCTGCCACGTCTGCGGCGGGATCATGGTCCGCTCGGGCACCTGCTACGCCTGCACGATGTGCGGCGCGACGAGCGGCTGCTCGTAGGGGCCGAGCCGGACCGGCCCGGCGGGCTCTAGTAGCCCGGGTCCGTCGCCCGACGGCCCGGGTGCCGGCCCACCATGTCGATCCAGCGAGAACCGCGCGTCGTCACGATCGACCTCTGGCACACCCTGGTCGCCGCCGACCCCGCCTCGCGGGACCGCGTCGAGCGGGCCCGGCAATCGGCGTGGGTCGAGCCGCTCGTCGAGGCGGGCCTCCCGAGGGATCGCGCCGAGGAGGACGTCCACACGATGCGGAAGGCCGCCGAGCGGATCCAGGGGACGGGCCGAAGCGTCCCGATTCCCGCGCAGGCGACGCTCCTCCGGGCCGTCAGCGGGATCCGGGTCCCGCCCGAGCGACCGGCCGCGACCATCGGGGCCGCCGTCCGGGCGTCCCGGATCCGGCGCGCGCCGGGCGTGCTCGAGGCGCTCGACCGGCTCCGGTCGGAGGGCCACCGGCTCGCGCTCGTCTCGAACATCCTCGCCGAACCGCCGGGCCCGATGCACGAGATGCTGGCGGCCCACGGCCTCGCCCGCCGGTTCGACTCGGTCTATCTCTCCTGCGAGCACCGGTTCGCGAAGCCGGGGCGAGAGCCGTTCCTTGTGGCCGTGGCCGGCCTCGGCGCCTCCCCGCGGGAGGCGGTCCATATCGGGGACCACTCCGACGACATCGTCGGGGCCCACGCCGCGGGCCTCCCGGCGGTGCGCTTCACCGGCCTGCTCGGGAACTACCCCGCCGAGTCGCCCGCGAACCGGGCCCGGATCCCCCGGCTCGTCCCGGAGCTCTCCCGCTGGGAGGACGTCGGGCGCCAGTGGGCCGTCCTCCTTGGCGCCGCCCGCCGGGCGGCGCCGAAGGCCCGGTCGAGGCCGGGCGGAAGGAACGCGGGCCGCTAGGCGAGGGCGTAGCGCGCCAGCGCGATGAGGTCGGCCGGCGGGAGGGAGTACTCGGCGTGGTTCCCCGGCCTCCCGGACCAGGTCGCCTCGAGAGCGCCCATGGGGAAGGGCGAGCCCTCGACCGCGTCCCGGGTCCCGAGCGTGGTCGGTGGCCCGCGGCGGTGGACCTCGAGGAGGAGGACGAGCGCCCCGACCGGACCGGAGTCGACGAGCCAGCGGGAGCCACCGCCGTCCACGGTCTCCTCCACCCGGGCCTCCTCGTCGTGCAGGTGCGCGATCCGGGTCCGGTGGGCCACCCGCGGCTTCGCCCGCCCCTTTGGCGCGGCCCGACGGGGTGCGGGCGTCTCCGCGGCCGCCTCCGCGTCGCGCCACGCGATCTGGGCCCCGGCGGCCCGGAACCTCTCGGCAAGTCCCGGGTCGACGGCCCATCCGTCGGAGCTCACGAGGCCCTCCGCGGGCCGTGCCAGAGCCGGCAGTCCGGGCGGACGAGGCACGGGCCGCACACCCGCAGGTCCCGGTGCTTCGGGCAGTCCCCCGAGATCCCCGTGTGGCAGAGCACGAAGTCGAACTTGACCGGGTCGGCCGGATCGACCGACCGCAGGGCCGCGGTGACCTCCTCGACCGTCCCCCAGGAGCGGGTGCGCCGCTGGGTGAGCCCGAGGTGGTAGGCGATCCAGAAGACGTGCTGGTCGAGAGGGACCCGCAGCTCCGCCGGGGAGATCCGCGTCCAGAGGCCGAGGTCGGGGTAGTCGGGGCGGACCATCCAGCGGACGTAGAGCGCAAGCCGCTTGCACGGGCTCGCGCCGGCGTCGAGGGGGCTCGGGAAGAGGTGGTCGTACCCCGGCGGGGCCGGTTGGCCGGCCGCCGGTCCGCGCAGCGCGCGGGCGAGCCCGTCGAGCCCCTCGGCGAAGGCGCCGACCGGCCCGCGCCCGTCGAGGTAGAGCTCTTCGAGGGAGTCGTGCTGCCCGTAGAGGTCGTGGAGCTTGCGCCCAAGGTGGGCGATCTGGTCGGCGCGGATCCACCGGTGCTTGAACCCGTTGAGCGCGCCCACGTCGGACGAAGCCCCCGCCGCCTCGACCCAACCGGCGAGGTCGCCGCCGACGAGTCCCGCCCATCGGTCGAACGCCCCCCGGATGGCCGTCGTGTTCCCGATCGCGAGCGTCGACGCGACGACGCCGGCGATCTCCGCCGACCGGCGGTCCGTCGCGAACGGCCGGACGCACGAGAGCGGGTCCTGCGCGAGCGAGCGGTCGACCGGGAAACGCGCGAACAGTTCCCGCAGGTGCTCGGGGAGCTCGGGGGTCGGGCGGTACGGCCGGACCATCGGCCGTCACGAGGGCCGGTCCGGGGGATACCCTTGTCGGCCCCGCGGCTCGCGAGGGTCGTATGTAGGCGTTCTTGCATCGAGAGGTTCCGATGCCGGCCGTCCCGGGCGCGATCCACCATGGGCTCGACCTCGATTGGCTCACCCAGGCCGCGGCCCGGGACCCGCTGCGCCACGCCTACGCCCTGAGGGATGCCCTGCAGGCGCCCGAGCGGACCCGCTTCGTCCGCTGGGATGGCCCGGCCGGGCGGCGCTCCTACCTCCTCCTCTGGTACGGGCGGCCGGACGCTCCGGTCGTCCACTGGGTCGACGAGGAGCAGGAGGGGGACGAGGCGCTCCTCCGCGAGATCCCCGAGACGGCCACGGTGGCGATCGTCCCCGAGCGGGTCGCGAGCTCGGTCCTCCGACGACGCCGGGGGAGCGTCGCCGAGCCGCTCCTCGCGCTCCGATGGGAGGGGGGCCGGCCGCCGGGTCCCGGGCCGGGCGGTCCGGTCCGCCGGTTGGACGAGGAGGACCACCGGGAGGTCCGGGAGTTCGCCCGCCGGTTCCCGGACCGGCTCACCGAGGCCTACCAGACGCTCGACCTCCGGATGGACACCGCCTGGGGCGCGTTCGACGGGAGCCGCCTGGTCGGCGTCGCCCGGACGTCGGTCCGCCTCGACCGGATCTGGATCATCGGCGGGGTGTACGTCTCGCCGGAGGCGCGCCGCAAGGGGCACGGGCGGGCGCTCATGCGCGCCGCCATCTCCGCGGCCGCTTCGGCGGGCGCGACCCCGGCGCTGTACGTGAGGGAGTCGAACGCCGCCGCCCGCGCCCTGTACCGGTCGCTCGACTTCCTCGAGGTGGAGCGACGGGTTTGGATCGATCTCGCGACCGCCCCTAGGCCGACCGGATCGCCGGGGCGAGCGCCTCCGCCGGTACCGGTCCGGCCGGGGTCGCCCCCGGGGGTCGCGTAGGGAGTGGGTCGGAGGACGACAGCTCGGGGGCCCGGCAGTCCGGGCAGAAGCGAGCGGCGGGACCCTCCGGGACGGCCGAACGGCAGTTCGAGCACATCGGCCGACGGCAATTCGGGCAGCGGCCCTCGCCCGGGCCCCCGACGAGGAGCGTGCCGCACCCGACGCACTGGCTCGGTCCGGGCCAACCGAACGCCCCCGCGGAAGGGTTGGCGCGGGCGCGGTTCTCCCGCGTCGACTCGAGGTAGGCGACCCGGTCGCGCAGCCGCTCGTTCTCGACCTCCAGCGGGGAGCGGGGGGTGGGCTCCCCGGGCCGGGCGCTCCCTGCGGGGCCCACCGGCTCCCAGAAGGAAGGGATCCCGGACCGGGCCGTCGAGGGCGGTCCCCCCCGGTGCGTCGTGCCTCGGCTCGCCCTCAGCCGCGCCGCCTCGGCGTACTGGCCGGCGATCGTGTCGGAGGTGACCCATCCCCGGGCGACAGCGACCCCCCTCGAATCGAGCTCCGGGCCGGGGCCCGAGAACGCTGGCGCGCCGGCGAGGGGAGCGCTCTCGCGCGAGTACCCCCTCGACCCCTCGCTCGCGGCGCGCGCCCGGTTCCGCGCGATGAGGACGAAGCCGCCGGCCAGCAGGAGGATCCCGACGGCGAGGAACCACAGATCGAACTCGGTCGGGTTGGCGGCCGCCGCCGCCCCGCCGAGGGCGAGCAGGAAGAGCGCGAGGAGGAGGAGGGCGAACCCGCCGAGGCTCACGACCGTTCCCTCGGGGATCGGGTCGGTCTTGGGTTCGGACATGCTACGCCGGCCGGGCGCGACCGGGGCCCGGAGGACTCGATGAAATGCCGCTACCCCCTATGTAAAGAGTTGGGAGCCGGGCGGCCGTCGAGGTTGGTGGTGGGTTCGCGGATCCTGGCTACGCCGCCGGCGCGGGAATACGTCCCGCTGGCCCCAGGGGAGGTCGAGGACCCTGGGACGCTCTCCCGCCTCTACCCCGCTTCCGGGCCTAGGCGGGAGGGAGCCCCGGTTCGCCGTACTGGGCCTCGGGGACCTGGAACTGGAGATCGACGACGCTCTTCAGATCCACGAGCGTCTCTCGGAGCACCTCGATGTCCGAGATGGCGGATTCGATCTCGTGGAGCACCGAGGGGCGGTCGGGGCTACGACGGGCGGGGGAGGCGAGCGCCCCGATGAGAACTCGCGTGGGATCGTGCGCGAGGAGGATCGGCGAGGGCCCGTCCTCGCCGGGGAACTGCCGGAGGAGGAGTACGACCGAGGCCGCGGTCCTCCATCGGCCCGTCACGAATACGACCTGGGCCAACGGCATGTGCGGGGCGTCCGGCAGGCTCCATGGCGCCAAGAAGAACCGATGGTCGAGCCAGCGTCGTTCTTGGAAGCGCTTTCGCAGGCGGCGCGCGTGAACGGCATCCAACGGACCGCGCGGCCGGGCGGTCTCGGCCCCTCCCCCTCGTCCTCCAGGAACTTGCGGAGGGCCCACGGGGATGGGTGCCGACCTCCGCCATCGGCCCCGGATCGGGGCGATTCCGAGAAGGGAGCGCGACCAAGCCCCCGCGTAGTCGAAAAACACGGGGATCGCCCCCCGATCGTTGTTGATCTCGACCGACCAACAACGACGAAACCAAGATCCGGGGGCGCCGGAAAGTGGACCCGGCCGGCCCAGGGGTACGCTTCCTCGCGGGGCGAACCAGTCGAGGTAGATTCGCAGGAGCGTGTCTCGGCTCGACCAGAGCAGGGCCGTGCCGGGGTCCCCTCGAAAGGCGCCCAACGCCGCGGCATGGTGCTCCGCGAACGGCTGGGCGAGCGTGATCTCAATCCGTTGGATGCCGGCGGGACCCGCCACCGGGACATCGCACGGGCGGATCCAACCGCCCTCCAGCGCCCGCTTTCGAATCACTTGGTAGGTCGTGCACGGTACGCCGGCGGCCTGGATGCGCGCCCGCTCGCCCCCATCGACGTGGGCGATCAGCGCTCGAAGGACGGCGGCCTCTGAGGGGGTGAGGTGGCGTATCCTGCCGACGGAACCCACCGGCGCACTTACTCCTCTCGAAGCGACAGCCCAATCCGGCGGCGGCGCGTTGGGCCTTGCCTCATCTAACCCTCGTCCGATACTGGGACGAGATCGTATGGAGACGGAGAGCCCGTTAATCTACGGCCGTACGAGCGGAGCGCGTCGCGCCGCCACCGCCGGCCTCGCCGTGATGGTCGCCGTGCTCCTTCTCCCGGTGCTCGGTTCTTCCCCCGGAGCGAGCGGCTCGGCGCCGAGCGGCGACGCCGCCTCACCGCAGGCCGTGGCGAACTTCACCGGGGCGTGTACGCTGCTTCCGGGGATGCTCCCGGTCCTCGCGAACGGGACGGACAGCCAAACGTTCACGTGGAGCGTCCAGACGGGGGTCGGGCTCCCCTCGAACACGACGGGCCTCACTGTCGTGAATGCCTCCTTGACCCGGATCTACACCGTAGGGGAGGCCCGCGGAGCGTGGAGCGCGATCTGCACGAATCCCGCGTTCGTCGGGGCCTACCAGAACACGAGCCCGTCGGATTTCGGCCTCCAGGCCGCATACAGCATCGAGATTGTTCCGGGGGGAACGGCCGACGTCGAGAACCTCACGCTCTCCCCCGAGTTCACCTGGAGCGCGGCGTGCACGGTCGACGAGCCGTACATGGGAGCAGTGAACCTCTCCGGCCCGCCTCCGTACACGGGCGCGGGATGCGGATTCCAAGAGTTCTGGTCGATCTTCTTTGAGCCGAACGGGAACTTGACGGAATTCGGCCCGCTCCTCGTCGAATCGAACCGTTCGGGAGCCACGACGCGCGGGGTGGGTGGGGGCGGACCTCCGTCCCCCCCCGGATTCACCCCCAGCGTCGTAAGGTCGTGGGGAGGGGCCGTCACCGTTGCCGCACTCGTGGGAGGTGCGGGGGTGGCCCTGGTCATGGCGAGGTCCCAGCGGACGAGATCGGATCTCCCCGGGAAAAGGGACCGTTGGCCGCCCGCGAGGCCGCCCGGCTCAGCTCCCCCGGTGGGGCGAGAAGCCGCCGTCGCGGGCCCCGCACCGGGTCCGGACGACTCGCTCGGGGACCTCTTGTAGTCCCCCCGGGGCCCGGAACGGTCGGGTCCTCCGGCCCGCCAAGAGGACCCCGGTCCGCACGGCCCCCATTCCGCGCCGACCCGCCGTCTTAGCGTGGCCCCTCCTGCGATCCCGAACGACCCGACGGGCGTTCGGATCGTCTCGGCGACGATGCACCGTTCGGTAGGTCCGGGTCCAAGCGACACGGTCCCGCTCCCTATGGACCCGGCGAACGTCGCATGCGAGGATTCGCGGGCGGACCGATGGAACTACGAGTTGGCATCCTCGAGAAGGGGCGAAGGCCGGCACGCGCCCTCCCGTGCGCGACTCTCCCGGTCGGTGTTCGAACCGGATCGGGAGGCCTTTCCAGTCCACGGCCGGGTTCATGTACGATACCCGGCCGGATTCCGATCGTGTCGACCGGCCCAGCGCCGTACGTGACCGAGTACGAGGGCGGGTACTACTACCCGGTCCGTACGCGTCGACGTCGGGCCGAGGCGCGCCCTCGGCCCGTGGCGTCGAAGCGCTCCCACGCCGCGATCCCGCTCGCGTTCGCGGTCCTCGTGGCGGGCCTCGTCCTCGGGCAATACTGGTTCTTCTGGCCGGCGCTGTTCGGGATCGGCCTATTGTTCGTGGCGTTCTCCTTCCTGTCGAGCCGCCTCAACCCGTTCTCGCTCTCCTTCTACCTCTCCGTGAAGCCGTCGTGGCTCTCGATCGGCACCCTCGCCTTCCTAGGGTTCGTGCTCCTCGGCGCGGCATGGAGCGACTATGCGAGCGGGCTCGGTCCGCTCGCATCGGCGGCGAGCCACCTCCCGTAGCCGGCCGGAGGGGATCGGCCTCCCCCAGCGGCTACGAGGCGATCATCCGCTCGAGGGCGCCCCGGGCGCGCCGGGCAATGTCGGGGGGGACATCGACCACGAAGCGGCCGAGCGCGAGGGAGTCCCGGACGTCGGCGAGGTCGACCTCCTTCATGTACGGGCAGATCGTCCCTTCCGAGATCGGGAGGAACTTCGTCCCCGGGTTCAACCGCCGCATCCGGTGGAGGATGCCTACTTCCGTCGCGACGAGCACTTCGGGATCGCGCGTCGTCTCGGCGAACCGCACCATCCCGTCGGTCGAGAGGACCTTGTCGACCTCGGGGAGGGCGGCCGTCGAGCAACCGCACTCGGGGTGGGCGACGACCACGGCGGAGGGGTGCTCCCGGCGCGCCGCCACCACGTCCTCCGGGCGCATCTTCGCGTGGACGGGACAGTCCCCGACCCACAGGTGCATCTTCCGGCCGGTCAGGCGACGGACGTGGTCGCCGAGGAACATGTCCGGGAGGAACAGGATCTCGCGCTCCTCGGGGATCGACGCCACGACCCGGGCGGCGTTCGAGCTCGTGCAAACGTAGTCGGACTCGGCCTTCACGTCGGCCGAGGTGTTGATGTAGGCCACCACGGCGGCGCCGGGGTGCTCGCGCTTCCACCGGCGGAGCTCCTCGGCCGTGATCGAGTCGGCGAGGGCGCACCCGGCCTTCGGGTCCGGCAACAGCACGGTCTTCCCCGGGTTGAGGATCTTGGCGGTCTCCGCCATGAAGCGGACCCCCGCGAAGACGATGACGGGTCGGTCCGTCTCGGCCGCCTTCCGGGAGAGGTAGAGCGAGTCCCCCACGAAGTCCGCCGCGTCCTGGACCTCGGGGAGCTGGTAGTTGTGGGCGAGGAGGACCGCCTGCCGCTCCTCCTTGAGCTGGGCGACCTCCTCCGCCAGTGTCGGCATCGGCCCCTCGGTCCGGGAAGCCCCGAACGCCCCTTAACGGCGGCGGGCGGGGCGGGCCCTCCGACGGGCCCGGGACCGGGCCCCCGGCGCGAAGCGGAGGTGGAAGGGGAGGGCCGGCGCGGAGTGGGTGAGGGCGCCCAAGCTCACCGAATCCGCCCCGGCCTCCCGATACCGGGGGATCCGGTCGACCGTGATGCCGCCGGACAGTTCGATCGGGACCCGACGGCCTCCGGGCCGCGATCGGACGGTCCGCACGATCTCCCGGGCGCGGCCGGGGGAGGCGTTGTCGACGAGGAGCGCGTCCGCGCCGGCATCGAGCGCCGCGATCGCCGTGCGGGCGGAGCGGACCTCGACCTCGAGGCGCTCCCGGTGGCCGTACGCCCGGCGCAGCCGCTCGATCGCGGCGCGGATCGGTACGTGGGCGAGGTGGGCGTTCTTGACCAGGACGGCGCTCGCGAGGTCCTCCCGGTGCGGCCCGGCGCCCCCGTGGACGAGCGCGGCCTTCTCGAGGGATCGAAGTCCGGGGAGCGTCTTGCGCGTGCCGAGCACGGCGAGGCCGGGCCCCGCGGCCCGGGCCGCCCGCCGGGCCGCGGTCGCGACGCCCGAGAGGTGCATCAGGAGGTTCAGCGCGGTCCGCTCGACGGCGAGGATCCGGCGAAGGTCGCCGGAGATCTCCACGACGCGCGTCCCTCTCCGTACGATCGCCCCGTCCCGGACGAGGGCCCGGAACCGGAGCTGGGACGGGCCCGCGAGCCGGAGCGACGCGGCCACTCCGGAGACGACCCCCGGTCGCTCGGCGACGAGGTAGGCCCGGGCCGGGACCGGCCGGGGAAAGAGCGCCCGGGTGGTGCGGTCGAAGTCGACCCGGTCCTCGGCGAGCGCCCGCGCCAGGAGGGCGCCGACGGACCGGTCCGCGCCCGAGCGGGCGGAGCTCGTCCGGTTCATCCGGACCGGCGGGGCGCGGCGACGAACGGGAGCTTGACGACCTCGGCCGGGACGGCCCGGCCCCTCAGGTCGAGCTCGACCCGCGTCCCCGGCGTACCGAGCGCGCGCGGGAGGTAGGCGAGGGCGATCCCCCGGTGCAGCGTCGGCGACATCCCACCGCTCGTCACCTCGCCCACGACCAACCCGTTCGCTCGGACCGGCACCCCGTGCCGGGGGATGGCGTCCTCGGCGTCGACGCGCAGGCCCGCCAGGCGGACCAGCACGCCGTCCGTCTTCTGCTGCACGAGCCGCTCGCGGCCGACGAACGGGTGGTCGAGCTCGACGAACCGGTCCTGGGCCGCCTCGAGCGGGGTTCGGTCCCCGTGGAAGTCCTGCCCGCTCAGGAGGTAGCCCTTCTCGAGGCGGAGCGTGTCGCGGGCGCCGAGGCCGACCGGGAGGACCCCGGCCTTCAGGAGGGCCTCCGCCATCGGGGCCGCCCGCTCGGCGCGGACGAACAGCTCGGCACCGGCCTCGCCCGTGTACCCGGTCCGGCTCACCAGGACCCCGCGCTCGAGGTCCCGCTCGAGATCGATCCCGGCCGGGCCGGCGTTCGGGTCCGTCGCGGCCCCCGGGGCCGGTCCCATCCGGGCATGGTAGACCGGGACGTCGTCGATCGAGTAGCCGAACGTCGAGCGCAGGATCTCCGGCGCCCTCGGTCCCTGCACGGCGAGGATCGCGACCCGGCCGTTATGGCGGGCAATCGCCGTGTCCGGGGCCCGGTGCTGGCGCAACAGGTCGAAGACCCGCGCCGCAGTGGCCGCGTTCGGCACCACGAGGAACGACGGCGTCTCCTCCCCCCCTCCATCGAGGCGGGTGATGAGGAGGTCGTCCTGGATGCGGCCCTCGAGGTCGAGGAGGAAGGTGTATCGGACCTGGCCCGGTGCGAGCTTCGCGACGTCGGCGGTCGTCCGACGGGAGAGGAGCCCGGGGGCCCCCGCCCCGCGGACGGAGAGGATGCCCATGTGCGAGACGTCGAAGAGGCCCGCCGAGGTGCGGACGTCCTGGTGCTCGGCGAGGATGCCGCGGTAGTAGAGCGGCATCTCCCACCCGGCGAACGGGGTCATGTGGGCCCCGTGCGCCCGGTGGAACTCGTAGAGGGGGGTCCGGGCGAGGGGGGCCGCCCCCGGCGCGTCGCTCATGTGACGATCTCCCCCAAGCGGTCTTCCTCGATCGCGCGGCGGACCTCGAGCGCGATCCTTCGGCCCGAGCTCATCGGGGTCCGCCACAAGGCGTTGCCGTAGGGGTGGCCCACCCCGAGGTGGATGTTCGTGCCGCCCCCGATCCGGGCCGCCACGTCGAAGACCGTCGGATTCCCGTCCTTGTCGAGGCAGGTCTGCAACGTGAACGGCCCGAGGATCCCGGGCGGCGACCTCGCCCGCGCCGCGTCGACGAACCGCTCGCCGATGCGGAAGACCTCCTCGAGCACCGACTCGCGGACGGTGAGGCTCCCGTGGCCGACCACCGTGTAGGCGGGGATTCGCTCGGACTCGGCGAGCTCGAGCTGCTGGGCCGCCGGAAGGCGGACGAGCCCGTCGAGCGAGCTCTCCCGGCGCTCGTCGACCCCGAGGAGCTCGAGGCCATCGTCCCGGGGGACGAGGGGGGAGAAGAAGAAGTTGAAGTTGAACACCGGACCGACCACGTAGCGTTCGATCCGGGCGTTCGCGAGGTCCGTCTCGGTGATCACCCGGTCCTTGAGGAGCTGGGCCTTCTTGCGATCGAATTCGTCGGGGGAAGCGGCCGTGAAGAACCCCCGCTCGAGCCGTCGCGTCGCGTGCGGGAGCTTCACGATGGCGAGGCCGTCGATCTCCCGGGGCGAGGGGAGGCGCTCCGGGGCCGGTATCTTCGCGGCGTCGAGGAGGGTGTAGTAGTTCTCCCGCTCCTCCCGCTCCTCAATCCGCAGGAGCGCTCGGGAGCCCACGATCGGGACCGTGAGCTCCTCCTCGATCGTCGAGAGGGGGACGTAGGAGCTCAGCGCCCGGTTCGGGACCAGGAGGACCCCGGCGGACCGAAGCCGCTCCTGGGAGGCCGGCGCCGCGAGGTCGCGGAAGCGCGGGTAGCTCCACACCTCGTCGACGCAGCCGCGGAGGAGGGTCCCCTTCAGGTCGCGGACGCTGCGGTAGTAGCGGGCGTACGTCGCCTCCCGGCCCTTCTCCGCGAGCACGACGGTGGCGAACCCCTCCTGCACGGCCCCGTCGGCGATGTCGAGCGCGGAGTGGGATCCGACCGCCCCGATCCGGACCGGTCGCGGGTACTCCCCGACCAAGCGCTGGATCTCGGCCCGCGCCAACATGGGGCGGCGGGGACGCTACCAGCCCTTAAGGGCTCGCGCGACCCGCTCGGGGGTGAGCGGGAGCTCGCGCACGCGGGCGCCGGTCGCGTCCGCGACGGCGTTCGCCACCGCGGCGGGGACCGCGAGAATCGGCGGCTCGCCGACCCCCTTCGCCCCGAAGGGCCCCGCCCCGGCCTCCCCTTCGAGCAGATGCACCTCGAGCGGGGGGACCTCCCCGAGCGCCGGGATCCGGTAGTCGAGGAGCGTCGGGTTCGCGAACCGACCGTCGGGGGTCCAGAGCGCCTCCTCGGTCAGCGCCTCCCCGAGCCCCATCGCGAACCCCCCCTCGACCTGGCCGCGCACGAGCTCGCGGTCGATCGCGGTCCCGACGTCCTGGAAGGCGGCGGCCCGGACCGCCCGGACGGCCCCGGTCTCGACGTCGACCGCGACCTCGCAGAGGTCGACCGAGGCGGTGAAGTCGGTGTACGGGTAGAACGTCCCGTCGACCACGCGGGCCGGATCGATCGCCCCGCCGCTGCCGTAGTGCTTCCCCCCGACCACGAGCCCGGGGCCGGCGATCTCGGCCGGCTCGAGGAGATCCGCCACCGCTCGCTCCCCTGACGGCCCGATCACGTACAGACCGTTGGGCCGGTCGGCGAGCCGGACCGGCCCCCCGCCGGAGCGCTCGGCGAGGCGAGCGAGCAGGGTCCGGGTCGCGGCGTCGATGGCCCGTCCGAGCGCGCCGACGGTCCGGCTACCGAAGACCCCCGAATCCGGCGGAGCGTGGTCCGTGTCCCCGTCGACGACCTCGAGGCGGCTCGGGGGG
>JASHSI010000147.1 GCA_030040915.1 Thermoplasmata archaeon | reverse complement strand
ACGTGCATTGCAACCTAGTGGAGAGATTAACTCTCTCGGGGTGTGACGCAGGACTACCGCGCCCGGTGGCGGGACTCTCATGGGAACTCGTGGGGACCAGGACCGGAGTCGCGCCGGAGCTACTCGAACCTTCGACGGCATCCTGTTCGACCTGTGGGGAACCCTCCTGCCATTCACTGGTGAGTCGGAACGCGAGTCCAACATCGCCGAGGTGGCCCGCTTGCTCGGTGCTGACCCGGAGACGTTCACGTCTTCGTGGCTCGATTCCATCGAGGAACGGTGTCTGGGACGCACGGGTTCGCTTGAGGAGACAGTTGAGAAGATCGCCGTCGCTTCAGGAGGCCGGCCCACGCCCGTGCAGATTCGCGACGCGGTGGCCCACCGGCTCCGATTCTGCCGAGACACTCACGATCGAGTCGATCCCATCCTGACCCAATTGGACGCCCTTCGGGCAAGGGAGATTCGCCTCGCGATCGTCAGCGACTCTACGGAGGAGACCGTCCGGCTTTGGCCAGATTCCCGCCTCGCGTCCCGTTTCGACCTCGCGGTGTTCTCGTTCAACGAGCGAGTCTGCAAGCCGGACCCGCAAATGTATCAGCGCGCACTGTCGGGACTAGGGTTGCCTTCGAGCCGGTGCGCCTATGTCGGTGATGGGGGTAGTCGCGAATTGACCGGCGCCGAGGCGGTGGGACTCACGGCCTACCAATTCCGATTCCACGACGAAAATCGATCGGCTCCCCGGTACGATGAGGACCTCTCGTGGCGGGGGACGACCCTCTCGAGCCCTGCCGACCTTCTTGCGTACTACCCGAGACGGGTGTAGTCTCGCGCGCTTCCGCCGTCAGCAGTTGTCTGAGGGTCCCCCCTTCTGATACTCAACTCATGAATGCAGCGAAACGGTCGGGCAGGTGGCTACACGACCGGGGACACGACTCCGGTTGGCAACTGTCTGACAATCAGGTCAACCCACCCGCGAGATTGGCGGCGTAGTAAGTCCTAGTCTGCCAGCAAGCTGGTTCCGGGTTGTCCACGATCGCGTCGGCGCCCGATACGTCCCGGCTGGTTTTCGTATATACTCTCATCCGACCCACCGGGATGGGTCACGGTTGGTGGGACCATCGTGGCGGCATCGGTTCGAAGCTCCCAAGTAGCCGTGCCGATGTCCGTTGCCATGGTTCGCCGGTTCCTGTCCGCGGCCCAGGTCGAGTGATAGAGAATTTTGTGAACGTCGATTGCGTGCGACGCGCCCCTCCCCCAGTGCGACCAATCTCGCGCGTTGCCTGGGTGCTCGTTTCGGCCACGTGGGTCTTCGTAGGGGTCGCGGCGACTCCGGCGGTCGCTGCGGCGCTCCATGGCAGCTCTCCGGGAGAGAGCGCAGGGACTCTATCGAGCCCGAGCATTGTTCAGACGGTCTCGAGTCTTCGCCCGGGCCAACCGGCGGATCTGTTGCCCTCCATCAGTGATAACGCTCTCGCGGACCAACTCCCCGGGGTCGTCGCGAACATTCCGGCCGGATCTTTCCCTCAGGGCGTCGGATACGACCCCGCCCGCGGTGAAGTGTTCGTGACGGACGTGTATTCGGACAACGTCAGCGTGATCAACGACTCGACGAACACGGTGGTCGCGACGGTCCCCGTCGGAGATGGCCCCCTCTCCGCGACGTACGTCCCGGACACTACCGATGTCTTTGTTGCCTCGTCGTTCGCGGACAACGTAACGGTCCTGAATGACTCGACCAACAGCGTCGACACCCTGATTCCGGTCGGGGACGCACCCTCGGCGGGCGCGTACGCGCCGAACACGGGAGATCTGTTCACACCGAACGAAGGGCATTATCCCCACTTCAACGGGACCGTCAGCGTCATCGACGTCAGCAACGACTCCGTGGTCCGCACGATCCCCGTCGGGGCGTCGCCCCAAGGTGCCGCCTACGATCCGGTTGACACGGAGGTCTTCGTCACGAACCTCAACTCCAACAACGTGAGCGCGATCAACACCACGACCCTGACCGTCGTGGCCACGATTTCCGTCGGATTCGCGCCGCTGGGGATCGCGTACGACCCGGCGTCCGGTGACATCGTCGCGACCAGCGGCAACAACCTCACGGTGATCAGCCCCGTTACGAATCAGGTCGTCCTAACGGTACCCGTGGGCGAGTCTCCCGCCGGAGTGGCGTACGATGGAGGGACGGACGAGCTCTACGTATCCAATTACGACTCGAACAGCGTGAGCGTCCTCAACGCCACCTCGGACCAGGTCGTCGATTCGGTCCCCGTCGGAACCGGCCCGTTCGGAGTCGGCTACGATCCGGGGACCCGGGAGGTCTTTGTGGCCAATTCGGGTTCGGACAACGTCAGCGTGATCGCCGACGGTTCGCTCGCATCGAGCTACGCCGTGAGCTTCTCCACCTCGCCGACGACCTGCGGGTCGATCTCGTTCGGCGGGTCGAATTTTACCGACGATCAGACCACGCACGCCGCTCCCGGAAACTACTCCGTCGGAGCGATCGCCTGCGCGGGCTACGCGCTCAGTAGCCTCTCCGGCTCCGGCGGCGTCAGCGTGAGCAACGGGTCCGCCACCGTGGCGGGAACAGGTACGGTGGCTGCGGTCTTTGTTCCGACCTCGGGTCCCTCGTACGAAGTCAACTTCAACACGGTGCCCGCCTCCTGCGGGTCGGTCTCGTTCAACGGAGGCTCGTACCAGAGCGGCCAGTCGACGAACGTCTCCCCAGGCAACTACTCGGTTTCGGCGCAAGGCTGCACGGGACACGTTCTCGAGGGGCTATCTGCGTCGGGCGGCATCTCCGTGGCCGGTGGCCTCGCGAGCGTGACGGGCCCGGGAACGATCATCGCGACCTTCGTTCCGAGCTCGGTGCCTCGCTTCGCGGTCACGTTCGTCACCACGCCGAGCTCGTGTGGGCAGATTGAATTCAACGGCACCCCGTTCACCAATGGAGAAACGGGAGAATACCCGGCCGGCAATTACACCGTGACGGCCCAAGCCTGTTCGGGAGACTCTCTCATGAGCCTCGACGGGTCCGGCGGGGTGGGCGTCGGCGCGGGTATCGCGCGGGTGAGCGCTTCGGGAGGGGTGACCGCGGCGTTTGCCAGCAACGCGCCCGCCTCGTCGAGCGGCTTCCTGGGTCTCCCCGGCGCCGAGGGATACTTTGTCCTCGCCGCCGTCGTGGCCGGCGTGATCGCCGCGGCCGGGGGGTTGTTCATCCTCCGTCGATCGGGACGGCAGCCCCCCGAATCCCCGCAGAGCGAGACCGCGCCC
>JASHSI010000146.1 GCA_030040915.1 Thermoplasmata archaeon | reverse complement strand
CCCCGGCCCGACGACGACGAGGTCGCCGAGCCGTCCGCGCTCGCAGAGGCGGTCCAAGTTCGGCGTCGCCGCGCGTTCGACCGGGCTCGGGGCGTGGGTGGCGGGGTCGGGCCGGTCCCCGAGGCCGTCGAGCACGATCAGGGCGGCCGGAGGGCGAGAGAACGAGCCGTTCTTCGCCGGGGCGGGCGTCACTTAATTAGGGGAGCGGCCCGTGCGGACCCGTTCCGTGCAGCAGCAGAAAGGCGCCGGCTTTAGACGTTTCCTGAGGAGCCCTCCGGGGAAGGCGCTCCTGATCGCGGTCGCGATCGGCATCGTCGTGGGGACGATGGTGTACGTCGAGGAGCTCCTCGCGATCGTCGCGATGCTCGTCGCCGGGCTCGCGCTCCCGATCTATGCGGGGCTGAAGCGCCCCGGCTACCTTGCGCTCTCGGGCCTCGTGATCCTCCTCCTCAGCGCCCCGCTCGCCACCATCGGCTTCACCCAGCTGGTCCGGGCACCGACCCCCGCGACCGGCTCGGACCCGTCGATCGCCACCGGTCAGGGTCCGATCGCGCTCGCCGCGGACATGGGGACGGGCGAGCTGTACGTCGCCAACTACGCGGCCAACTCCGTGTCGATCATCAACGCGACCCAGAGCACCCTGGTCGCCACCGTCGCCGTCGGAGGTCTTCCGGACGCTCTGGCGGTCGACACGGTCGACCATCTCGTGTTCGTGGCGAACCTGCTCTCGGCGAACGTCTCGGTGCTCAGCACCACGAGCCACCGGGTCGTGGCGACGGTCCCGGTCGGGAGCTCGCCGATCGCCGTGGCGTTCGACGCCCTGGACGATCGGGTGTATGTGGCGAACTTCGGTTCCGCGAACGTCTCCGTGATCGCCGCCGCGAACCAGACCCTGGTCGGAACGGTCTCGGTCGGCAACGCACCCGGCGCGCTGGCGGTCGACACGGCCGTCGGTCAGTTGTTCGTCGCGAACCGCAACGGCTCCAGCGTCACGGCGGTGCGGACCGCGAACGACAGCGTCGCGGCGACCGTGACCGTCCGCTCTCAGCCCTGGGCGCTCACGACCAACCTGAACGGCAGCGAGCTGTTCGTCGCGAACGAGGCGTCGGCCGACGTGAGCGTGGTCAACGCGACCAACGACACCGTGGTCGCGACCGTCGCGGTCCAGGCGAACCCGCAGGCGCTGGTGGCCTCGACCTCGGGCCGGACGGTCTACGTCGCCGATTACGGGGCGGCGAACGTCTCGACGATCAACACCACGACGCTGGCTCCGGGCAGCCCGATCCCCGTGGGAACGAGCCCCGTCGCCCTCGCCGTGGACGGCGCCTCGGGCGAGCTCTGGGTCGCCAACTCCGGCTCGAACAACGTCACGGTCGTCGGCGAGGCGAGTGGGGCGGTCCTCACGTCGGTCGCCACGGGCGACGACCCCCAGTCGATCGCCGGACCGCTCTCAGGGAACCTGTATGTCGGCGCGTACGCGGGCCAGGCGATCGATGTGCTCGACGTCGGGACCCCGACCCTGGCGACCTCGTTCGACGACGGCTCCGAAGGGTCGATCCTCCAGAACGCCGTCGTGACGCCGTTCACCGGCTCGACGTCCACGACGTTCTCATGGACCGTCACCGTCGACCCCGTGTACGCCCCGCTCAACACGACCGGGGTCCGGTCCGTCACGCTCTACGTGAGCACCTGCCCGGGCGCGACCGCCAACTCCTCGATCTACTGCGCGTCCGGCTACCCGCTCCTCACCTCGACGCACAGCTTCGCCGCTCCGATCCTCGTTCCAACCAATGTGAGCTTCTCCCTGACCCTCCCGTCGAACAACGTCTGGAGCTGGCAGATGGGGGTCGCGCTCGCCTCGGCGACCCCGCCGCTCGCCTTCCAGCCGATCTCCGGGGGCGCCAGCACCTACGTCTTCCTCCAGGGGTACGGCTCGTCCGACGGGATCGAGGGGCCGGTCGTCGGCACCTTTGCCGACACCTACCTGCTGCTGCTCCCGACGATCTTCGAGACGACCTTCCTCTACCTCGGGGTGCCGTTCTACATCGCGCTCGCGGTCTACGCCTATCTCAAGCGGCGGGAACGGATGCGCCGCGAGGCGGTCCGTCGCGCCCGGACCCCCGGCGGAGACTCCCCGCCCACCGCTCCCGCGGGGGCGGGCCCGGCAGAAGGCGCTCCCTCGGGATCTACGCCGCCCGCAGGGCCGCCGGCCATCCCTGGCGCCGCGGCCGCGACCCCCCCGGCGGATCACGAACACAGCTGTCCTTCCTGCTCGGCGGTGGTCTACGCTGGAGAGGAGAAGTGCTGGAAGTGCGGCGCGAGCCTCACCGTGGGCGGCGCCGCACCGCTTCCGTCGGGCGGGGGCCCAACGCCCCCGAGCCCGGGGGCCTGAGCCGACCCGCGACAGGTCGGGTCAGCTCACGGTGACCGAGAACGTGTCGTAGATGTAGCCGATCGTGACCCCGCCCTGGGTCACCGTGAGCCAGGTGTACACCGTGTAAGACCCGGTCTGGGTCGAGCTCGGCTCCCACTGGACGGCTTCGTAGGCCGCACTTCCGCCGGCCGCGACCGCGGTCGCCGGCACGGTGTACGCGCCGAACGAGTGCGCCGAACTGTTCGAATAGATCGTCCCCGAGAAACTGATCGCGGTCGAGGAGTTGTCGTAGACCTGCACATCGATGTACGGGCACGCGGTGGTGCCGCCGCAGTGACCGCCGCTGTAGTGGGTGAAGGAGGTCTTGGCGTTCGCGCAGGTCGACGTCGAGGTGGAGACACAGACCATGCCGGTGATGCTGTCACTCCCCGTACTGAACGAGGTCGACCCGACCGCGCTGCCCACACCGGAGACGGTCGCCAGCGCCTGGATCGAGATCGAGGAGCCGAAGAACCAGGCCTGAGCCGACCCGGGGAACGTGCCGCTGCTGAAGATCG
>JASHSI010000145.1 GCA_030040915.1 Thermoplasmata archaeon | reverse complement strand
CGCCGAGACCGCCCGCCTCCGGCGCATCGACAAGATCGAGGAGCGACTCCCCGACTTCCTCCGCGACGTCGCCGAGGCGGGCCGGTTCGGGATGACCCTCCCCGACGCGATCATCGTGGCGTCGCGGGGGCGCTACGGGCTCCTGACCGACGAGATCAAGCGGATGGCGAGCCAGCTCGAGTGGGGGGTGCCCGTCGCCACGGCGCTCCGGCTCTTCGAGGAGCGGGTCCCGACCCCCCTCGTCCAGCGCGTCGTGTCGATCATCACCCGGTCGAACGAGGCCGGCGGGAACGTCGCGGACGTGCTGACGATGGTCGCCCATGACACCCGCGAGGTCCAGAACCAGCTCGCGGCCCGGAAGATCTCGATGCTGACCTACGTGACGGTCATCTACATCTCGTTCTTCGTCTTCCTCGTCACCATCTACATCATGGCGGCGATCTTCCTGCCGCAGATGGTGGTCGCCGGCCAGGGGATCGCCTCGTCGAGCCTATCGAGCGGCGGGGCGGTGACGCTCTCCTTCACGCTGGTGCCGGCGCTCTTCATCGCCTTCCTCCTCGCCGTAATCGTCCACGCGATCGGGGACGGGATCATGGCGGGGGTCCTCTTCTCGGGCAAGTTCGCCGAGGGGTTCCAGCACGCCACGATCATGCTCATCTCCGGATGGGTGATCATGCGGTTCATCGTCCCGCCGATCACGACGTAGGGGCCATGGCGACCACCTCGAATACCCCCCCGGCCGCGGACGTGGACGAGGAGCGGCCGGTCCCCAGCCCCAAGGACCGCCCGAAGACGTTCTTCTCCCCGCTCCTTCGGATGGGCGCCGCGCTGTCGCGCGGGGGTTCGGGCCCGCGAGCGATCCGCCTCGCCCGCCTCGGGGTCTCGGGCCAGGGCGCCGAGGGCGAGACGACCCCGATCCCGCCGCTCGACGACCCCGACCTCAAGGAGATCGAGCTCGCGCCGATCCGCGAGGGGTTCTCCTACGTGCGGGTCACGCTCCACACCTCGAAGAACGAGTACCTCTACGAGGTCATCGAGCCGCCGATGTCCCCGATCGAGGGGCAGCTCCTCGAGCGGCTCCGCCTCGCCATGATCGACCAGTTCCAGCCGCTCCCGGAGCTCGACGGGGAGACCAAGCGACGCGAGCTCCGAAAGATGGTCGAGGACCAGCTCGCCCTCTGGGAGCTCTCCCCCGGCCCGGTGACGAAGGGCCGCCTCCTCTACTACCTCGAGCGGGAGTTCATCGGATACGGGATCGTCGAGGTGCCGATGAACGACTCCGAGGTGGAGGACATCTCCTGCGACGGGGTCGGGATCCCGCTGTACATCTACCACCGCAAGTTCGGCTCGATCCGATCGAACATCAAGTTCACCGACTCGAAGCAGGTCGACGACTATGTCGTATGGATCGCGCAGCGGTCGGGGAAGCACATCTCCGTCGCGAGCCCGATGCTCGACGCGACGATGCCGGACGGTTCCCGGCTCCAGGCGACCCTCGGCATGCACGTGACGAAGCGCGGGAGCTCGTTCACGATCCGGCGCTTCCGGGACAACCCGTTCACGCCGGTCGACCTCCTCAAGTTCAAGACGATGAGCCCGGAGATGATGGCCTACCTCTGGATCGCCATCGAGAGTGGGCAGTCCATGATGGTCTGCGGCGGCACGGCGTCGGGGAAGACCACGACGCTCAACGCGACGCTGCTGTTCATCCCCAGCCAGATGAAGATCGTCTCGATCGAGGACACCCGGGAGTTGAACCTCCCCCACGAGAACTGGGTCCCCTCGCTCACGCGGGCCGGCTTCGGCGCGAAGAACATCGTGAGCGGGAAGGCGCCGGGGGAGATCGACATGTTCGACCTCCTCGCCGCCGCGCTCCGCCAGCGCCCGCAGTACCTGATGGTGGGAGAGGTCCGGGGCGCGGAGGCGTTCATCGTCTTCCAGGCGATGGCGACCGGGAAGACGTGCTACACGACCTTCCACGCGGAGAGCGTCTCGGCGATGGTCCACCGGATGGAGAACCCGCCGATCTCGCTCCCCCGCTCGCTCGTCGGCGCCCTCAACCTCGTGCTCCTCCAGCGCCAGGTGAAGGTCGGGACGAAGATGACCCGGCGCGTCCAGAGCCTGACCGAGATCGTCGGGCTCGACCCGGAGACGAACGAGCTCATCACGAACTCCGTCTATTCCTGGGACCCGGGGGACGACTCCTTCCTCTACTCCGGCCACTCCTACATCTACGAGCGGGTGGCGATCATGAAGAACTGGACGATGAAGGAGATGGAGCTCGAGGTGCGGAACCGCACCGAGGTCCTCGAGTACATGAAATGGCGAGAGGCGCAGGCCGACCGATTGCGCCCGTTCACCCACCGCGACGTCGGAAGGATCGTGGCGTTCTACTACAAGGACCCGAAGGCGGCGCTCGCGGAGACGCGGGCGGAGATGGCGGCGGGGAAGCCGAGGACCGGGGGCGCCCCGGCCCGCGCGTGAAGGCTCGGCCCGGACCGTTCGCCGTCCTGAAGGCCCCGAACGGGAGCCCGATCACCCTCTACCGGGACGATGCGCTCGGAGCCATCCCGCAGCTCCTCCCGCCCCGCTCGGTGGACGTCGTCGTCACGTCCCCTCCGTATAACCTCGGCATCGGCTACGTCGCCTACGACGACGCCCGACCCCGCCGAGAGTACCTCGCCTGGATCGGACGGTTCAACACCGTGCTCCGCCGGGTCCTCGCCGATCGGGGGTCCCTGTTCCTCAACCTCGGGGGCCCTCCGAGCGAACCAGGCTGGCCGTGGGAGGTTGCCCGGAGGGCCGGGCACGGGCTCGTTCTGCAGAACGTCATCCACTGGGTCAAGTCGATCGCGATCGAGAAGGGTTCGGCCGGACGGTCGGCGGGCCTCGACCGGAACCTCGCGCTCGGCCACTACAAGCCGGTGAACTCCCCCCGCTACCTGAACGCGGCCCACGAGTACGTCTTCCACTTCACCCGCCGGGGCGACGTCCCGCTCGACCGGCTCGCGATCGGGGTGCCCTACCAGGACGCCTCGAACGCCAGCCGCTGGGGCTCGGGCGGGACCGGGAAGCGCTGCCGGGGGAACGTCTGGTTCCTCCCCTACCGGACGATCCAGCGGAGAGAGCGCGACCGTCCCCACCCCGCCTCCTTTCCGAGCGAGCTTCCGGAGCAGTGCCTGCGCCTCCACGGGCGGGAGAGGATCCGCCTCGCCGTCGATCCGTTCCTGGGGATCGGCCCGAGCGCGCTCGCGGCCGCCCGGGTGGGCGTCCCGTTCGTGGGGTTCGATGTCGACGAGGGCTACCTGAAGGAGGCCATCCGCCTCCTGGAGTGCTCCGGTGCGGACTCGAACCCGGTGGCCCTCGGGCCGGCGGTCCGGTCGCGCGCCTAGCCGTCCGAGTTGTCGGAGCCCGACGAGGCGGGGGAGGGTGCCGACCAACCCTTCATGGGGGTCCGCCGGACGCCGGCCGCGGTGGCGAGGGCGTTCTTCGTCCCCTCGCGGGCCTTGTGGCCGACCTCCTCGAACTCGTCGCGGGTGGCGGCCCCGACCCGGACCGCGCCGTCCCGTATCTCGCCGGCCCCGGTGGCGATCCCGTGGCCGATCTGGTGGGGGAGCACCTTGAGCTCGGCGTCGATCCGGTGGCCGGCGGAGGCGAGTTCATCCTCGATCTCCCAGGCCGCCCTTCGGGCCTCTTCGGCGGTCAGCGTCGGCAGGCGCTCGATGTTCTCCCCGATCTCCTCGAATCGGATCCCGAAATCGTGGCCCAACCCGTGGGCCGCCTGGCGGAGCTGGGAGAGATGGGCACGCATCTGGGCCTGTTCCTCGTGAGTCGTCATAGCGCCTCGGAAAATTCCGGGAACCGCCTCATAAGGGTTCGCGTGGACCGGCACGGCCGGTCCCGACCGGACCTACCCGCCCATCCGGCGGTCGGCCTTGCGCTTCTTCCCCTTCGCGGCCGGCGCGGGGGCGGGCGGACCCTCGGGCGCGTTCGCCACCGGCCGTTGGGTCGTCTCCGACCCGCCAGCCCATCGGACCAGGAGCTCGACCCCGAGCCGGCCGGGGTCGGTGACGACGAGCGAGCCCCCGGCGGTCCGCGTGATCTCGCGGGCCGCCACCTCGTACTCGGGGTGCTCGGAACGCAATAGGATCATCGTGAACTTGAGCGGGGTGACGGTCGCGAGCTCCCGGGCGCGCTCGACGGCCCGGGCCATCGCGACATCGAGCTGGCCCGACCGGACCCGCCCGTCGCGGTCCGTGTACGACTCGGGAAGCCCGTCCGTGACGAGGTAGACCTCCTTGCGGCTCGCGCGGGAGGCCGCGAGGAGGAGGTGGGCCGTGTGGAGCGCCTCGGCCGTGTTCGTGAATGCGCCCGGGGCGCACTCCCAGAGCTCGAGGAGGTCGAGGACCTGCACCTCGTTGTCGAACGCAAGCACGTCGATCGTCGCCTCGGGGTGGCGCTTGCGGATCGCGACGTAGAGGGCGAGCAGGGCCTTCTTCGCCGCGGGGAGCTTCCCCCCCTCCGACATGCTGCCGGACTTGTCGAAGACGAGCACCACGTGGACCCGCTCGGCGGTGACCTCCCGGAAGACGTAGCTCGTCGTCTCGTCGATGTGGCGCGACCCCTCGAGCCGGGCCGCGAGGAGGGAGCCGGGGAGGTCGAGGTGGGCGATCTCCTCGGACCGCCTCAGGCGGGCCTTCTCGTAGATCCCCGTGGAGGCGCTTCCCGCGAGGGAGAGCCGCACGTCGGCGGAGAGCTGGCGGGTCTCCTCCTCGAGGACCAGGCGCGCGAACCGCTCGATAAGGCCGTAGGTGACCGCGAGCTCCCCGCCCCGCTCGGTCACGAAGCCCCGCTCCTTGAGCTCCCGCTCCAGCCGGTGCTCCTCGGCGTCCCGGACCTTCCGGTCCGCCTCGCGGACGGCGCGGTGCTCCGCCTCCTTCCGCTCGGCCTCGAGCTCCCGCCGCTGGGACTCCGCCTGGCGGCGCTTCTCCTCGGCCGCCCGCTCCACCTCCCGCTCCTGGGCCCGGTAGGAGCGGTCGACCGTGTCGGTGAGCCGCTCCCGGTCGCGGGCATCGAGGGCGGAGATCGCGTCGCCGAGCTCCGAACGACCCAACGTCCGCCCGCTCGAGCTGAGCATGGCGATCGTCAGCGGGCGACCGACCCCCTTCGAGGGGGCGTCCTCCCCCTTCCTTCCGAAGAGCTTGCGGAAGAACGCGGCGATCCGGGCGAAGAGGGCGCGGAGCCGATCGAGGATTCCGGGCTTCTTCGGGTGCATCCAGGGCTGGTCCGGGAGCAGGAGGGCCGACCGTACCTCGCCGAGGAGCTGATCATCGAAGCCGGAGAGGTCGAGGGTCCGTACCCTCTTCCGCTGGGCCTCGAGCGCGGCGAGCTCCTCGGCGACCTGGGCCGCGTTCTTGCGCCCGATGGTCTCGAGGTCGACGATCCGGCGGTCGTACTCGCCCATCGTGCGGCCGAGCTGGCGCTCGGCCTGCCGGCGGAGACGCTCCCGCATCTCGGCGATCTGCTGGGCGAGGGCCGGGTCGGTCCGGGAGCGCTCGTCGAGGAGCGCCTTCGCCGCGGCGAAGCCGCCCTCGGCGAGGGCCCGGATGAGCTCCTTCGAATCGAGGCGGTCGAGGAGGTCGTCGGAGACGACGTCCTCGGGGAAGCTCGAACAGTCCGGAAGGTCGATGGCCCCGCTAGAGGGGGGCGTCATCGTCCGCGCCCTCGGGAGTGCAGGTGAAGAGGGAGAACTTCTCGAGGAGGCCGAACTCGGCGAGGGCGGCGTCGATCGGCCGGATCCCGTCCGGCAGGCGCTCCCGCTCAGAGACGAAGGCCACGAACGGGCGGAACTTCGGGAACAGATCGCCGCCGGAGGCGGCCTGATCGGTCAGGGCGGCGTCGCTCCCGAGGCGGCGTCCCTCCGAGACGAGCGCCTTCCCCTCCCCCTCGTTCTCCTTGAGCGGCCCGCGGAAGTAGCGGCACCAGTAGACGCCGGCGCTGCGCTTGAGCGCCGGCTCGGTGTGGTGGTCGATGAACTCCAGGACCCGACGCTCGTTCTGTCGGAAGGAGTCCCCGCTGCGGGCGCGGATCCGCCCCCGCATCGCGTGGAGGAGCCCCGCCTTCAGGTCGTCCACCGACGCGAACGAGCGGCCGGCGAGGGTGGCGATGGCATTCGTGCGATGCGCCACGTCGATGAGCGTACGGTTCGACCCGACCTCGCCGATGTCGGGGTTGTCGTCCGAGACCCGAAGGCGCCAGGCCTCGATGACGCGGACTCCGGCGTCGAGGAGGATCTCCGGGACGACGCTCTGCCGCTTCGGGCCGATCCCGAGCTCGACGATGAGGCGGTTCGGGGCGTGGCGGGTGTTGAAGCCGACGTGCAGGCTCGTCAGGCGGTCGGAGAGCGGGTCGTTGATGTTGTCGAGGTCGGAGAGGTTCGACGTGCACACCGCGACAAACGTCGCGGGGAACGTCTCCCGGGACTTCGACGGGGTGACCGTCCCCTCCTGCAGCGCCTGGAGGAGCACGTTCTGGGTTCCGAGGGGGAGCTTGCCGATCTCGTCGACGAGCAGGAGCCCGCGGTTCGCCTGGAGGAGCTTTCCCGGCTCCAGGACGAGGGGGCTCATCGGGTCGCCAATCTCCTCGAGCTTGCGGAGGTTGATGTTCCCGGTCAGGTGGTCGGGGAACACCTCCGAGCTCCCCTGCAGGCGGGCGAAGCCGAACCCCTCCCGCATCTGGACGAGCTCGGCCGGGACCTTCGAGGCGTCGGTCGACTGAGGGGACCAGCTCGACACTTCGCCGTCCGGGGCGAAGCGGCGTCGGCAGACCGGGCACGGTGGGAAGCGGGCCGCCGTCTCCGGGTCGCACAGACTCAGCGGGTGATCGAGGACCGGGCAGCCCTGGACGACCCAGATCGACTTGGGGAAGAGGTCCCAGACCTCCTTGGCGAGGCTCGTCTTTCCCGCCCCGGACGGTCCAAAGAAGAGGAGATGGGCCCCGGCGACGAGGCCCGTGACGAGATCGTCGACGGTCGAGTCGGGCAAGATAGTCCGGGGGAAGAGGGCCCGGATCGCCGCCTCCCGGGTTTTCCCGTCCTGGCGGGCCTTGGAGAGTCGCGCCAGGACCTCGTTCCGGAGCCGCTCCTGGGGACTCAGGACCGCGGGAAATCGCTCCGCGACCTGGCGGGCGGAGGCCTTGGTGCCGACCGGCGGGAGTTCTCGGACGGCGGCCGCTGCGGCGGACACGCGCGGGCGAGCCAGGTGCTCCATATTTAGTTTGTCGAGAGCGAACGCCGGATTGCCGTCGAGAGCCGGACGACTCTAGGAACTATTATGTAAGGCGGCCGGGTGGCCGCCGCCACCCGATGCCTGAGAAGGAAGGGGCCCCGAAGAAGGCCACGCTCGCCCGCACGGTCAAGGACAAGTGGCGATCGAAGCACTGGTTCAAGGTCCGGGCCCCGGGCTTCTTCCAGTACGTCGAGGTCGGCGAGACGATGGCCTCCGAGCCGGAGCAGGTCATCGGGAGGACCCTCGAGACCACGCTCCAGGAGATCTCCGGGGGCGCCGACATCGGCAAGGCTCACGTCAAGCTCCGTTTCCAGATCGAGCGCGTCAGCGGCGAGGGCGTCGCCGAGACCCGCTTCGTGGGCCATGACCTGACCTCCGACTTCGTCCGACGCCTCGCTCGCCGCAAGCGCTCGAAGATCGATACCTCCCTTATTGTCACGACGAAGGACGGGGTCGAGCTCGTCCTCAAGCCGGTCGCAGTAGGCGAGCAACGCCTGCAGACCCGACTCCGAGCCGAGCTACGGCACCGGATCCGCTCCCTCCTCACCAAGTGGGCCTCGGAGAAGACCGCGGCCGAGTTCGTCCGAGAGATGCTGCAGGGCGAGCTCAGCAAGAACCTCGCTCACGGACTCAAGGACCTCTACCCGTTGAAGAAGATCGAGATCCGCCGCTCGGAGATTCACGGCGCGATCGCCGAGGAGACGCCGCACCCGGAGGCGCCGGCCGCCGACATGGCCTCCCCACCCGAGGGGCCGGAAGGTCCGGGCGCCCCGATGGGCTCGCCCGCCTCCGAGACGGCCTAGGCCGAAAGGGTTTCACGATGCACGGCTCGGCCTGCCGAGTCGGGGTGGCTCAGCCCGGTAGAGCACGGGACTCATAGGGAGGCGGTGGAGCGCCGCCTCCGGAGAGATCCTGGGGCCGGGGGTTCAAATCCCCCCCCCGACATAAAATTCGCGTTTTTCTGACGTGGAACCGAGCCGATTTGGCCGGAGGGGGCACGGATATGAACCTCCCCGGCGACCTGGAACCTCGTCCCAGAAACACCCGCTCCATCCGACTCCACCTACCGAGCTCGCTTCCCGGGGAACCACCGATCGTAGGCGGGATGATCGACCAAGTCGAGTAGGATGACAGTGCGGTTCACGATCGTGTAGAAGCTTCGATGGAACGCAGCGAGGTCGATACAGTAGAGGTTCGAGACACCGTACCGCTCGCGGAAGTACGGTGGAATCGACTCTTGGCGAATGATGTCGCCCCACTGACCATTGAGCCGGATCCGCGCCAGGGCCGTCTCCAAGCTCTTCCAGATCGCTTGCGCGGGCTGCTTGCCCTGCTTAGCCAAAGACTCCCACGACGAGTAGGCGTCGTCCAGGTCTGGATGGATGACGACCGCGTCGGGCCGGAAGGGCATTTCGAGGCCTATATTCGCCGGCCGCGGGAGAGGGAGCGCAAGAGGCTCGGACTCGTCGAATGCGTCCACTGAATTCCCTTGGACCCCTCCACCGCCAACCCGAGGTCCAAGCAGAAGGCCAGCGCCCTATTGAGACGGGCTCGACTCGTGGTGTGTCCAGAATCCTTCAGGCGTTGAAGCAGCCAGTTTCGGCTCACCGGATCTCCCGCTTCCTGCAGAAGCGACATCACGAGCTCGGTCGTTCCGAGAGTAACGTCAACTCGAGAGGATGCCTGAGCGAGCGCCATCATTATCCGTACCTCTAGCCAGTGATAAGAACTTATCCCCCCCCTCCCCCCCCGCACCGACCTCTGAGATCGACGCAGCGAGCTCGCAGTCCTTCAGGGCCGGCGCTCGGGAAGGGGTTTGAACTTTCTTGCGGTTTACCCCCCCGACACAAGATCGCCGAACTTCTGACGTGAAATACAGCCGCCTTGGCTCCCTCCGATGCAGGGATATGAACCTCGAGGCGGGGGGTCAATGGGGTCGAGTGAAACCGCTCGGAAATGGTAAATCCAACGGAAATAATGGCAAGGGTCATGAGCGCCGGGAAGATGACGAGCATCCCCGTCCACGCCGGGGTATTGAAAGAACTTCAGGCCCGAAAGACGGGGGGCAGGACCTGGGACGAGTTCTTGTTGGAACTGCTGGAGGAGTACGACCCTCCCGAATGGCTGGAAGAGCTCGAAAGACGGCGCAAGAAAGGGGCGTGGCTACCAGCGGGGGAACTCGAACGGGTTCACGCCGAACTTCGGAAGACGGGACGGTAATCGGTGCAGTCCCGCTACGTTCCCCATGAGAAGGCGAAGGCTGAGTTTGCCGAACTCCCTCCCGAGATCCGAGAAGAGTTCCTCTACGCCATTCAAGGCCTTCTCTTCCAACCGTTCCGACCGGGGCCTGGGTACCGGGTGAAGGAGCTGTCCGACCATCCAGGGCTATGGCGGCTGAGGCTCAACTCCTTCCGCCGGGTCCGGATGTACTACGCGGTGGACGGGGATACGCTCAGGGTCTACGGATTCGGACCTCGGCCAGATTTCTACGCACGCTTGCGACAAACGGATCGGCTCCATCGATAGGCGGGCGGGCAGCGAGAATTGTCCGCCCCGATGTTCGGGATTAGAACTTTCTTGCGGTTCACCCCCCCGACACCATGGAAGCCATTGATGCTACGAGCACCATGATGATTATGTCATGGCTACAGATCCGCTGACGACGATCTCCGTTCGTCAGTCGACCCGGGCGGAGCTCGAACGCCTCAAGACGGGCGGTCAGAGTTACGACGAGCTCATTCGGGGAATCTTGGAGGAGCTCGAAGAGCGGGACCCGTGGTTCGCGGAGATGGAACGGCGGATCTCCGATTGGAAGCAGGGTAAGATCAAATTAGAACCGATCGAGACGCTCTGGGAGAAGGACCAGCGGAGCCGCTCTCGGAAGCCCGATCGATGACACGGACGGTCCTAAGGGACCCTCGATTCGATGACGAGTTCCTCGCTCTTCCGACGACGGTTCGAGACGATTGTTGGCGCGTCATCGCCTCGATCCGACGTCGGCCGTTTTCCCCGGGGGCGGGGTTCCGCGTGGAGCGCCTTCGCCGGGTCGCCCCAATCGAGGCGTGGAGCGCCCACTTCTCCGATGATGAGTACCGGCTCCTCTACGTGTGGCCTGACAGGAGATACGACCGGCTGAACTGACAGGACATGTGACCGGCCCCGAGCGCACTCTCGAGGCAATCCTCCTGAGAGGTCGAGAGGCTGCGGAGGCGCCGAATACCCGGTCATATGTGTTGACAGCTTAACCGGTCAGATGTTCTGTCAATGCACACCTACGGAGGCCGTTGTGGGGGGATTCGGCCGGGCTCCGGGGGTTCAACTCTTGACCGAGCTCGACGGCGAGCTCGGATCGTGAGGAGTGCCACGGCGAGGGTGGCCGCGCCAATCGTGGCGGCGCCGATGAGCCGCTCCGCCGTCAGGGTGCCGAACCCCCCTTCGGACCGAGCGGGCGTACTCGATGGGGAGGACGACCCCACGTGAAAGACGATCCACGGGTCGTAGGTCAGCGACTGGTATCCTCCGTTCTGCCCGGTGAAGTTGATCAGAACGTACGCGTCAAAGCCGTAGGAAATGTTCCCGTAGAGATGGCGAGGCGTGGAAGCGTTCGGCCATAGGTAGGCCTCGGAAGTCACGCCCAGGGGTTCGCTCGATCCGTTCGCTCGGGTCGCATTGGCCTGCGGGCCTAGAAGGAGGCTGACCACGGGCCGGCCGGAGTCGTTCCACTGCTGCGTTAGGTTCCCCGTGGAGCGGTTGAACACGAAATGGGCACCCCCCGCGGAGATGGCGTCCATCACGAGGCCCAGGTGGTCATCGGCATTCACCCAGGGCCAATTGAGGACGGCGAAGTCGAACTTGAGGGAGTAGGAAGGAGCTGAGGAACCGGCTCCGGTCGCGTTCGCACTATTGTTCGTCGTTCCGGCCGTCGAGTTGTTCGATGCACCGGTCAGCAGGTGGAAAACGATTCGCATGCTGACGTTTCCCGTCGATGCGTTGCCGGGGAGCCAGCTTCCCGACCAGGGAGCCCAGGTCGATTCGGCGCCGAACGTCGTTCCCGGGTACCATGGACCGGAGGTCGGAGCGACCGGGGCCGTCTCGTTGACCGTGAAGTTGACCTCGCTTGGAGACCGGGCAACGGAGGTGGAGCCGGTCGGAGCCCACAGGATGGGGGATAGCTCGTCGATGGCCCCGGCCGGGGTCACCTCGGTGACGGCCACCAGGGAGAAAGAGAAGTTGTACGAGGCGGTCGAATTCCACTGGCCGGGGTTCTCGCTCCATTCCGCGCCAAACCCTCCCGATCCGCATCCCGCCCCCGCGTCGACCGACAGGTGGCCGAGCCCGATCGAACCTCCACTACAGGAGAGGGGCATGAGCCGGTTCGCCGAAGGTCGGGTTCGCTCGTCGGTCACCGTGACCCCTGGCAACAGGGCCACGGAGGTGAGGAGCAGACCGAGGGCGAGAGCGATCCACGCGGGGATTTGCCGGTGGCCGAACCTCATTCGGGCACTCGAGGGGTTCACGCTCGCGGTAGGGCAGGGGGCAGTAAAGCGATGCACACGGGGCTCAAGTGAAAGAAGATATGCCCACGTCGCGCGGATGGTCTCGGGCGCGCGGGCGCTCAGGAAGGAACCATGGCTGGGAAAAGTGATCGGGTAAGGTAGACATGAGCGGCTGAGGGTGCGGCGGCCGAGTTCTCCTCCGCCCACTCGCGCTCAGGGACCATCCAAGCGAGGAGGTCGTCCGTCCCTTTGGCTCGACCGGTCCCTCTTCGGGCAATCCGAAGGCCGAGATGGTTCTGCACGGCCCCCGGCAGCTTGAACAGGAGGTCCCCGGTGAACGTCGCGATCGCCAGCGTCGGTTCGTGCGCCGTGATGGCTCCCGGCCCCGCCACCTCCTCCGGCACCGGGATCACCTGGGTCACTCCCGGGCCCCAGTTCAAGAACGCGATCCGTCGGCCCGGTCTGAGCCGGTCCACTCGGAGCTCCAACCTGCGGGCGATGACCCGGGGGACCTGAAGGGTGAGCCAGCGCGGCGCGGTGACCCGCACGGCCACCCACCGCTCCGCCTTCTCGATGCGCTCTCCCACGGTCCCCTTGTCACCCGGAATTACCCCGGACAGAACCCGGCGTAGGCGGCAGGATAGAGCTGGACGAGTGCGAGGTTGAGCGCGTTCACGTCCACGTATTCGGGAGCGAGGAACCCGTTCTGGTCCGCGTTGGTGTTGATGTTCTGCTGGATCAGATAGTCCAGGCTCGATTGAGGAATCCCCGTGGCGTTGGCGACCGACGCCGCCTGCCCGTAGGCGTCGGCCGGAGTGATGTCCGGATCGACCTCCGAATCGGAAGCCGAGGCGTTCCGGGGCTCGAAGAACTTGGGGGAGGAGATGTTCTCGGCGATGAGCTTCGAGCCGACCGCAGTTCCGTTGCAGTACATCGGGCTCCCGATGGCCGCATTGGGGTTCTCGACTAGGTCGATCGCGGCGAGGGTCGCCGGATATACGCCCATGAGGAGCACCACGAAGAGGACGAGCAGCACGGTGAGGGGGCGGAGGTGCTCGAGGAGGAACCGGAGCGGCATGGTCCTAGTGGATTACCCACGTGAGCACGATGTCGATGCCCTTGATCGCGATGAACGGGAGGACCGCGCCACCGAGACCGTAGACGAGCATGTTCCGGATGAACGTCCGTTCGGGGATCTCCGGCCGGAACTTCACCCCCCGGAACGCGAGGGGGATCAACGCCGGGATGACCGCGGCATTGAAAATCATCGTGGCCAGGATTGCGGTGACCGGGCTGTGCAACTGGAGGATGTTGAGCTTCTGGGCGGCCGCGCTCGCCGGTAGCATCGCCGGGAAGATCGCGAAGTACTTCGAGACGTCGTTCGTGACGCTGAAGGTCGTGATTGCCCCGCGGGTCATCAGAAGCTCCTTTCCGGTCTCGACCACCTTCGTGACCTTCGACGGGTCGGAGTCGAGGTCGATCATGTTCGCCGCCTCGCGCGCGGCGGCGGTGCCCGAGTTCATGGCGATCCCGACGTCCGCCTTGGCGAGCGCCGGGGCGTCGTTCGTCCCGTCCCCCTCGACCCCGACCACGTGGGCGAGCCCCTGCTCCTGCTTGACGCGGGTGAGCTTGTCGGCGGGCTTCGCCTGGGCGATGACGTCGGAGATACCTGCCTCCGCGGCGATGACCCGGGCGGTGATCTCGGTGTCCCCGGTGACCATCACCGTGCGGATCCCCGTCGATTGGACGGCGGCGAGCCGCCCCTTGATGCCGGGCTTCAGCTGGTCCCGCAGATCGATGAGCCCGATGATGCGGGGCCCGACGGCGACCGCGAGGGGGGTCCCCCCCTGCTTCGAGATCTCCTGCGATTTCCAGAGCAGCTCGGCCTTGTTGACCTGGGAGGCGGTGGGAAGTACGGCGTCGACAGCGCCCTTGAGGATGCGTTCCGGCTTCTGCGACCCCTCGAACTCCACGAGCTGCTTCCAGACCGGCCCCTGGGCGATCTCGGGGGCGACGGTCGGGAGCGGTGGTCGGCGGGTCGGATTGGAGCCGAAGCTCGAGAGGAGTTCGACGCCACTCAATCGCGTCTCCGCGCTGAACTCGATCGCCTTGCCGCCGAGGATCCTCGGGGTCAGCGGGAGCGACTGCCCCAGGCTCGTCGCCACCTCGACGACCGAGCGACCCTCGGGGGTGCGGTCGAGCGCCGACGCGACGAACGCGGCCTGGGCCACGTCGGCCTCGGTGAACCCTTCGAGCGGGACGAACCGCTTGACGGAGCGCTGCCCCTGGGTGATCGTGCCGGTCTTGTCGAGGATCAGCGTGTCGACGTCCCCGGCGGCCTCGACCGCCTTGCCGGATTTCGCGACGACGTTCGCCCGGCCCACCCGCGTTATGCCCGCGATCCCGATCGCGGGGAGGAGCCCCCCGACGGTCGTGGGCATGAGCGCCACCAGGAAGGAGAGGAGGATGGCAAGGTCGACGATGTAGCCCAATGAATCCGCTAGGACAAGGAAGGTCCCGACGACGAGGACGAAGATCCCTGTGAGGCCGATGAGCAGGAGGTTCAGGCTGATCTCGTTGGGCGAGCGGGGCCGTTGGGCCCCCTCGACGAGCTTGATCATGTCGTCGAGGTAACTGCGGCCGGACTCGGCGACGATCCGCATCACGAGCGCGTCGGAGGTGACCGTCGTGCCGCCGATCAGCGAGTCCCCGACCTTCTTCACGACCGGAGCGGACTCCCCGGTCATGAGCGACTCGTCGAGGTAGGCCGTGCCCTCGAGGACGACGCCGTCGCGCGGGACGATCTCGGGGGGCCGCAGCCGCACGACATCGCCCGGGAGGAGGCTCTTCGACGGCACGACGACGATGTTGCCGTCCACGACCTTGCGGGCCTGGACGTCCTGCTCGAGCCGACGGAGCGAATCGACGCGGGCCTCTCCCTGGACCTCCGATATCGACTCGGCGAGCGTCGCGAACCAGACCGTCAGGAGCAGGATTACCGTCAGCGCCACGTAGATCCACACCGGTTGCGTGGTCAGGCCATGGAACGCCGCGGGGTCGATGGCCATCGCCCCCGTGATCACCGCAGTCACCTCGACGATCAGCATGATGATGTTCGTCCGGAGGAGGTAGGTCGGGTCGAGCTTCCGGATCGAGGCCACGAGGGCCTTCTCGATCTCGCGGCGCCCGAACCCGCTCCCATTCGATTTCGCTTGCGTCATCTTTCCTCTACCCGAAGATCCCCAGGATCAGGAACGGGAGGAACGCGAGCGCGGTGAGGACGAACGTGACCCCGATCAGGGTCACTGTGAACGGCCAACCATCGGTCTTGATCGGCTCCGGCGTGTCGCGCCGGTCCTTCGTGGCGAACGACCCGGCGATGCCCATCATCAAGAGGATTGGCACGTACCGGCCGACGAGCATCACGATCCCCGTCGAGACGTTCCAGAATGGCGTGTTGGCTAACGTCCCTAAGTAATCGGAACCATTGTTCGCCGACGCCGAGGTGTATTCGTAGAACACCTGGGTGAAACCGGCCGCCCCGGAGTGGGCGCCGAGGATCGCGGTGACGTTCCCGGTCGAGTAGGCGATCGCGGCCGGAACGAGGATCATCAGCGGATGGACGACGAACGTCAGGACCGCGAGCTTGACATCCCAGCCGGAGATCTTCATCCCGAGGAACTCGGGGGTCTTGCCGACCATCAGACCCACCATGAAGAGGGTCAGGAACGCGTAGATGACGAGGGTCATGAACCCGACCCCGGAACCGCCGGGGATCGCCTGCACGAACATGAACGTGAACAGGCTCGCCCCCGTCCTCGGCGAAAGGCCGGAGAGCACCGCGTTCGTCGCGCCCGTGTCCGAGGAGATCGAGAAGAACTGGAACAGGACGCTCCCGAACCCACCGAACCGGGTCTCGAGGCCGACGGGGCCGCTCGTCGTGGTGACGGCGTAGGCGAGCAGGGCCAGGAACGGAGCGAGGACCGCCACCATGAGGGCGCGCCCGCGGCCGCGTCCCACGAGCTCCCCGTAGGCGAAGATGAACGCGAGCGGGATGACCAGCATCAGGACCAGGAAGATCAGCTCCGAGAGGCCGTTCGGATTCGCAAACGGGCTCGCCAGGTTCGACCCGTAGTATCCTCCCCCGTTCTGGCCCAATTCCATGATCGCATCGAACCCGGCGACTGGGCCAACCACGAACGTCTGGGAACCGCCCCCGATCAACCCGGTCGTGAGCGTCCCGTTGAGGGTCTGGGGGATGCCGATTGCCATCAGGAGGATCGCGCTCACGAACGCGATCGGCAGGAGGATCGTGAACATCGACCGGACGAAGTCGACGTAGAAGTTCCCGAGCCCCGCGCCCTTCTTGATGAACGGGCGGAGGAAGGCGAGGCCGACCGCGATCGCGGAGGCCGGAGCGACGAACTGGTTGAGCATCAGCACGAGCTCGGAGGTGACCGTCAGGGACTGGTCGCCCGCGTAGTGCTGGAGGTTGGTGTTCGTGATGAACGAGCTCGTCGTGTTGAAGTTCAGGTCCCACGAGAACGGCCCGAACCCCCTCGGATCACCGGGGAGCCAACCCTGGAGGCCGAGCACGGCGAACGTGAAGATCGCGAAGACGGCGTCGAGGAGTATCAGCGCGACGACGTACTCCTTCCAGTTCATCGACCTCTTCGGGTCGATCCCGGCCAGTCGGAACACGAAATTTTCGATCCGGGCGATTGAGCCCTCGAACGGCCGGGGGGTGCCCCGGATCAGATGGACCATATAGCGGCCCAGGTAGTACGCCAGGGCAAGCGTGAGACCGAGCGACAGCGCCAGGAGTTCGGCGTCGGCGACCCACGCCAACATCGCCGTCACGAGAACCTACCCCGAGCGCCGTTCGCCCGGCCTCGATCGATGGAAACCTCGGCAAGCCGGGGCCCCCCAGCGGGGTGAATCGCCGCCAGGTCGTTCGACCCGGAAGGCGACAGTGCTAACGCTAACGATGCGAACATTGCTGCCACCGCCACGGGCGCTACGGCGAGTGCCCGACGGGGCTGGAGAGGCGCTTGAGGTTGAGCTGGGCGGGGACGTGCTGAAGGCGGAGGTTCCTCGCCCCCAGACCGGACGCGCTCGGACCTTGGCTCACGGCGACTCCGAGCGGCCCAGTTCCTGCCGCCTATTTCAACGTGTTTCCCGTCAGAAAACTGTCAGACCACCGAGGCATGACGTGGCGTTCGAGGTTCCGCCTCTAGTACAATAGGAGAGGACGAAATTCCCCCCGGGGCGCCATGCTCCAACATGGTCATGGCCACGGAGGTCGAATGGGGTTGTTCGGGCCGGACGCCTGTTGTCCGCTCTTCCGGTACCGGCTCAGACCGCGGGGCTCGGCGGAACCTGCCAACCCGACGGTCCCCCGACGACGATCATCACGAGGGAGGCGAGGATACCGAGGCCCGCGAACCCTTCCATCGCGTACAGCGCGTAGTTGGACTGCCCACCCAATAGGAACGCCGTCCCAGCGAGGGTCGCGACCAGGGCCGAAAGCGCGGCAATTCGAGCAAAATTCCTCGGCAACGGTCGATAGGCCGGCCCGACGACCGACGCGGTATACCCCCCGATCGCGAGGGTGACGAGCGCCAAGCCGATATGGCTCGCGAGGGTCACCACGAGGTAGCTGTTCTCCATCGCGAGCGAACTTCCAACGGCGGAGGTCAGGACGAACATCACGAGCAGCAGGACCCCCAGGTACCGGAGGGGGGGCCCGGTGCGTGATGCCGACCGCTCAGTAGATTTGAATGCGGGGGGTTCGGTGGTCCCCGTCACTTCTGGTCCTTGGACGCCCATTCCTTCGCCGCGTCGCTGTCCCACTTCTGGACGGCGCCGGGGTCGTCTCCCCCCCAGTTGGCGGTTACCTGACGGGTGGTAACGTTGATTCGGTTATAGAGGTTCTCGGTCGCGATCCCGAGGACCAGAAACGCCAGCTCGCGCTCGGAGAAATGGCGCGTCGCCTCGTCCCAGATCGGGTCCGGGACGGGGTCCGACCGGTCGCTCAGCCGGGTCATCGCCTCGGCCAGAGCGAGGGCCGCCCGCTCGGAGGCGGTGAACCGCGTGGACTCCCTCCAGGCCGACACGGCGAAGAGTCGCTCATCGGTCTCTCCGAACTTCTTCAGCGTCCAGCAGGCTCCATCGAGACAGAGGGCGCAGCCGTTCAACTGGGCGGCGCGGAGCATGGCGAGCGAGAGAGCGCGCGCCGGGGCTCCTTGGAGCTGACCGAGCAGGCCCCCAAGGGCCTGCAGTGGCGCCATCGCCTCGGGAACGATCGCCGCGGGGCTCTTCAATCGGGTCTTCGGGGTCACCAATCCGGCCTGCATCTTCCCACACTCTTCGGCGCGTTATCCGACGCGCCATTGATAGTATAACCAGTTTGGTATATATTGTACCTGCCACGTCCCGCGGCGCTGCAGTAGCGTCGCGCCTTGACGAATCGACGCGTCCCGTCCTGGGCCGGCCGTGGCATAGGTAATTAATGCCGTCGTTATGCTCTACACGCGGAGCATGGCGCGGGACGTATTTTCAGCGCTCGCGGACCCGACCCGTCGGCAGGTGCTGGACCTCCTTACCCGCCGCGAGCGGGCGGCGGGTGAACTGGGACGCGCCTTCCCGAGGATCAGCCAACCCGGGATGTCGCGGCATCTGAGAGTCCTACGGGAAGCCGAACTGGTGCGCGTTCGCCAGGATCGCCAGCACCGGTTCTACTCGCTCCGGAGCGAGCGTCTCGCGGAGGTCGATGTGTGGATCTCCAAGTACCGTGGATTTTGGGAGTCCGAGCTCGACTCGCTTGAGGCCTACCTGGACTCCACCAAGCCCGCTCGCTCGGTCAAGCGAGACGAGAAGCGGAAATGAGGGGAGGCCCGGATTCGAGCCCGGTCGCTGGAAGCGAAGGAGGGCCCGGGCTCCTCCGCGAGGACAACGACCGAGCGAGCGTGGTCTTTCGTCGTCGGATCCGTCATCCGATCGAGGATGTGTGGGAGGCAATCACCGACCCTCGGAAGCTCGAGATATGGTTCATGACGAAGGTGACCGGCGATATCTCGCCGGGGGGGCGTATCGAGATGGAACACGGTAGCGGGGTCCGGGCGACGGGCCGGGTATTGGAATGCCTGCGGCCTCGCACCTACGAGTACGAATGGAACCTCCCCCCTGGCCCTCAGAACCCGGTCGGAGAGTCCTCTATCGTCCGCTGGGAATTGACCGCGGCCGGGTCGGAGACCTTGCTCGTCCTGACCCACCGGAAGCTCACCCGGCCGACGGCTGAGGTCTTCGCTCGGGGGATCTCCGTCCTCCTCGATCGAATGTCCGCCATGTTGGATGGCGCGCCGCTCCCCAATCCGCCGTGGCTCCCCCCGCCAGCGACCTCTCGCCCACCCCCCAACTAACGGATCTCCGCTCCGTCAATCGGTCCGATTGGGGCCTGTGCCCCCCAGCGATCCACCGGTCGGCCCGCGCAGGTTGCGAAGAGGCTCTCGCGGAAGCTCCTAGGGACGTGGCGTCCAGCGCGGCCGAAGCCGTCGGGATTCGAGGGGTCGCTCGGGAAGGCTGCTCTCGAACTCAGGGGTCCGAAGGAACCGGCGGCTGCCGGCCCGACCCCACCGACACCGTCCCCCGCGAGGCGCGAGTCGGACCGTCCGCTTCCGGCGTTCGAGCGACGCGAGGGGGACCTGACGGGCCCGCCCTATGGCACGGGCCGCTCCGGCGGGCGCGACCCGAGCCAAGGGGGCCTAAGGGCTCACGGGACGGGCGGCTCGCGCGGGGGGTACCGAACGACGAGCTCAGCATAACGGGTCGGCCAGTCTGGAAGGTTCGTCCCACCGAGCGCCGCCTCCAACCGGTCCAAGAACACGTGGGTTCCCGGTGCGAAGCCGGTGGCCGTCGAGGTCGTGAGGTTGGAGTGCGTCAAACGAAGCAGGGTCCCGGCCCCCTCCGGGATGAGCTCCCATCGGATGCTGCCCCGCTCGCCCCTCGGCAGCTCGGGGCGAGGGTCGGCGTTCCATTCATGCTCGAATATCTTTGGAGGATCCCACGCCAAGATCCGGCCGGTGACATGGAACTGCGCCGGCCCGACCCAGAATTCGATCCTCCCTCCGGGCCTTCCGTCCACGATGGCCCGGGTCATGTACCACCCTCTCAGCTCCCCGGGGTCGGTGAGCATCGTCCACACCCTCGAGGCGGGGTGGGGCAGGTACCGTTCAAATCTCAGGGTGCCGGTCGCCCCGTCCATCTCGACGCGTCCGAGCGGAGCGAGCGGGAATCCTCTCATCATGCCGACCTCCGCCGGGGGCGCTCGGCCGCCCGTTGGCTCCGGTCCAATTGATGGGTCAGGGCGTCCAAGCGTTCGGCCCAGAAGGGGCGATAGTGCGAGACCCAGGCATCGAGTTCGCGCAAATGGCCGGGGCGGAGGCGGTAGAGGCGCACCGGCCCCTCGGCTCGCACGTCCACGAGGCCCGCCTCGCGCAGTACCCGTAGATGCTTCGAGACGGCCGGCTGGCTCAATCTCGGGAAGGCACGAACCAACGCCCCGGCGGTCCTCTCCCGGCCCGAAAGGAGGTCGAGCATCGACCGTCGAGTCGGGTCGGAAACGGCGCGGAACACATCCCCGTTCGCCGACGGTCGCCCTGCGGCCATGATCGACGCCGTCGCGTACCTCGCCGACCTTAGGAGGGACCCGGGCCTCGCTGGAGGAGGGCGTAGGAGTTCCCGTAAAGATCCTTGAACACCGCCTGGAGACCGAACGGCTGGAGCTTGGGCGCTTCCGTGAACTCGACCCCCTTGGCCCTGAGCGACTCGTACGTGGCCCGACAATCGTCCGTGTAGAGGACCGCGGTAGGGTTCTTGCCAACGTGATCAGGGAACCACGATGCGAGGATGACCTGGAGCTCCTGTCTGGGAGGCGAAACAGTAAGGAACCGCATCCCGGGACCCGCTTGGTCGGTGCGCTTCACGAATCCCAATTTTTCGGTGAACCACCGAAGCGCTTCTTCTTGGTCCTTCACGGCGATCGTGATGCAGCCGAACCGATCGATCCCAGTCATCTATCCTTGGAGCGGTCGACCCGCTCCCTCCGCTTATTACATTACATTTTAGATATATAACCACAATGGCACTCATGTGCCTCGGCGCGGAGGGTCGAGCTCGATCCGCCATCCGCTCCTTCGATCCGGGGGGCCGGAATCTCGCCTCCGCTCGAGCACGGTCCGAGCCACGAGCGTGGGAAGGGATCCTCAGATCGACCTCTCGGGGAGGTGGAGGCGAAGGGAAACCATCCGCGCGAAGCCGGTCGGGGGGCACCAGGGTTCGCGGGAGAGGGCGGTGCCGATCGGGCAGCGGGCCCGACCTGGACCCAGCCGAAACGACGGGTCAGGTCTCTTCGGCACGAGATCCATAGCGTGCGGGAGGCAGGGCCCGTCCACACGTACCGGTGGATGGCATCGCCCCATCCCCTCGATGAGCGGGCCTCCGCGCCTCGAGCGCTCTCGCGCGAGGGCAACAAGGTCCTTGCGCCCCGCGGGCTCCCCTTCCCATGGCGACGGCATCGAGCCAGATCGGAGAACTCCCCCGCCCCCACATCGAAGCGGACACCCGGATCGTCCTCCCGGCGATCATGCTCACCCTCACCTTGGTCACCGGATTCGTCGATGCGACGAGCTTCCTCGCGTTCGGCCGCGTCTTCGTGGCCAATATGACAGGGAACATCGTGTTCCTAGGGTTCGCGACGGCGGGCGCTCCGGGCCTGTCCGCTCCGGCGTCGCTCCTAGCGCTGGTCGCTTTCCTCCTCGGGGGCTACCTCACCGGTCGCTTCCTCCTGCGGTCGCGGGAGGCCCCGCTGCGCACCCTCCGCAATTTCGCGGGGTTCCAATTCGCGCTGTTCGTGGTGGCGACGGCGCTCTCTAGCGGTGTGGGTCCGATTGCGGGCTCGGCGGAGATCGCCGTTCTGATCGTGCTCCTCGGGCTGGCCATGGGGATGCAGAACGCGGGCGCCCGCCACCTCGCGGTGGCGGACCTCACGACGACCGTGCTGACGTTGACCGTCACCGGGCTGGTGGCGGACCCCTCCACCGGGAGGATGAGCGGGACGTCGGCGATCCGACGCCTTCTCTCCATCGGGGCGATGCTCTCCGGAGCCTTCGGGGGCGCCTGGCTCGTCCTTCACCTCGGTATCCTGGCACCCCTCAGCGTGGCCACCCTGTTGGTGGGGATCGCTGGCGTCGCCGCCCACCTGAGCCTCTCCGGCACGGCTCGCGCGGCCGCGCCCACGTGAGGACCCCCGCCACGATCCCGTTCGGTCCCCCAAGGTACTTCCGCCCGCGACCCCTGCCGCCGCCCGGGGGATCCTCATGGGTTGGCCGGGCAAGGTGATCCTCGTCGCCGGGGTCGGGAACGGGTTGGGGAGCGCGCTCGTCAGCCTGCTCGGAAGCGCCGGCGCCACGATGATCGGGGTGGCCCGCACCGCCGAGTCCCTCGATCGCCTGACCCGGGTCGCGAAGACCGAAGGGTGGAAGTTCGAAGGGATCCGCGCCGACCTCGGGGTCCGATCGGAGGCCGAGGCCGCGCTGAGCTCGATTGTCGACCACCACGGGCACCTCGACGGGGCCTCGCTGAACATCGGGCGCTGGGTCGAGGGGGACCCGCTCTTGCACCGGACCACGGACGAGGAGTGGGCGACGGGAATCCGCCTCAACCTCGAAGCGGTCTTCCAGGCCGCGCGGGCGACGATCCCCCGGCTCATCGAGCGACCGGGTGGATCGCTCGTGCTCGTCTCGGCGTGCGACCGGGTCCGGTGGGCCGGCAACGCCTCCTACTGCGCGGGGAAGGGTGCGGTCGCCGACCTCACGCACAAGCTTGCCTACGACTACCGGCCGTTCGGGCTGAGGGTCAACGCGGTCCTCCCCGGGACGATGGAGCACGAGCTCGACCCGGCCCAGCCCCCGTCCCAGGGTTCGCCCCTCCCATTGCGGGACCACTCGGGCGTCGGCGCCTGGGAGGTGGCGCGGGCGATCCGGCACCTCCTCTCCGATGAGAGCCGCTGGACCACCGGGTCCCTGCTGACGGTCGACGGCGGGTACACCACGCACGGGAAAGAACCTCCCGCCCCCGGGACGATCTAGGCGGTCCCCGGCGTCGGCCGGTACGGTCGTCGGGGCCCGCTACACCTCGTTGATGACCTTCTTCGACCGGATGAACGTGCCGTGCTGGAGGTCGGAGACCGCCTGCCGGATCTCCTCCCGGCTGTTCATGACGATCGGCCCGTACCAGGCGACGGGCTCGTGGAGTGGGCGACCCGACACGAGGAGGAAGCGGACGCCCTGGTCCCCGGCCCGGATCCGGACCGCGTCGCCGTCTCCGTAGAGGACGGTATGGCCGGGTCCCGAGACGGCCTCGGCGTCCGGATCGATCGACCCGTTGTACAGGGTCGGAGGACCTTCGCCGACCGCGGGGACGCCCATCGGGTCGAAGAGGCCCGAGCCGTCCATCACCTGGGCGAAGGCGGTGTACCCCGGCTTCGTCGGCTGCTCGAACTCGGTCCCTGGGGCGAGGCGGACGTCGAGGTAGATGGGGTCGACCGGGATGTGGCGGACGGGCCCCTCGACGCCGTGGTAGGTGCCGGCGATCACTTTGACCTCGCGGCCGTCTTCCTCCTTCAGGACGGGGATCGTCGCGGCGTCGACCCCACGGTAGGCGGGGGTCTCCATCTTCTGCGCGTGGGGAAGGTTCACCCACAGTTGGAAACCGGAGAGGAGCCCCTCGGTGCGCTTCGGCATCTCTTGGTGCATGATGCCGCTGCCCGCGCTCATCCATTGGACGTCGCCCGATCCGATGACCCCCTTGTTGCCGAGGGAGTCCTCGTGGGCGGTCGTTCCGTTCAGCATGTAGGTGACCGTCTCGATCCCGCGGTGCGGGTGCCAAGGGAAGCCGGCGAGGTAGTCCTCGGGGTTCGTCGAGCCGAAGTTGTCGAGCAGGAGGAAGGGGTCGAGGAGCGGCACCTCAGAGTTCCCGAACATCCGGCGCAGGCGGACCCCCGCCCCTTCCATCGTCTCCGCGCCCCGGAACTTGCGCGAAACGGTGCGCACGGTCGGCGACATCGACGGGCCCGGTCCGATGAGTCCCCCCGAGTATTTCCCCTACCGGTTACCCGCACGTCCGCTCGACGGCCCGGCGGGAAGCGGGGACCTTCCCTCGTCGGTGCCAACGGTGGGAGGCGTCATCTATCGGCCCAACGTCCCAAGGGTCATGCAACCGGCACGAAGGACCGACGTGGTGGGGAAGGGCACCACGGATACGCCTCGGTCGTTCTGCCGGCTCGATGCCGTTCCCTCACCGGCGAGCGGGTACTGGGGGGTCCCCCCGGACGGGCTCTGCCTCTCGGTGTTCCTGCTCGTTTCTCCCGAAGGCCGGCCGGACGAGGTGCTCCTCGGGCGGGTCGACCCCCGAGCGGATTGGGCGAGGATCGGCCCCCTCGACCCGGCGCGCGCCGAGGCCGCCGCCCGGGGTTGGATGCTCCCGGCGACCCACCTGATGTACTATGAAGGTCCCGACGACGCCGCGCGCCGAATCATGGACGAGCAGCTTGGCCTCGGGCGGAGGGCGATCGACCGCTCCGCCGTATTCTCCGAGACCTACCCATCCCGATCCCGCGCCGACCGCACGAAACACTGGGATCTGCATTTCCTCCAATGGGTCCGGGCCCCCGCGGACTGGGTCCCCCGCCACCCCGCTTGGACGGAGCTAGCCTTCGTCGATCCTCGCTCCGTGCCGAACTCGGGGTTCGCCCGGACCCACGACGAGATCCTGGAGCTCGCGGGCCTCCGATCCGGTGGGACGTAGGTTCTCGTGAACGCCGGCGGCCCCTTCCCCGCCGTCGGCGCCGTTCCACCGGCGACCCGGGGCCGGAGTTCGGGGAGCCGGCTCGGACCGAACGGCCGGAAGGGCCTGAGGGGCGCCCCGGGACTCTACGACTACGGGGCCCTCGGGAACCTGAGGACCGCAGCGCTCGCTTCCCGCTTCGGCGGGATCGATTGGCTCTGTCTCCCCCAGTTCGCCTCGCCGAGCGTGTTCGCCCGGCTCCTCGACGCCCGGAGCGGGGGCCACTTCGACCTCGCCCCCGTCGAGAGGTTCGAGAGCGAGCAGACCTACCTGCCTTCCACGAACATCCTGCTCACGCGGTTCTTCCTCACCGGGGACCGCCAGCTCGATCTCCTCGACTTCATGCCGGTCCGGCCGGGGGGCGACCCGGCGGTCCTCCCCTACCTGGTCCGCATCGCCGAGGCCCGAGGCGGGCCGGTCCCGATCGCCGTTGAGCTCCTGCCGAGGTTCCGTTACGCCGCCGAGGCGGCGACCTGGGAGGAGCGGGGGCCCGTCTTCGCGGCGAGGGGCGCCGAGGACCGGATCTGGGTCCGACCGAGCACCCCCCTCGCGATCGATGGAGAGCGAGCCGGCGGCCGCTACCCCCTCGCGGCGGAGGGCCGGTTCTCGATCGAGCTCGGATGGGGCGACTCCCCCTCGGAAGCGACCGCGGCCGAGCTCCTCCTTCGGGAGACCTCCCGGTTCTGGCAGGGCTGGGTGCATCCTCCCACCACCCCGATCCACCGGATCGCCGGGCTCTGGCACACCTGGGTGGAGCGCTCCGAGCTCGTCCTCAAGATGCTCTCGGTCGAGGGGACCGGTGCCTTCCTCGCCGCCCCCACGACCTCCCTCCCCGAGTGGCCCGGGGGGACCCGGAACTGGGACTACCGGTACGTATGGGTCCGGGACGCCGCCTTCTGCGCCCAGGCCCTCCTCCTCCTCGGCCACTACGAGGAAGCCGAGCGCTTCCTCCTCTGGATCCTTGACCGGGTGGGACCCGACGACCGAAGGGGCCACCTGCGCGTCATGTACCCGGCCCAGGCGTCGGGCGACCTCACCGAGATCGAGCTCGGGCACCTCGAAGGGTTCGAGCGCTCCCGGCCGGTCCGGGTGGGGAACGCCGCCGAGAGGCAGTTCCAGCTCGACATCTATGGCGAGCTCCTCGACGCCGCGCGGCTCCTCGCCCTCCGGCGACCCGGGGCGGTGCGCCCCTACTGGCCGCGGCTCGCCCACTTCACGGAGCAGGTGGTGGAACGCTGGCGCGAGCCGGACCACGGAATCTGGGAGTCCCGGGCGCCCCCCCGCCAGTACGTGCACTCGAAGGTGATGGCATGGGTCGCCCTCGACCGCTCGCTCGACCTCGCGCACCGGTTCGAGGCGACCGAGGAGGTGGCGCGATGGGGCCCGGTCCGGGACGAGATCCAGGCGTGGGTGCTCTCCGAGGGGCTCGACCGTCCGGGCGGGGCGTTCCTCCAGGCGGCGGGAGAGCCGGCGATCGACGCCGTCAACCTCCGGATCCCGCTCGTCGGCTTCCTGCCGTACGAGGACCCCCGGGTGCGCGCCACCGTCGCCCGGGTGCGACGCGAGCTCGCCAAGGGTCCGTTCGTCTACCGATACCGCGGGCCGGACGGGATCGAGGGACCGGAAGGGACGTTCCTCCCCGCCGCGTTCTGGCTCGTCGAGTGCCTCGCGCGGCTCGGCGAACGCCGCCTCGCGATGGCCCACTTCCGAAAGCTCCTCCTCGTCGCGAGCCCCCTCGGCTTGTACCCGGAGGAGTACGACCCGGTCCGACGTCGCCCGCTCGGCAACTTCCCCCAGGCCCTCACGCACATCGGGGTCCTGCGCGCCGCCGTCGCGTTGGGCGCGATGGAGATGCCGTCCTTCGTGGCGCCCAAGACCGAAGCCCCGTGAGCCGACCAGCGGGAACGCGGATACCGATCGGGCGGGTCGGCCCTTCGGCATTCGGCAAACCCCTTTGGGGCCGGATACTTGCGGCGGTCCGAGGTGGTCGGCCGCCATGGAGGAGCGCGAGAAGGGGGCGCCAAGGAGCCCGACTCGCTCCACGGCCGTCGGCCCGTTCGTCGAGAGGTTCCGGGTCGGCTGGGGCGATCTCGACGGGAACAACCACATGGCGAACCGGGCCTACCTCGACCACGCCGCGGATGTCCGGATCCTCCTCTTCGCGCGGCACGGATTCCCGGGGGCACGTCTCGCCACCGAGCGGATCGGCCCGGTGATCGTCCGGGACGAGCTCTCCTACCGCCGGGAGCTGCGGCTCTCGGAAGAGTTCACGGTCGACCTCCAGGCGATGGGCCTCTCCGAGGACGGCTCGCGATACCTCTTGCAGAACACCTTCCTCAACGGAGAGGGGGAGCTCGCCGCCCGCGTGGCCTCCGAAGGGGTGTGGTTCGATCTCGAGCGGCGTCGCCCTCGCCCCCCGCCCCCGGACCTCGATGCGATCCAGCGGGCGATGCCGAGGACCGAGGCGTTCCGGATCCTCTCGGCCCGACGGGATGCGGTCTAACGGCCGTCGGGCCCACCTGAGCCCCACCCGGTCCGGACGGTCGGAGGTGAGCCCGCCGATCCAGGTGATCGGTGGAGGGCCGGCGCCCTCGGGGAAGGTTTGGTTGGGGGGGATGGGCCATCCACCCATGTGGTGGAACCCGCAGCCCCCGGCGATCCCGGCCCCTCCCCGGCCGCTCCCGCGCTCCCTCCGGCGCCATCGGGGCCCTACGCCGATTGGGTCGCGGTGCCCCCGCCTCCGAAGAAGGACCAAACGGCGCTCACGGTGATCGTGCTCGTGATCGTGGCGTTGGTCGTAGGCGGGTCGCTCTTCGCCCCCTTGGCGTTCGATATACTGGGGAAGGGGAGCTGTCGGGGCGGGTGCGGGGGGAACACTCCCGTGGGCTCCGTCCTCGCGGTCGGCGCCGCGACCCCCTCTTGCATCAACGATACGGCGACGGAGGAGAACTGCACGTACGCGTTCTCCGTCCTTGCCGCTTCGAATGGGGTCGCTCCGGAGGATCTCGATCCGGTCGTGGAGAATTCGACCGGCCAGGTTCAGAACGGGCTCGCCGACAACGTCACCGCGGAGGAGGCAGGCGGTTGCGCGATTTCCATCTGGGTCTTTCAGGGAATCTCGGGGTCGCTCGGTCAGTGGACCGTTCCACCACCGGCCCAGCGCTGTGCGGACCTGTCCGCCTCGTCGGCCCTGGCCGCCGGGGACCAGCTCGTGCTCTACCCGGCGGCCACCGTTCTGACGTCGTTGGCCGGTCCGGGGTTCTGGCTGACGCTCGTCGGGGTCGGGGGAAAGTTCTCCGGGGAGATCTCCGCGAGTCTTGCCTAGCGTGGGGACCCAGGGGTCCTATCCCGACAGGCCGGAGGAGCCTGTCAGCATTCGCACGGCGCCGCATCGATGACCCGGCGAAGCAGGCGCTCGAGCTGCTGCAGGTCCCGAAGACTCCACGCCGCGAACGAACGCGCGACCTCGTCGATGACCGCCCGGCGCAGATCCTCCATCAGACCCCGCCCCTTCTTGGTGGGTTCGAGGATGACCACTCGCCGATCGGTCCGGCTGGGGCGACGGACCACGTGGCCCGCGTGCTCCAGCTTGTCGACGAGACCCGTCACGTTGCCGGTGGTCACCCCCATCGATCGGGCGAGGTCCCGGGTCGTCCCTCGGCCGGCGACCACGAGGGCCCGGAGGGTGACGAACTGGCCCATCGACAGCCCCCGATCCGCGAGCACCTGCCGAAAGCTCGCATGGACGGTGAACGACGCCCGTCGAAGGTCCTGGACGAGCGTCTCCACCACGGGGCGCCGCGAGGGGGCGACCATGGGCCGTCACGGCCCCCGAGGGAATAAGAGCGTGGCGTCCTGGCGTCGAGGATATTAGTTTAGTCATAAGTAACTTAGTAGTCATATATGTCCGGGCGAGTGGGGCGCCCGTGATCTTCCGCTCGAAGGTGATCGAATCGCGGCCGCTCACCCCCAGCGCCCACATGATCCGGGTCGAGAAGGCGAGCGGGTTCGACTACGAACCGGTCCAGTTTTGCGGTCTCGAGCTGACCACGCCCGTCGGGGTCGAAGAGTACCCCATGTCGCTCGCCTCCTCGCCGACCCAGGGGTTCCTCGAGTTCGGGGCTCGCCTCTCCTCTTCCTCTTGGAAGCGGGCGTTCGCGGGGCTCCGACCAGGCGATGAGGTCGAGATCGACGGCGCGTACGGGCATTTCGTCCTCGACCCGGACCGGGACGCCGTCTTCGTGGCGGGAGGCATTGGAATCACTCCGTTGAAGGGGATGGCCAAGTTCCTCGCGGACACCCGGTCCCCCCGTCGGTCCGTTCTGATCTACAGCAACCAGTCGCAGGAGGAGATCGCCTATCGGGACGAGCTCGCGGCGATCGAGTCGGGGAACCGGAGGCTCCGGGTCATCCATACCCTCACCCGCGAGCCGGCGGGCAGCGGATGGTCCGGGCGGCGGGGCCGGATCGATGGCCCCCTCCTTGGCGAGGCCACCGCCGGTCTGACGGAGCCCACCTACTATCTTTGTGGGCGGGACGCGCTGGTGGGTCACGTCAGCGGTCTGCTGGTCGGGATGGGCGTCCCGACCGAACGAATCACGTTCGAAGTGTTCCGGGGCTATCACTGAGGGTCGATCCACATGAACGAACCGGCGACCGGGACGAGCAGGATGCGGAGGAACGGAGTCGGAGCTGCGGCGGGGCGGCCCGTACTCGTCGTCGGCGCGACCGGGGACCTAGGGGTCCGGGTGGTGGACCAGCTCCTCGCGAGGGGCCAACGGGTCCGCGCTCTCGTCCGGCCGGGCACGGATTCGACCCGTCTGGAGGGCCGGGGGGTCGAGGTGGTCCGGGGCGACATGCTCGTCCCCGCCTCCCTGGACCCGGCGATGGCCGGGGTCTCCGCCGTCGTGACCAGTGCGATCGGATACTCGCGCCGCCGAAAGGGCGACACCCTGCGTACTGACTTCGAGGGGAATCGGAACCTGGTGGACGCCGCGAAGCGCCAGGGCGTGCCGCGCTTCGTTCTGCTCAGCATCCTCCGGTGCGACCTCGCCCCCAAGGTCCCCCACTTCTGGGCGAAGAAGGAGGCGGAGGACTACCTCGAGCGGCAGGGGGTCCCGTTCGTCGCCCTACGGCCCGGGGCGTTCCTCGGCGGTGGCTCGGCCGGCTTCCTGGCACGCGGATTGCGACGGGGGAGGATCCTGCGGATGACGCCGCCG
>JASHSI010000144.1 GCA_030040915.1 Thermoplasmata archaeon | reverse complement strand
ACCGCGGGGAGGACGCGGTGGAGGCGCTCGCGGGCCGGCCCGGGAACGCCGCTATCGAGGCGAAGCTCGACATGTGGGCCCCGCGGGTGGACGCCGAGACCCGCGCGAAGCTCCTCCTCATCGCCTCGGAGAACCGGGACCGCGCCCTGGGTCGCCCGATTCCGCTTCGGCGCCAGATGATCCCGCCGACGATCGAGCGGTTGTGGGCCGCCCTCGCCCCCGTGCTCGTGATCACCGGCGAGCACGACTTCCCGGCCTACCAGAAGATCGCCGAGATCCTCGCCGAGAAGCTCCCGAACTGCCAGAGCACGGTGGTCCCCGACGCCGACCACCTACCGAGCCTCTCCCAGCCCCACGCGCTCAACGACGTGCTGGACGGGTTCTTCGCCCGCCTCGACTACGTCGCCATGCAGAGGGGCTCGACCCACTAGCGAAGATTCTTGCGTCGCTCGCCCGGTCGGGTCCTCGAGCGGTGGGTCGTGACCCAGCGGGGACGTCGGCGCGAGAGGGTCGGCGGAGCGACGGATGGCTTAACTTGGCCGGAGGGGTCCTCCGGCATGCGTCCGACGCCGATCGCCCAGAAGCTTCTCTTGCGCAACCGACGGGTCCGGGTCTGGGAGATGGTCCTCGAGCCCGGGGAGGCGTACCCGAGGCACCGACACCATCGACCGTACCTGTCGATCTGCCTCGAGCCGGCCCTCTTGGAACTGACGGATGGGAGGGGCCGTGCGAGACGACTCCGCCTCCGAGAGGGGGATCTCGTATGGGAGCGTCCCCCGGAGGTCCATTCCGTGCGGAACCTCGGGCGAACGCGGTTCCGCAACCGGCTGGTCGAGATCCTCGGGTAGTGCGATCGCTCTCGGCATCGACCGCCGGGAGCGAGGAATTCGGGGCCGCGGGGCCCGCTGCGGCAAGGTCTGCGGAGTCCGATCGTGGGTGACAGGAATGTATTAAAAAATATTAATACAGCTCCCATCCCGTCGTCCGGTCGATGAACCCGTACGACCCCGCGATACCGGCGACCCCGGAACGGTTCGCCGGCCGGGCTCGCCTGATCGATCGTACCGCCTCCTTGCTCGAGAAGGCCCGCGTCTCGAGGACGAGTTCCGCCATCCTCCTCTACGGCCACCGGGGGAGCGGGAAGACCTCGGCGCTGAGGAAGGTGGAGGCGCTCGTCGCGGCCTGGGATTCCCACGCGATCCGCATCGAGGTGCCGCTGCGGCAGCGCCGGGGGGAGGCCGCGCTCCTCATGGACATCGCCGACGAGCTCCAGAGGTTCCTCGACCAGGCCAAGGAGGCGGACTCATTCTTCCGTCGGGTGCACGCCCGCCTCTCCTCGGTCTCGATGAGCGTGCTCGGGACCGGGTTCGCGGTCACGAAGTCCGAGCACCGCGCCGCCTCGAACCCGTTCACGGGTTTCCGCAAGGTCCTCTCCGCCGCCGCCGAGGCCCCCCTGGTCCTGATCGCCGTGGACGATGCCGAGCTCCTCGACGACGTCGGCCTCGGTACGCTCAAGACGATCACCGAGGCCGCCCTCGGGCTGCCGATCCTTCTGGTGGTCGCGGGCGGGCCCGAGCTGTGGACCCGCCTCTCGCTTCGGGGCGGGTCCCCCGTCGCCCGGATCTTCTCCGGGAGCACGTTCGACATGTCCGATTTCACGCTCGAAGAGACGCGGATCGCGCTCGAGGCCCCCGTTCGGCGGAGCCGGGTGAAGTGGAGCCCGGCCGCGATCGAGCGGGTCCAGGCGCTCTCCCACGGGTATCCTTACCTCGTCCAGTGCCTCGCGGAGTCGAGCTTTCAGGAGGGAGGGATCAGTGCGGCCGATGTGGACCGCGGGGTGCCGGCCGCCGTCGAACTCGCGAGCCCCTGGCTCGAGCACGAGATCGGGAGCGCGTCGGACGAGGATGTCCGGGCCTTCGTTCGGATCGCCGGGCTCGGCCGCACCACGTTCCGGACGACCGAGATCCTCCGCGCCGGGGTCCTTCCCCCCTACATCCCCCGATTGGTCCGGCTCGGGGTCCTCGCGCCCGTCCGCCGCGGGGTGTATGCGCTGAGGAAGGCGCCCGTGATCGCCTACTTCCAGGCCCTCCGACGGCAGATCGACTGATCGACGACGGGCGTCCCTCATTGGCCCCGTGCGCCCCGGGGTCGATCGACCCTGCGGGAAGGGCGGCCGACGAGGCCCCCCCGAGCGTTCGGGACCGGCGCGCTGTCGTCCTCGTTCGGAGCGGATCGATCGCCGGCGTCGTCGGCCGGCACCACCCTTATGAACGGCCCCCCGTTCGTTCCGACCGGAGCTGACCCGTGGGCCCCGCCAGCGACCGGACGACGGTGGAGGTTCGGGTCGAGCTCAAACCCGGCGTCTTCGACGCGGAGGGGGACGGGGTCCTCAAGTCGCTCCGTCTCCTGGGCCTACCTCACCTCGAGGCGGTCGAGACCGCAAGGGTGTACCGTTTGGAATTCGAGGGCGTCCAAGCGGAGGAGGCCGAGCGGCTCGCCCGCCAGGCGGTCGACCGGCTGCTCGCGAACCCCGTCGTCCACCGCGTGGTGGTCGCGCGGGGGTCCCTGTAGCCCCATGCCCCGGACCGAACGGCGGCGGACCGAGTGGGCCCCCGAGGTGGAGGTCCTCCCGATCCGCGGGTTGGACCGGGCCACCCTGCGGGAATTCTCGGAGGACCGGCGGCTCGGGTTCTCGGACCCGGAGCTCGGCCGACTGCAAGGCCATTTCCGACGAATGGGCCGGGACCCCAGCGACGTCGAGCTCGCGGGCCTCGCCCAGAGCTGGAGCGAGCATTGCAGTTACAAGAGCTCCAAGCGCTGGCTTCGCCACGCGTTCCGCGGGCTCGCGCCCCGACCGCGGGTTCTCGGCACCGGGGACGCCGGGGTCATGGCGTTCGGGGACGGGTACGCCTACGCGCTCCGGATCGAGTCGCACAACCACCCTTCCGCGGTGGAGCCGTACGGGGGGGCCGCGACCGGTATCGGCGGCATCCTCCGGGACGTGCTCGCGGTCGGCGCCCGACCCATCGCGCTCGCCGACCCCCTCTACTTCGGGCCGCTGGAACAGGAGGCCCGGCCCGTCGACGGCGGCCTCTCCAACCGGTACACCGCCGACACGGTGATCTCTGGGATCCGGGATTACGGGAACCGGGTCGGGGTCCCGACCGTCTCCGGATCGGTCGGCTTCGACCCCGCGTACTCGGGGAGCCCGCTCGTCAACGTCGGCTGCGTCGGCTTCCTCGCGCGCTCGCGCCTCCGTCCGAACCGGGCCGAACGAGCGGGCAACCGGGTCGTGCTCGCGGGGGGGCTCACGGGCCGGGACGGGCTCGGCGGCGTCGCGTTCGCCTCCCGGGCCCTCGGGGCCTCCTCGGTCGAGACCGACCGGGGACACGTCCAGCTCGGGAACCCGATCATGAAGGAGCCGCTCATCCGCGCCTGCCTCGAGGCGTACGACCGCGGGCTCGTCCAAGGGGTCAAGGACCTGGGGGGTGGGGGCCTCGCCACGGCCTCCGGGGAGCTCGCCTACGCCGGTGGGCTCGGCCTCGAGCTCCACCTCGACCGGGTCCCGCTTCGGGAGGCCGGCGTGCGGCCGTGGGAGATATGGACCTCCGAGTCCCAGGAGCGGATGCTCCTCGACGTGCGCCGGGGTTCGGTCCGGCCCCTCCTCGAGACGTTCGAGCGGTTCGACGTCCCGGCCACCGTCCTCGGTGAGTTCGTGGACGGGACGAAGGAGACGCTCTACTATCGGGGCCAGCTCGCCGCGGAGCTCG
>JASHSI010000143.1 GCA_030040915.1 Thermoplasmata archaeon | reverse complement strand
GGCCAATGCCCATGCGTTCGCCGTTCCCAACGTCGTTGTGGATCTCGATGCCGGCTCGGAGCCGGCCGGAGTACGTGTGGGGCGACCGGTCGAGGTGCTGGAGCTCCTCGGTCCCGATCGGGGCGACGTCCCAACCGCTGTAGCGGCGGTGCTGGCCGTCGACGTACGCCCTCAACGGGGCGAGCTTGGGCGTCGGCGCCCCGAGGAGGGCCGTGAGTCGAGCCAGGTTCGGCGTCCCGTGGATGAGGACGCGGTAGTAGGGCGCGCCGTCCACGTGTCGCGTCGACAGCGAGCTGACGATGCCGAACCGCGCAAGCGCGTAGCTGAGCTCGGTCTGGAGCGCCGAGCTGGCGGTGCACAGTTCGGCCTCCGCCCCCGAGAAGCCGCCATCGCCGAGATAGTAGCCGCGCAGGAACGCGGCGAGCACGGCGTTGGGCGTCGAGAGCACCGCGGGGGGGATGCGCTTGTGGGCCGCCCCCGCTCCGACGCCGATCGCGGCGAAGTAATCGAGGAGGAGCCGGCTGTGCACCAGGACGTTCGGGGTCTTGCCCGGTTGGAACTCCACCCGGGAGACCAGCCCGAAGACCTGTTGGACGAGGGTGGAGAACCGGTCCCGCAGGGTTTCGTCGGTGTTGGTGAAGACGACGGTCTGGCCCCCGCGGAGGTAGCCTTCCGCCACGAACAGGCCGAGCAGCTCGGCGAGTTCCTCGGACATCCGGTGGGGGAACCGCATTGCGTGGCCCGCCCGTTCGAGGGGAGCGACGGGCACTTCGAGCGCCGGGTGGGTCCGCGGGGCCGGCAGTGACCGCGGGGCCGCGAGGTAGTCGCCCGGCCGGAGGTCGGCGGCCGCGGTCTCGGCGAGCGACCCGTCCGGTTGGAAGCGGAACAGCCGGTGCACCGGGGTGACCCGGACGGTCCGGCCCGATCGCGTGCGGACCCGAACGAGCCGGTCGCTCTGGCCATGGTAGAGCGTCGTCGTCCGACTGGTCACGAGTCGGTCACGGACCAGGGAGACGAGCTGGAGCGGTTCCGCGAGGGAGATCCACTCGTCGCGACCGTCCCGGCGGACCGTTCCGGTCCGCCGCGCCTCGCCGTGGAGCGTCTCGATCGGCACGACCCGACCGTCCGCGAGAAGGACCGGCGTCTCGCCGGCCACGCACTTGCCCGAGCCGAACGGTCCGGGGATGCACGCCGTACCGCCCTTCGCCACGGGGAAGAGCGTATCGATGACGCGCTGCCCGGTGATCAGGGGAATCCCCGGGGCGAGCTTCTGGGTCACCGGGCGCGGGACCCGGACCACCCAGCGCTGCGTGAGCGTGAGCGGTTGTTTGCCGGCGGCGGTCTGCAGCTGGCCGATCGGTTCCCGAATCGTGTAGGAGCCGCTCGCGATCGAGGCGATCTTACCCGAGACGCCGGGCGGGACCATGATCTTGTGGAGGATCAGCGGGGTCTCCTGCACCGTTCCGAGGACCGTGCCCGGGGTCACCTCGGCGCCGACCGCGACGGTCGCGGTGAACTCCCATTTCTTCGTCTCGTCCAGCGCCGGGGCGACGAACCCGCGGGTGATGAAATCCCCGAGGTTCTTCTTCAGGACGTCCAGCGGGCGCTGCACCCCGTCGTAGATCGACTGCAAGAGACCGGGACCGAGCTCGACGCTCAGCGCCTGGCCCGTGTTCTCGACCGGATCGCCGGGCCGCACGCCGGTCGTGTCCTCGTAGACCTGGACGGTGGCGGACTCCCCGACCAACTTGATGATCTCGCCGACCAGCCCCAGTTCGCCGACGCGTACGACGTCGAACATCTTGGCGCCGGTCAGACCCTCGGCGATGACGACCGGACCCGAAACCCGAGCTACACTTCCCATGACCGTCTCCTTAGCAATTCACGAAGCGGGAGCGACGAGCGACACGCCGAGGATGCGCTTGGCCAGCGCCGCGATGCTCTCGACCTCGTACTCGCCCGTCGGGGTCGGTACGAAGACGACCAGCGGCTCGAGTGACGCGTCGGCCACCTCGCGCTGATGGTCCGTCAGGTGGCCCCGGATCGACTGGCTGGCGATGACCAGGCTGAACCCGCCCTTGGTCATCGCGCGCTCGAACTCGACCGCTGCGTTCTCGGGGGTGACGTCCACGACGTCCTTGAGCCCGATCAGACGGAACCCGATGGCGAGCTCGCGCTCGCCCAACACGATCGTGCGACCGGGGTCGGTGGGCACCTCGGGCACGGCCCCCCCGGCGGGATTCGGGGGTATTTAACGCTCGCCCGGGCGCCGCCGCTGCCGCCGGTGGGGCCGCGATTCCGCCCTCGCTCGGTGGCGAGAAACGGTTGAAGCGGGGCCGTGATTTCCCGCCCGCGTGGAGCCGCCGCTCGCCGCCGACCCGTACCCGCTCACGTTCGACCTCGGTGAGGAGGTCGCCTATGTCGAAAGTCAGGTCCGCGGCAGCCGCATCGCCCTCGCCGTCGGGGGCGTCGTCCTCATCGGCATCGGTCTCGCGATCCTCCTCGTCGCACCGGCGGACCTAGCGCTCGGAGTCCTCGCGCCCGTCTTCGGCGCGCTCTTCCTGCTCGGCGCCAGTCGGGTGAAGGACGGCGGGCCACCCGCTAGGCTG
>JASHSI010000142.1 GCA_030040915.1 Thermoplasmata archaeon | reverse complement strand
CGGCGACCGGCGCCCCTCCGACCGCCCACGGCGCGATCGCTCCCCTCGCGATGCGCGGGGCCACCGACGCTCCCGCCCGGATCCCGACCCCCCTCGATCCGTTCGCGGCCACCGGGGGCGAGTCTACGTTGTTCGTCCTGCCGGACGATCCCTACGACTTCCCTAACGAGGGGTTCGAGACGAGCGTCGGGCCCGTCGGCTGGAACCCGCCCCCGGCCGGGAGCTCCTTCCAGGTCGGAGCCGAAGAGGCGATCGGGGCATACGAGGCGGTGATCGGGCTGTTCGAGAACGCCACGCTTCCCCCGACCGGATTCTTCGAGGTGTTCCGTTCGTCGGACGATGCGCTCGTCCACCTGGGGTACGGCCCACCGGACGATGTCGGGGACGGCGGACCGTACGAGCTGTCGCTGACCTACGAAGGCCCCGGTACGAACTGGACGGCGGACGTCGACGGAGAGCCGTTCTCATCGAGCGGGACGGGCGGCATCTTCGACTTCGGCTCGCTCCAGGCGACCGATCCGTCCGGCTTCGGGTTCTCCGAGGTCGCCTTCTCGAACGACGGGATCGAGGGGGTCGTACCGAACGGGCTCTTCGTACCAACCACCGTCGGCGTGGACGTCAACGGGACCTGGCACCTGCCCGCCAACGCGACGACCGAGCAGTCGGGAACTCCCTCGAGCCGGTGGGGCGTCGAGGGGCGCACGCAGGAACCGGACCTCGCCCCCGGGTCGGTCGAGACCGGGACGAACGTCACGCCGCAGGCGAACGGCACCGCCCTCTGGAGCAGCGGGGCGGTCCCGATCGAGATCACGATCACCGGGCCGACCTCGACCGTCGCGGCCACGGTCCCGGTGCCGATCGAGGTCCGGGCCTCGAGCCTCTACGGCGCGGCGATCCCCGGCGTCGCGCTCCTCCTCTCGGACAGCCTCGAACGGACCGCCGCCGGGTTCTCCACCGGTGCGAACGGTTCCGTCTCCCTCGACTGGGGCACCCCGAACGTGAGCGCGCCCGCGACCGACGTGCTCACCGCCGAGAGCGCGGTCCTTGGCTACCCCGGCGTGGCCTCCGTCGATATAGCGCTCGTGCCGGAGCTCCACGTGGAGCTCGTGGCCGACCCATCGACTCCGACCGTGGCCGAAGGGGCGGACCTCACCCTGACCTTCCGGGCGACGGCCCCATCGGGAACGCCGCTCAACGGCACGGTCGTCGAGCTCGCGAGCGCGTTCGGCGGGTCCCTCGCGGTCGACTACGGGGTCAGCGATGCGGCGGGGGAGCTCTCGGTGGTCTTCCTGGCGGGATCGAGCCCCGGACCGGTCGCGGTGACCGCCGTGGTCGAGGAGGCCGGGGCGTGGGGTCGGTCCGTCGTGGTCGTGGAGGTCCGGGCGCCGCCGACCTCCCCGCTCGTCGAGGCGGAGCCGTACGCGCTCGTCGGCCTCGCGGCCCTCTTGGGGTTCGTGGTGTGGAGCACGTTCGTCCGCCGTCGACCGCCGCTCCCCCCGATTGCGGGCGTACCCGCGGACCGGACCGACGGCGAGCCCGGCGCGGCGGTCGGGTCGGGGCCCGGGTCTACCCGTACGCCGCCTTCAGGAGGTATTCCTTGAACTCGTGGAGCCGCTCGTCCCAGAACCGGAAGTGCCAGGAGCGCGCTTCCTCGCCGGCCTCGGAGTTCGGCCACCCCGAGTGCTCGAGGGTGACATCGATCCCCTCCGGGGACTCCTGCAGTCGGACGTACACCTCGGAGGCGCGCCCCGGCTTCCCTTCCGGGGTCGGATCGAACGCCGGCGGTGGCGTCCAGGTGAACCCGAGCTCGTGGTCCGGGGTGAGCCGGGTGACCTTCCCCCGGCTCGAGAAGGGGATCGTCTCGGAGTCGAACTCGAGCTCGTAGCGCCCGCCGACGACCGCGTCGACCTGCGCTCCGTCCGACAGCCATTCCCTCAGCTGCTTCCCCTCGGTGATCGCGGCGAAGATCATCGGGATCGGCAGCGGGACGGTCACCTGGATCAGGATCGGATCGAGGTCGGGGGGGGACATCGTGGCTCCCCTAGTCCCCGGCCTCTTACGCCTTTGCCTCGGGGGAGCCGGGCGAAGCTAAAGCGCCCGGCGTTCACGGCCCCGACGTGTTTCGCCGGCGGACCCCGCCGATCCTGGGCCGGGACCGCCGCCCGTATCCGGGCAGCGTCGCCCGGCTGGAACGCGTGCCGATCGGCGGCGTGGAGCAGTGGGTCCTACTCCGGGGCGTCGACGAGACCCAACCGGTGGTGCTCCTCGTTCCGGATGGACCGGGGGAGACGCTGCTTCCGCTCGCCCGCGCGTTCCAAGGCGAGCTCGAGCGGGCGTTCGTCGTCGCGAACTGGGACCCGCGGGGAGCGGGCCTCTCCTTCGACCCGCGCGCCCCGACCGACGCGCTTACCCTCGATCGGCTCGTGGAGGACACCGTCGAGATGGTCCGCTGGCTCGGCGACACGCTCCACCGCGACCGGATCGTCCTCGCCGGGCACGGGTTCGGGAGCGTGGTAGGGATCCTCGCCGCGGCGCGGGCCCCCGAACGTCTCGAGGCGTACATCGGGGTCGGGCAATGGGTCGAGCCCCGCGAGAGCGATCGGAGGGCCCTCGCCTGGGCCCGGACGGAGGCCGAGCGGAACGGGCCGCCCCGGCGGCTCGCCGAAGCGAACGCTCTCGCGGAAGCGGCGGAGGACGACCCGTCCCGAGCGATCCGGCTCCGGCTGTTGGTCAAGGAGCTGGGCGGAGAGATCCATCAACCGGAGGGGCGTTCCCGTGCGCATCCGCGTTGGGCCGACCTCGCCGAGTACACCGTCTTCGACCTCGGTCGACGACGCCGGGGGATCCGCGCCGCGAGGAAGGCGCTCGGACCGACCGTCCGCTCGCTCGATCTCGTCCGGCGCGTGACCCGGCTCGAGGTCCCGGCGTTCTTCCTCGCAGGTCGCTACGACCACCTCGTGGACCCCGAGCTCGCCCGGGAGTACCTTCGGGTGCTCGAGGCGCCCCGGAAGGGGTGGGCCTGGATCGAGGAGACCGCCCACCTCGCGCCGTTCGAGGATCCGGAGGCGTACGCCGCGGCCCTCGCCCACTTCGCGCATGACGCGCGCGGGCCGACGGGCCCGCACTGGTCCGTCGCCGGGTGAGGCCCGAGAGCCGGACCTACCCCGATCCTTCGTTCGCGCCCCCCCCGACCGGGGCGCCGAACGGGCTCGGAGGAGGGGTCTGGCGCCGACGGATCTCAAGCACGAGCACATCGCCTTCCGGCGTCAGTTCGTAGACCTTGACGCGCCGATCGATGCCCCGCACGTGGTCCCGATGGACCGACAGGACACCGGCCGCCACGAGTTCCTGGAGGAACCCGACGAGCGCTCCCTGGGTCACGCCGAGGGCTTCGACCATCCCGGCCTGGCAGAGCGCCCTCGGAGGCACCTCGTTCGGTCCATAGCGGCCCTGGCGGGCGATGTGGAGGAGGATGCGATAGGCGATGCTGAGCCGCTCCGGCGGCTTTGGGGCCGTTCGGTCGCTCGGAGCGTTCATCGCGGCCTACCGTCCCCGCGAGCCGGGGGGGCCGAGGGCGAACGGCGGGCCGGCCACGTCAGGCACCGTCGGCGCCGATCGGGCATCTTGGGACGGGCGGCACGACGGCCCGCTCGGGCATAAACGGGTGGGGTGGAACGGCCCGGCACGCGGCGCGGGGCTCACCTTCGGCGGTTGGGGTCGTCGATCCGGCCGTACTCCTCGCCGAGCGGTCCCGCGGTGCGGATCATGTCGTCGACGAGCTCGTCGCCCCGCCGGGTCCGCACGATCCCCTGCCGGACGAGGACCGCCGCGACGGCCACCCCCGCCCCGAGGGCGATGAGCCCGCCGCCGATCAGCGTCGAGTCGAGACGGTTCCCGGCTCCCGGGGAGGTGGAGTTCGGTTGCGAGGAGGTGGGGACGGCAGTGACCTCGAGGGTCGCCGATCGAGTGACGTACTCCCCGAGGGCGTCGGTGACCGTCGCGTTCACTTGGAACGTCCCGGTCTCGCGGGGGGCGCAAGTCAGCGTCGCCGAGTCGTTCGAGGTGCATCCGATCGGGAGCCCGGTGAATGAGTACGCGTACGGGAGCGTGCCTCCGCTGACCCCGAGCAGGAAGGAGACCGACCGGTTGAGCTCGACCGAGCTCTCGTTGGCCACGAGCCGGGGCGCCTCGAGCTGGGGATGGACCGAGAGCTCGGCCGACCCGCTGGCCCCGAACCCGTACTGGTCCGAGGCGCTCGCCGTGATGCCGAACGTGCCGTTCGCCGTCGGGGCGCAGGTGAGGGCGGAGACGTTCGCGGAGGAGCACCCTCCCGGCAGACCCTTGAAGCCGAAGGTGAGCGGGCCGACCCCGCCCCCCGCGGAGATCGACACCACGGTCGACTGGCCGACATCGATGGCGGAGCGGGACAGTGTGACCCCGGTGACGAACGGGTGCGGGCCGACGACGAGCGTGATGTTGATCGCCGACGTCCCTCCGACCTCATCGACGATCGCGCCGAGGATCGGGTAGGCCCCCTCGGCGGTCGGGCTGCAGACGATCTCGGGGGAGTCAGCGCTCGCGCACCCGGGGGGGAGCCCGCTGTAGGAATACGTGTACGCCCCGGTACCCCCGCTCGCTTGGATGGAGATGCTGACCGCGACGCCGATCTCCGTCGCGGTCTGCGAGAAGCGGAAGGCGTCGACCTCGGGAGCCGCGTTCAGGTAGAGTCCCACCGTCGGTGTCGAGCTCGCGCCGGCCGCGGAGGAGATCGTCCCCGTCAGGTTGTACCCGCCGGGAAGCGCCCCGGCGCAGCGGAAGACCGCGACGTTCGGCCCGGCGCACTCAGGGGGAAGGCCGACGTAAGTGAAATCGGTCGGACCGGCGACGAGCGCTCCGGTGACCTCAACGGTTAGGTTCGTCCCGACGTCCCCGGTCACCCCGCTCCCGGTCTCGACTGCTCCCTCGAAGGTCAGGATCGGCCCGACGAGAGCCCAGCCGCTCGTCGAAAGGGTCCAGGTGTCGCCCTGCGGGCCGGCGGTGCCGAACCCGCCGAACAGAACCAGTTCCCCGGCGGCCGAATCGAAGGTGAGTTGGGCGTCGGTCCGAGGCGAGGGCGTCGTGCCGAGGCTCATCTGGGTCCATCGGCCGTTGGAGAAGGACCAAGTGTCGTTGCGGGGGCCGTGACAATCCGCGCCCCCGAATAGGACCAGGCCGGACTGGCTCGCGTCGTAGGCTGCCGACCCTCCCGTCCGCCCGCTCGGCGCTCCGCTCACGCTCGCTGAGATGTTCGTCCAGGCGTTGGAGGCGTACTCCCAGGTGGAGTCGGTTCCCCCACACGCGGCGGCGGGGGTGGCGGCGACAGCGTCGATGACCATGCCACTCGCCGGATCGTAGGTCATGGCCCCCCCGGAGACCGGGACAGAGCTCGCGAGCTGGGCGGAGGCGGTCCAGATCCCGGTCGGCGAATAGAGCCAGGTGTCGACGAAGCCCGTGGTCGAGTTGGTCCAATTGCCGCCGGAGGGCCCGATCCCGCCGTACAGTACTCCCTCGGACGCGTTCGCGTCCCAGGCGAACGAGGCGCCGGCGCGGGGCGGAGGCGCCATCGTCGAGGAACCGGTCAGGTTCGTCCACGTCCCTGCCGAGTACGACCAGGTATCGGCGAGGAACCCGCTCGGTCCGACCCCGCCGAAGAGCATGACGGAGCTTGTCGCCGGATCGTAGGTGAGCGAGCTTCCGATCCGAGCGGGAGGGCTCCCCGCCGGGTGAAGCTCAACCCATGCACCGGACTCGTAGGCCCAGGTCTCGATGTTGGAGCCGTACGCGCCCGAGTAGGAGAGGTTCTCCGCGACGGCCAGCAGGTATCCGTCGTGGGCATCGTAGGCGAGCGAAACGTCCGTGAAGTTCTGTAGCTCCGCGAAGAAGGTTGTCCCCATCGAACCGGTCGCCGGAGAGAGCGGTCCCGCCGCTTGCACGGTCGTCGCCGGGGGTCCGGCACTCCCGCCGAGCGGAACCCCGAGGGAGACCCCGGAGAAGAGCATCCCGAGGGCGCTGAGGAGCATGAGACATCCCGCCAGCGCCGCGGTCCGACGGCCCCGGCACGGGGGGAGGCGGGGAAAAAGGCCCGTCGGCTCGACCCGGTCGGCCATCGTCGAAAATGAGGTTCCTGGGATTAAAAGCCCGCGCTGGAGATACTGGTGCCCAATCCATGAAATCTAGGGCAAACCGCAGAGGGACCCACGTGCACGGAGTGGGGGTCGATTCACTCTCACGTATCGATTAGACTTGCTCAGGCCGGAGACGGCTTGTCAGCCAGAAAGAGAGCGTGCCCTTGACGAGGGATGAAGGGCGGAGCGTGCGGGTGGCGGGCGTCGACACTATGGGGCCTGAATCTCTTTCCTAGTATGCCCGCCGTCGACCCGCTGTCTTGGGGCTCGCCCCCAAAGAGAAGTTTGTCGGGTCTTGCCCATACGCTCCGCCCTTGCCATCGCCATGGAGGGGTGATCGGATTTACGTAGGCATCGATGCCCGTAAACGCGAGTGTCACGCCACCGTCCTGAACGAGGAAGGAGAGAAGCTCTCCACCGCGCGCTTGCCGACGAACCTGGGAGCGCTGACCGCCTGGGCGAGGACTCTGTCGGAGGGCTGTCTGCTCGCCTCGAGGCGAGCATTGTCGCCCAGCGGCTCTACTGGCACCACAAAGGCCTCAGTCTCGGAGTGCGAATGGTCCTCCATTCAGGCTGGCTCTCGAGTACCTTCCTCCCCGGGTATGTTTGGTCGCGCCTCCGAGGTGCCGGCGCTCAAGAGCCCAGCCCACTTTGTCACAGGGTGCCGTTTTGGATACCGAAGGCCGACCCAGCCACGAGTTCATACCACTTATATACTATGGACGCTACAGGCTAACGCGGGTGCCAAGTAGGGGTTGACCATGCAGTCTATGGCTTCCAGAGGAGTGTGGCGTCACCGCGGAGGATTGTCCGAAGTCGGACCAAATGCCCGAAGATGGCGCAGAGCCCGCGCCACAAGCCTTCTGTGCACCTTTGCGGGGTCTGTTATCGTGATTGGACTAGTAATCGCCCCGTTGGCCTCCGCAGGCACCTATTCCTACTTCGGGTCAATAACGGCCGCCAGCGGTCAACTGTTCCAGAGTGGCTTTAGCACTACTAGCCTAACCTCACCAAATTACCTCTATGCAAGTGGAAATAGTATCGCTATTTGGGGTGGAGTAAATGCCTCTGCTGGATTGGGTACTGGAGGAGCCGGATCCGCGGAGAGCATAATTTTTAATGTCTGCGCCTCTAGCATACTGTGCACTCAGACGTTCACAGCTACTCAGACCAATTACGATGTTAGCGTCACCGTTGCAGCCAGTTTCGCGGTCGGGACTTTCCAGATGAGCGTTTCCTGCAACGATCCTGGCTCATCTGCAATTGCTGTCGCCAGTTTGGCCCTCGAGGTCAACGTCACGGATTTGACCTCTGGGACTTACTCAGGTTGGGGGGGTGCATCGGGCCCTATCGGTCCCGCGACTTGGACATACACGGGAACAACGGCACCCACTCTAACGGGTAACTATAGTAGCTACCCACTCACTACCAGCGCACCGATGTGGTCCATATGGTGCGGGAGTTCATTGGGCGATAACAATGCGACCAGTGTCGCGATGAGTCCTTTGCCGACTGGGAACTTCACCGCGTCCAATTTCCACACGGTGGTGGGTAATACCTACCTCGTCCAGTACAAGACTGTCTTGGTGGCCATTGCTCAAGTGTTTAATGACCCGAATTCGGGAACGACAGCTTCGGCTGGGGCCAATTTTGTACTGGGTGCTCCGCCCCCTCCCCCTTCAGGTTACTTTGAGGTGATTGCCCCGGTCTCCGTCTGGTAACCTTGGCAGAGAAATGGTAACTGTTCACCATTTTGACTTCCTTGACTAACAACAGTCATCCGTCCCCTGGCCGGAGAGTACTAAATCCGGGCCGGCCTTCCCCCCTTGCCGAGGGGTCCGTGCTCTCGGGGGCGGCCAAGGTCCTCTTCGCCCCCGACGGGGCAGAAGACACCGAGCCTCTTACCCTCTACACCCGCCCGAGCGCCGTCGGATCCGGGAGCCACTCGAGCGCTCCGAGCGCCTCGAACAGGGGGTCCGCGAGCTCAAGGAGAAGCTCCGACGGGTCCAGGAGGAGCTTCGCCGGTACAAGGCCTGCGCCCCGATCCTCGCCGCCTCCGATCGCACCGCCGAGGCCGGGAGCATCCCCTCGAGCCGAGTCTTCTACCGGCGCCCGGTCCATCGAGTCCCACTTCCCCCCGGGGGTCGGCCGAGTCCCTCGGCCCCCTCTATGAGTCGCTGAAGTCCCAGATTCCCCACCAACCCGTCATCCACGCCGACGAGACCAAGTTCCGGGTGGGAGGGGGGAACGGCTGGCTCTGGTCGTTCTCGACCCCCGAGACGGTGGTCTATCGGATTGTCCCGAGCCGGGGCCACGATGTCGTGGAGGAGGTGCTCCACGGAGCCCGAGGGACGATCGTCCACGATGGGTGGAACCCCTACAACGGGATCGAGACCGCCGATCACCAGTTCGATCTGCTCCACGCGAATCGATGGTTGGAACGCGAGGAGATCCTGCATCGGCTGGAGCCTCGTCCGTTCCTCCAAGTGGTCCCAGCCAAACTGACGAGCGCGGGGCCACCTCCCCAGGAGTTCATCGACTTCGCCGAGGAGACTCGGAGGCTCCTCCGGTTCGCGATCGAGTGGTCCTACCAGCACCCGGACATCTCTCGGAGGAAGCGACGACGATTCTACCGCTGGATGTGGTGGTGGATGGCCGACCACCTTCGGAGACCGTGGCACGACCCGGGGGCGGCGCGCATCGCGAGCGAGCTGTGGAAGCGACGGGGGACGCGGTTCACCTTCCTGGTGAACCCCGGGGTGAGCTGGAACAACAACCCGGCGGAGACGGAGATCCGCCAGGGGGTGCTCTATCGGAAGATCCGCGGAGGTCGGAGGTCGTGGGAGGGAGCGCAGTCCCTCGAACGGCTCATGTCGATCTACCGAACGTGTCGGAAGAGAGGGTTGCAATTCGTCAAGGTGGCCGCGGAGGCGTTGTCCGGATCGGGTTATCCCGCCTTCGGCGCTCCCTCAGCCCCGGCAGGATGCTGACTAGCTACGGCACAGGTAGCGAGTGCGGTCGACTCTGGAGGGAGGTCCGGAGCCGCTAAGTACGACGCACGGGGCTTGAGCTCGTAGGGCTGGTAGATCAGCGGAAGATCGCCGGTTTTGCAAACCGGAGGCCTGGGGTTCAAATCCCCACCAGTCCATCATCGTCCGGTTCTCGCCTTCACTCACAGGAATTGACGCTCGTGCCGTCAACGATGGGCCCAGGGAGACTACCTCGGACCCTTTGGAGGCCCCGCCTCGGAGTCTACCGAAATTTCCGTCCGTCTCCCGCCGCGGAGGGGAGGCGACTCGGGGTGGAGGGCGTGGCGATCGCGTCCCGCGGGTTCATGCGCGGAATTGGGCCAACGGTGTCGATCAGATCCACTCACCCAAGAGAGGGAATTCGGCCTCGAATCAGGGGGCAGCCCACCAAAGCCGGAGGACGAGGCGCATTCCGAAGCATTCACTCCAATCCGTTCGAACCGTACAGGACGATCGGCGATAGCGGAGGAAGCACGAGTTCAGATTGCCTAATGATTCTGGTAGAAAGAAATTAACTTGAAATAGTCGGCCAGAGGGAGTTCCCGCCCTTCATCACTTGTGAATGGTACGCCCTTTTTCTATCTGACTAGCGACCAACGGTCAGGGAGAGCACGTCAGAGATCCTCGTCCTCGTCCGCGTCGCGACCGCGGGAGTGCTTCGACTTCGTTGGAGGATGGCGGCGAACCGCCGGCCGCGGCCTTCCGCCCCGCTTCGGACCACCCTTCTCGGTCGCCGGCTTCGTGCGGAACGGTTTCGGGCGACCCCGTTGGCCGGCCCTCTCCTTTTCCTGATCGTCCTCCTCGACCTCGCCCGGGTTCCGCCATCTTAGGAGCGGTCGCCAGCGCCACCTCGGTCCCTCCTCCTCGGCGGCCTCCTCCTCCTCTTCCTTGCGCCGCTCGTCCTCGATCCCCTCGGCCTTGAGGGCGTAGTGAACTCCCATCGCCGCGAGCAGGAGGCCGATCACGGTGAGGCCGAGCCACTCCCACGATTGCGACGGCACCTCCCCGGCGTCGCCGTCGAGGAGGAGCTTGATCGCGCCGAACCAGGGGATCATCCCCCGCGCGACCCCGACGATCCACCCGGGCTCGACGAGCGTGCTCAGCGTCGGCTGGTCCGGAAGCCCCCGGGCCGGGGAGCCCGGCACGTAGTTGTTGTCCCCCATCGTGAGGAACCCCGAGTGGGCCCCGAGCGTTCCTGCCGAGAGGTCGATCGCGACCGTCGCCCCCATCCATCCGATGCCGAGGAGGGTGAGCGTGCCGGAGAGCCCGAGGTAGCCGCAGCCGGTCGGCTCGCTCGAGGCGATGTAGACCGCGCCGGCCTCGGTTCCGCAGGCCAGTCCCCGGAGCGAGGGAGCGGAGTACGTCCCGTTCGGGTTGTAGTCGAGGTAGAGGATGGCCCTGTGGATGATCGGGGTGACGGCGGTGTCGCCGTCCGGATGGTAGAGGATGACGTCCCCGAACTCCCCGTAGGTACGGTAGCCCTCCGTCATCCCGACGATGTAGGTGGTGACGGCGCTGGCGTTGATCCGCTGCGCGAGCACTAGGTCGCCCGTGTTGATGAGACCCACGATGTCGGACGTGCCGTGCTGCATGCTGTCGGATTCGACGACGTAGGCCGGGGGCCAGTTCCCCGTGTACGCGTAGAGGCCCACGAGCAATAGGGCGATCAGCGCGAGCGCGACCAGCGGCTCGAACCACCAGGTGTCCGTGGCCCGATAGAAGACTGGTCGCCGGACCCCATGGAGCCACCCGGGGGAGGGCTCCTCCTCTCCCTCGTCCTCCGCGTCGATTTCCGGGGCACCCACGACGGCGGGCGGCGGGGCGGGAGCCTCCTTCCGCCAGGGCCGGAGCTCGCGCACGTGCTTCGAGCGCGGGGTTCGTGAGCGGGGACGGGGCGGGCCGGACGGTTCGTCGTCCTCGATCTCGTCGGGCTCGTCCGGTTCGTCGTCGTCCGCCGGGCGGCGGGGCATCGCCCCGTCTCGCCGACCGGACCCCTTAACCGTTGGCCTTCACGCGAATGTCGAGCCGGAGGCCCGATTCGACGGCCCCCCGGACGATGAGCAGAGCGATGAGGAACAGGACAACGAGGAATGCGTCGCCGAGCGGCCAGGCAAGGCCGGCCGCCTCCCCGGACCAGAACACGGCGAACGTGAACAGGAGCGAGGTCGCCCCCCACCGGAGGGTCAGCACCTTGATCCGGCGGATCTCCTGGTGGACCGCGAAGGCGATGGCGGCGAGGGCCGCGCCTCCGACCAGGGCCCCCACGATCGCGGAGAACCCGTAGCCGGCCGCCGCAAGCGCGAGGAGGACGATCACCGCCTCCGTCGCCTCGACGGCCCCGACGCTGAACCCCCCCGCGAACTGGAGGGCCCGGTAGGTGCCCGGGGACGGGGAAGGCGCCCCGGCCGACCGGGCCCGGTCCCGCCGGAACGCGCGCAGGGTACTGCGGAAGAGGAAGATCCCGAAGGCGAACAACGTGAGGGAGGCGCCCCACAGAAGGTCGGCGCGCGGGAGCGCGAGGAGGGCGGCCCCAGAGACGAAGGCGATGACCCCGACGACCGTGGTCCCGGCGACCGCGCCCGCGGCCCCGTGGCCGACCGAACCTGAGGCCGGGGCGAGCGCGAAGACGACCGCGACGACCTCGGTCATCTCGACCATCGTGATGACGAGGGCGACGAGGAGGGCGGGGAGGTAGAGGCTCAGCACCGCCCCATCCACCCGGCCGAGGCGGATTACCGCTTTGGCGTCCGCCCGGCGCTACTCCCGCTCATCCGGGGGCAGGAGGTTCGGGATCCCCTCTTCGATGGGATACTCCGCCGGGCACTTCGGGCAGGCGAGCAGACCGGATTCGATCTCTCCCGCCTTCTCCTCGCGGACCGTGAGCTTGAGCTCCCCGTGGCAGACCGGGCAGCACAGGATCTCCATGAGATCGGCCCTCATTTCCCGCTCTCCTCGACGAGCCCGTAGCCGATGAGGCGCCAGGCCGTCAGCTTCCTCGAGATCGCAACGCGCCCGCCCGCGAAAACGGTGACGGGTCGGTTGAGGCTCAGCTCGACCTCGTCGCCCCGCGCGCTCGTGACCTTCCCGGCGGCGACGGTCGTGCCGACCGTGACGGCGAGCACCTCGCTCGTGCGGATCTTCTCCACCTTGAGGTCGCGTTGGGAGCCCAGCACCCGGTCGAGGAGCGTCGCCTTGATCCGGATCTTCTGGCTCACGGGGGGCAGCGTCCCGACCGTGCCGACGAGGCGGCCGGTGAGGCCGTCGGACTTCGCGAGCGACGGGTCGAGCGTCGTCCCGATCGCCGCGAGCCCGCCCGGCTCGAGCGCGTCGAGCGAGCGGCCACCGCTGAAGAGGGAGGCGATCTTCGTGCGGATCGCCTCCGCGCGCCCGTCGGCGAGCCCCGCGATCCCCGGGCGGATCTCGATCTCGTCCCCGACCTTGAGGTGGCCCTGGACAAGCGAGCCGCCGAGCACGCCCCCCCTCAGGTGGGCGGCGCGGGTGCCGGGCTTGTTGACGTCGAACGAGCGGGCGACGTACATGAGGGGGGGCTTCGAGGCGTCCCGCTTCGGGGTCGGGATGGTCCGCTCGATCGTCTCGACGAGGGCGTCGATGTTCACCCGGTGGTTCGCGCTCACCGGGACGATCGGCGCGGAGGCAATCGGGGAGTCCTTGAGGAACTCCACGATCTCGCGATGGTTCTCCTCGGCCTTCTCCGGGCTCACGAGGTCGATCTTGTTCTGGACGACGACGACCTGGCGGACCCCGATGATGTCGAGCGCGTAGAGGTGCTCCCGCGTCTGCGGTTGGGGGACCTTCTCGTTCCCCGCGACGAGGAGGAGGGCCCCGTCCATGATCGCGGCGCCGCTCAGCATCGTCGCCATCAGCGTCTCGTGGCCGGGCGCGTCGACGAACGAGACGGCCCTCAGGAACTTTCCCTTCACGCCACTGGGCCCGGCCTCCTCGGTTCCGTAGCAGTCCGGCTCGGGGAGGTCGGGGTAGCGATAGAACGCCGCGTCGGCGTAGCCCAACTTGATCGAGATCCCGCGTCGGAGCTCCTCGGAGTGACGGTCGGTCCACTCCCCGGTGAGCGCCTGGGTGAGCGTGGTCTTGCCGTGGTCGACGTGCCCGACCAGTCCGATGTTGACCTCGGGCTGCCGGGGGACCTTCATGCCGAGGCGGCGAGCTCCGCCAAGGGCTTCGGCCCCCGCTTGTCGACGACGAGATTGATCTGGACGGTCTCCTCGCTGACGGCCCCGCCGCGGAACGTACGGCGGCGGCGCATCCCCTTGCGCGGGGCGTGGAACCCGAACCCCTCGCCGACGTAGACCCGGACCTGGCGGGCGCCCGGGATCTCCGGGCGCAGGGCGAACCCGCTCTTGTCGGTGCCCCCCGCGATACGGAAGGTGTAGCCGGTGAACCCGACGAGCTCCCCGCCGATCGACTCGCCGATGCGCTTCCCGAGGAACCCGGCCGACTGGGGGTCGGTGACGGTCCGGGCGTAGGAATGCGCCGCGTCGGCGATGACGAGCTTGAACTCCACCATGAGGGGGTCGACCGCGGCGCGCCAACTAGCCTTCGTTTAAATAGCTTGCCGAGCCCGGACCCCGTTTTCCGACGAGGACGGGCGATCCCGGGCCGGCCGATGCGCCCGCGAACGCGCGCCGTTCGCGAGCCAGCGGACGTCCCCGCGCCACTCCGTCTCATATATATTCTAAAGTCATTTTCTATATATTCATCTCAACTTATCAATAGTGTGATGTCCGCCGTCAACCCGTCGATTCGCATCCCCAACCTGTCGAATTTCGACCGCCCCGAGCCCGTGGTCGGCTCGCGCCCGTCGGCCCGGAGCGTCCGACGCTGGGAGGCCGCCCTAGGCCGTTTCCACGAGGAGCTTCGGGCCTGGGACGCGCACCTCGATCGCTGCCCGACGTGCCTCCACCAGGGGACGTGGTTCTGCGCCGAAGGCGAGTGCCAGGTCCGGATCATTCATGCGTCTCGGACCGAACTGGGGGGCCTTGCTGTCGTCGGAGGGACGATTCGCGCGCCGGAGGCGGCCCCCGCGAGCGGCCCGTCGGGCTCGTGGGAGAGGGCCACCCACTCCGACTTGGCTCCGAGCGGCCCTCGTCCGTCCGCCGCGCGCACCCCGGTCCGGGCCTGAGCCCTCGGACGCGACGGCCGATCCTTCCGAACCACCCCGCGGTTTAAGTGCCGGGGGTCGCCACAGCCCCGGGCGGTGGCTCGGGCGTGACGATCCCCTCCGGCTGGGAGTTCGACGTCGCGGCCGCGACCCTCCTTCTCGGGTTCGGGTTCGCGGCGATCGCCGACTGGCGCCACCGGGAGGTGACCGACCGCCTTTGGCCCCCCTTGGCGGCCATCGGGGGCGTGGTGGGGGCGTTCCTCGTGGCCCCGGGCGGCCCGGTCGCCCTCGCCTCTTGGGTCCTCGTCGCCCTGTTGGCGCTGGCGCTGCTCCTTCCGATCGACGATGTCCTCGAGCGGTTCCATGCCGACCTCCCCACCTTCGTCGAGATCGGCGCGTTCGTCGCGGTCGGCGCGGTGCTCCTCCTGCTCGTGCTCCGCTCCGGGATCGGGGTCGGGGGGGTCTCGGGCCTGGCGCTCGCCGCGTACGTCGGGATCCTCTTGGCGTACCTCTTGTTCTACTTCCAGCTCCTGAAGGGCGGGGCGGACGCGGCGGCGCTCGTCGTCGCCTCGGTGCTCCTTCCGCTCCAGGCCGGGACCTGGATCTCGCTCCCGGGAAGCGCCGGTCGGATCCTGGGGCTGTACCCGTTCCCTCTCACGGTCCTGATGAACGCCGCGCTCCTCGGCCTTCCCGTCCCGATCGCGCTCGCCGTGCGGAACTTCCGGCGCGGCGAGTTCCGATTCCCGCAGGGGTTCACCGGGTTCTCGATCCCCGTCCGCGAGCTTCCCGAGCGGTTCGTCTGGCTCAAGGAGCCCGAGGTCGAGGGGATGGACGAGGAGGCCGACGCGGCCGGAACGACCGCGGAGGACCAGGCGCTCCGGGTCCGCCTGCGCGACGCGCTCGAACGCCGGGGGGTCGCCCGTGCCTGGGTCTCGCCGCAACTCCCGTTCCTCGTCCTTCTCCTCCTGGGTACGGTCGTGGCGCTCTTCGCGGGGAACCTCATCTTCGACCTCCTGGCGGTACTGTGAACCGGTCCCCGACCGTCGCCGCCCTGCGACGCGCCGCCGGTCCGCCCGAGAATGCTTATGCTCCCGAGCCACCCTCGGTGGGACGGACGGGCATGGAGAAGCGAGCCAGCGAACCCCCCATCCGAGTCCTCATCGCGAAGCCCGGCCTCGACGGCCACGACCGCGGGGCGAAGGTGGTGGCGCGCGCGCTCCGCGACGCCGGGATGGAGGTGATCTACGCCGGGCTCCGACAGACCCCGGAGGAGATCGTGGAGGCGGCGATCGAGGAGGACGTCGACCTGATCGGGCTCTCCATCCTCTCGGGCGCCCACATGGCGCTCTTCCCGCGCGTGATGACGCTCCTCAAGAAGCGGAAGGCGTCGAACATCCCGGTGTTCGCCGGAGGGATCATCCCGGACGAGGACGCGGCCCGGCTGCGGCGCCTCGGGCTCAAGGCGGTCTTCGGGCCCGGCACCTCCCTCGAGCGGATCGTCGCCACGGCCCGGGGGATCGCCCGGCGCCGGGCATGACCCGAAGCCCGCCGCTCCCCGCCGCGGCTCGCGGGGTGATCGCGAAGGATCGCGGGGCGCTCGCGCGGCTCATCACCTCCGCCGAGCGACGCGACCCGGCCGCGGCGAGCGCGCTTCGGGCCCTCTACCCGCGGACCGGGCACGCGCAGATCGTCGGGATCACCGGTCCCCTCGGCGTCGGCAAGTCGTCGGTCATCAACGGGCTCCTCCACCACCTGCGCTCGATCGGCCGCACCGTCGGCGTCGTCGCGGTCGACCCGACGAGCCCGTTCACCGGCGGGTCGGTCCTCGGCGACCGGGTCCGGCTCGAGCGGGACCCGTCGGACGCGGGGGTGTTCATCCGGTCGATGGCGAACCGAGGCCACGCCGGGGGCGTGGCGCTCGCCACCCGGGAGGTGACCCGGCTCCTCGACGCGTTCGGGTTCGACGTGGTCCTCGTCGAGACCGTCGGGAGCGGGCAGGCCGACATCGAGGTCCGCGACATCGCCTCCACGAGCGTGGTCGTCCTCGTGCCCCACTTGGGCGACGAGGTCCAGACGCTGAAGGCCGGGCTCTTCGAGATCGCCGACGTCTTCTGCGTCAACAAGGCCGACCTCCCCGGCGCGGACCTCGCCGCGAAGGATCTGCGCGAGCTCGTGAGCCTGGGCCCGGGGCCGGGGGGTTGGAAGCCTCGGATCGTGACCGCCTCGGCCCGGGAGGGGCAGGGGATCCCCGAGCTGTGGAACGCGATCGGGGCGCACGAGCGCTTCCTCGACGAAACCGGGGTCCGGGCGGACGCCGAGCGGAAGCAGCTCGCGGCGGAGCTCCTCGCCCTCGTCACGGAGATGGTCGAGCGCGAGGTCTCGAGCGGCCTCGAGCGGGACCCCCGGCTCCGCGAGCTCCTCGATCGGGTCGCCCGCCGGGAGGTCGATCCCCGCTCGGCCGCCGAGCTCCTCGCCTCGCGGGTGCGCGGCCGGCGGGCCCCGGGGCGATGACGGGCGAGCTCGCCGACTACGTCGCCCTCGCCGCCATCGTGGGGGTCGTCGGGACCGGCTACTTCATCTTCGCCTCCTTCGCCTTCGGCGCCGGCTACCAGCCGACGCCGGGGGGCGCGGTCACTTCGATGCTCGCCCTCGCCGAGGTGGGGCCGAACGACCGGGTGATCGACCTCGGCGCCGGGACCGGCGCGATCGTCTTCCGAGCGGCCCGCCACCGGGGCGCCCACGTCCTCGGGGTCGAGGTCGAGCCGATCCGGGTCGCCATCCTCCGGCTCCGGCGGGCGATCGGGGGCCCTCGCGACCGGGTGGAGCTCTCCTGGGGGAACCTGTTCGACATCGACCTCCGACGCGCCACGGTGGTGACCTGCTTCCTGTGGCCGGGCGCGATGGAACGACTGAAGCCCCGGTTCGAGGCCCAGTTGCCGCCCGGCGCCCGGGTCGTCAGCCATTGGCACAAGGTCCCCGGGTGGGTCCCGGAGCAGGTCGACCTGCCCCACCAGGTCTACCTCTACCGCTGGCCCGAGGCGGGGCGGGCGGGGGCCGGCTAGAACCCGTGGTAGGCGACCCAGAGGCCGCCGCCGATCGCGAGGATCACGACGATCAGCACCACGCCGACGAGCCAGCCGATGTACGGATTCCCGGGCTCCTCGAACGGGGCGCTGGCGGTGGGTGCGCTCATCGGGCGGGGCCAGGTCGGCCCGGTTTATCCGACCCCCGTACGGACGACCGGCAGGAAGCCGAGCTCGGGCGGCCTACGTCGCGCCCACGGCCGTGACGTTGAACCATCCCCACATCCCCGCCGCGTAGTGTCCCGGCATCTCGCAGATGTAGCGGAAGGAGCCCGTGCGCTCCGCGGTGAACTCGAACTCGTTCGAGCGGCCCGGCGCGGTCCCGTTCTGGCGCTCGGAGAGCGCGGAGAGGCCGGCCCCCGGGAACGCCGGGCCCTCGGTGGCGATGCTCGTCGCCCCCGTGTAGTTCACCACCGTCCAGCTGTGGTTCATCCCCGCGTCGCTCGCCACGGTGAAGTTCACGGTGACCGAGCTACCGACCGCCACATCGACGCACGGCCCGGGGGAGCTTCCGTTGAAGTTGAGGCCACTGTTCGCCCCGCCCGTGCCGCCGACGCCCCCGACGAAGCTGAAGAAGAACGGCCCGGTTCCGCCCTTCCCCTCGCAGAGCGCCGGGTTCGCACCGGAGGACCCGGATCCCGGCTTCGTGCCGGGGATGCCGCCCCCCAGCTTGCCGCTGATCCCGAGGTAGCCGACGACCGACGCGACGACCACCGCGACGACCACGAGCGCGATCAGGAAGGTGTTCGGCCGGGGCGGCGCCTTCGGGGGAGCCGGGGGGCTCGGGGCGGCCATGCACGGAGCAGCGGTCCACCCTTTTTCCGCCTTCCATCCGAACTTTCCTCCGCCCGGCCCCTCTGCCGAAGGGTTCATTACGGAGGGGCCGAACGGGCCCCCGATGACGGCCCCGGCCTACCAGCGCTACCTCGCCGAGTTCCTCGGGACGTTCGGCCTGCTCCTCTTCGGGGGGGGCGCAGCGGTCTTCAGCCTCGGGGCGCTCCAGGCCCCCGCCCTCGAGCCGATCGCCCGCGTCGTGCTCGTCTCCGTGGCGTTCGGCGCGGTCCTCACCGGCCTCATCTACGTCTTCGGCGACATCTCGGGCGGCCACTTCAATCCGGCCGTCACCGTCTCGATGGCCGTGCGCGGCCGGCTCCCGTGGCGGGACTTCGTCCCCTACCTCGTCGCCCAGGTCCTCGGCGGGATCGTGGGGATCGCGGTGGTCGCCGGGATCGCAAGCGGGAACGCGGGCCTCTACTCGACGGCCCAGTCCTACGCCCTCGCCTCCCAGTGCTACGCCTGGTCCGGCGTCGCCCCCGCGGGGTGCGGCTACTCCCTCGCCTCCGTCCTCCTGATCGAGATCGCCCTCTCGTTCGTCTTCATCCTGGTCATCCAGCGGGTGACCCGCCCGGAGAGCGGGGCGAAGAACCTCGCCCCGTTCGCGATCGGCCTCCTCCTGCTCGTCACGAACCTCGTGGCGATCCCGGTCGACGGGGCCTCCCTGAACCCGGTCCGCAGCTTCTCCCCCGCGCTCCTCTCGGCGGTCTGGTCCGGCTCCCGCTGGGCGATCGAGGAGTCGTGGGCGTTCTGGGTCGCCCCGGTGATCGGCGGTCTTCTCGCGGCGCTCGTGGACCGCCTGATGGGCCCCGAGTCGAAGTAGACGTGCTGCCCGGGCCCCCGACCGGTCGGGGATGCGAGCCGTCGGCCGGAGGCCGAACGGTCTACGCCGGCGAGGGGCTCGCCTTCTCGGCGGCCTTCGCCGAGGGCTTCTCCCCGCTCTTCTCGCCGGCCTTCTCCCCGGCCGCGGGGGTCACGTACTCTTCGAGGAGGTGGATCGCCTTCGGCTTCAACTGGCTCCGGAGCTCCTCGATGACGCGGGGCTTCGCGACCGCCCAGGCGAGGTCGAACTTCGCCCGCTCGGGGAGCTTCAGCGTGATGACCCCCTCGCGGTGGGAGACCTCGAACTCGCGGCCCCGCCCGTAGGTGAGGTCGACGATCGCCCGGGCCTCCTCGTCCTTCCCCTCGATTCGCTGGACCACCTTGAACTCGCCCCGGACCTTCCGGCCGGCGAGCTCGGGGTTGAAGTCGACGCGGATGCGCCCGGCGGTGATCGTGACCACGCGCCCGCGGCGCCCGCGGATCGTGAGGACGGTGCCGAGGCCGAGCTCGGCGTCCTCCTTGCGCATCTCGGGGAGCCGAGCGATCTCGTTCCGGCTGAACAGCTCGATGAGCTTCGGGTCCCGCTCCCCGAACGCCTCGGCGGGAGCGAACTCCTTCTTCACGACCTCGCCGATCTTTCGCCCGACGAGCGCCTCCTCGATCCCGCGGGGGAAGTACTCCCCGCCGATCCGGTGGGCGCGGGGCTCGATGACCGTCCCGGCGGGGAGCTTCGCCTTCGCCCGGTCGGCGACCTCGGGCCGGCTCGTGTCGACGAGCTCGGCCCCCTCCGGGCCTTCCGCCCACAGCTCGTAATCGAGGAGAACGAGGTCGCCGTTCTTCACGCCGGCCGCTTCGCTCGACGCCTCGGGCATCGCGGCGCCGAGCGGCCTTGGACCTTAAGGTTTTCCGGTTTCGCCCGTCGACGGCGAGGCGCTCGCGGCGCGGGCCCGCTCGGCGCTCGGCCCGCCCCGGCCGGACCAGCCGTACTTGAGGAGCCCCTGGAAGGCGCCGAGGAGCGGCGCCCATCGCCGGGGGACCTCGAGGGCGGCGTAGCGGAGCCCCGGGTACGTCCGGTCGGCCCGCCGGCCCCAGATCGTGAGCCCGACGGCGAGGAGGGCGAGACCGAGCGCCCCCGCCCCGAGGAGGAGGCCTCCCACCGGACGGGTCGCGTTCCACGGGAGCAGGAGGGCACCGACGCCGATCGCCAAGGGGAGGAGCACGTACGGCGCGAGCCGTCCCCCGCTCGCCTCGTAGGTGCTCGCATGGCGGCGCCAGACGACGAAGCCGCCCCGGGCGTAGATCCGCTGCTTGCGGAGGAGGGCGCGCACCGAGAGGCCGGAGAAGTCATGGTGGACCCACGCCGACGGTTCGTACCGGCCCTCGTACCCCCGGGCGAGCACCCGCCGCGCGAACTCCTGGTCCTCGGAGGCGGCGTTCCGGTCGAGCGAGGTGTCGAGCTCGCCGAGCTCCGGGAAGAGCGCGGCCCGCCACGCCGAGTTCCCCATCGGGAGGGCATGCGGGTGGTCGCGCGCCACGCGGTCGTAGAACCGGCGCAGGTAGCCGTCGTAGTACCGGGCCCCGACCGTCTCCACGGTCCCGGGCAACCCCGGCGTCGGTCCCCCCACGAACCCGACCCGCGCATCGGCGAACGGGGCGAGGAGGTTCCCGAGCCATTCCGGGGGCGCCACCTCGTCCGCGTCGAGGAAGGCGACGAACTCCCCGGTGGCGACGGCGAGCGCCTGGTTCCGGCTCTCGGCGATGTTCCCCGGGGCCGCGAGGTGGCGGACTCGGGGATCGCGGGCGTGGAGGCGCTCGGCGATCTCCTGCACCGGACCGGGCGGTCCGCCGTCGTCGACGAGGACCTCGTCCGGGAGGCGTCGCTGGGCGAGGAGGCTCTCTAACGTCCGCTCGACCCGGGGGTCGGCGAGGACCGTCACGATCACGCTCACGGTCCCCGGCCGGACCGTCGGGGGGGCAGCCGGGCGCTCTCGGCTAGGCGTATCCCCGGGCACGGGCGAGCTCCCCTACCGTCCGCTCGACGGCCTCCCGGCTCGAGATCGGCGGCCTCCACCCGAGGGCGCGGAGCTTGTCGATCGCGAGGAGCTGCTTCGGGACGTCGCCGACCCAGCCGCGCGTCCCGCCGGTGTACTCGATCCGGGCCGTCCCGCCGGTCGCCCGGACGACGATCTCGGCGATCTCGCGGGCGGAGATCTGGTCCGTGGTGCCGATGTTGAAGACGTTGACCGGGTCCCGGGCGTGCTCCCCGGCGAAGCGCATCGCGGCGACGCAGTCCTCGTTCCGGAGGTAGGACTTCGCCTGGTTCCCGTCCCCGAGCACCTCGAGCCGCTCGGGCGTCTGGCGGACCTTCTCGAAGAAGTCGTAGATCACCCCGTGGGTCATCCCCGGCCCGATCACGTTCGCGAATCGGTAGAGGTAGGCGGTGAGCCCGTAGCAGTGGGCGTAGGCCGAGAACAGGGCCTCGCTCGCGAGCTTCGACGCGGCGTAGAGCGACTCGGGGAGGAGCGGGCCGTACGACTCCGGGGTCGGGAACACCGTCGGGAGGCCGTAGACGACGCTCGACGAGGAGAAGAAGACGCGGCGGACGTCGTGGCGGCGGGCCGCCTCGAGGAAGCGGAAGGTGGCGATCGTGCCGTGCTCGAGGTCGAGGTTCGGTTCGAGCGTTCCCTTGCGGATATCGGGGTTCGCCGCGAGGTGCCAGGCGGCCCCGGCCCCCGCGAACGCCGTTTCGAACGAGCCGGCCTCGCGGAGGTCGGCGACCTTGAGCGTCGCCCGCTTCCCGGCGATCAGCCCCTCGACCGCGTCCCGGCGGCCCGAGGAGAGGTTGTCGATGAGACGGACGGGGTGCCCGCTCGCCGAGAGCGAGACGGCGAGCACCGATCCGATCGCGCCGGCGCCCCCTGTCACGACCACGGGGGACCCGTCCGCGGCGGGCGACATCGGCGTCGCGACCTGTCGAAGCATATATAATAGGGAAGGCCGCGTAAATAGCTCGCGCGGCTTGGGGACCCGTTCTACGCATGGACACACATCCGCGGAACGGATACCTCGAGGGGTCGGCATGATGCGGCCCCGACCTTCGGCGCCGATCGCCTTTACCGGGTTTCTCCCCTCGTCGTCGGACCGGCCCGGGCGGCGGGAACGCCGCCCGGATCGGGCCGTCGGGTCGGGAGCGCTCGGATGAGCCGGGACGACCCGACCCCTCTCGAGAAGAGCCTCCTCCTGCACCTCCTCGCCCACCGGGGCGCCCAAGTGCGCTTCGAGGCCGACCAATGGACCACCGAGTTCGGCATCCTCCGGGCGTTCGCCCAGGAGGGGATGATCGAGCTCAAGAGCACCCTGCGCCAGCTCGAGATGGGCCGCTTCGTCTACCGAAGGGTCCAGTACGTGATCGGGTACACCGAGCCGAAGCTCGTCTACTCGCTCACCCCGAGCGGCCACCGGCTCGCCCTCGACCTGAACGAGCGACCCGTCGGCGGGGGCCCGGGGACCCCGCTCGGCGTCGCCTCGGAGGGCGGTGCGGGGGACGGCGGGGTCCGGCTCCCTCGGCCCCGGCCGGGCGGGGAGTGATTGGTGCCCTCGGTCCCGGTCCTCCAGGGCTACGCCCTACGGTTGCGTCCCCCCGAGACCCCCGAGCTCCCCACGCTGTTCGACTGGTACAACGACCCCGAGATCGTCGCCCCGTTCGACCGGTACACGCTCGACAGCTTCGAGTCGTTCAAGCAGGCGCTCGGCGAGGCGGACGGCGACCTGCGTTCCCTCGCCCCGCGGTTCGTGATCGAGCGCATCGAGGACCACCGCCCGCTCGGGTTCGTCGGCCATTACCGCCCCCACCCCGTGCTCGAGACGGTCGACGTCTGGTACGTGCTCGGGGTCCGCGAGGAGCGGCGGAAGGGATACGGGAAGGAGGCGGTCGGCCTCCTCGTCGACTACCTCTTCCACGCGGCGGACCTCACCCGGGTCGGGGCCACCTGCGACGTGGAGAACCAGCCGTCGATGCGCCTCCTCGAGGGGCTCCACTTCCGCCGGGAGGGGACGATGCGCTCCGCGCTCTTCCACCACGGGGCCTGGCACGACGTGGCCCTCTACGGGGTCACGCGCTCGGAGTGGGCCGAGGCGCCGAGGAGCCTCACCGTGACCCGAGAGCCCGCCCCCTGACGGGCGGGCGGACCGATCCCCACCCGGCCGATCTCGCCCGTCGAACGGAGGTGCGTGCCCCCGCACGGGCAGCGGTCGACCCCGTCGATCTCGATCACGCGCACGGGGTCGACCTTGGGGGGCAGCGGGACCGCCCCGGAGCGGGCGGACGGCGCCCGCTCCCACTCCGCACGGGGGACGAACACGATCCGCACGTCGCGGGGCCGGGCGAGCTCGTCGAGGACGTTCCGCTCCGTGGACGGCCAGTCGACGCCGGCCGGCCACGGCCCCTCGAGGTCGATGCGGGCCGTCGGGCCCGCGAGGGCGGCGGCGGTCGTCTTGAGCCCGGCGGTGGCGTAGAGGAGCGCGCTCACGAAGTGCTGGACCGTGTGGAGCCGCATGTGGTCGAACCGCCGCTCCCAGTCGATCTCCCCGGTCACGCGCTCGCCCGGCGCCGGGGGCGGGCGACCGTCCGAAGAGCGCGCGAGGGCGTGGATGATCGCCTCCCCGCTCTTGCGGACGTCGGTCACCGGCCAGCGTCCGCCGCCCTCGCCGGCGATCCACCCATGGTCGGACGGTTGGCCGCCACCGGTCGGGTAGAAGTAGGTCCGGTCGAGGACGACCGCCCCCGGAGGGCGCGCGACGACCGAGGCCGGGAACGCGCGCACGTAGGCGGACGGTAGGTCCGCGAGGTAGGCGGCCTCCGTCACCGGCCACCTCCCTCCATCCGTCGTCCGGTCCGCCGATCCGGGAGCGCCCAACGCGCGCCGGACGACGCCGGTCGTCGACCGGAGCGCTCGAAAAGGCGACACCTTTTTACAGGGGTCGAGTGTAAAGCGCGCCCGAGGCGACGGATGTTCAAGGCCCGCATGCGCATGGAGGTGCTCCGCGAGCTCGTGGAGATCATCGCGACGCTCGTCCCGGAGGCCAAGCTGGTCGTCTCCTCCGACGGGATCTCCGTCAAGGCGGTCGATCCGTCGCACGTCGCCATGCTCGTCCTCAACTTGAAGTCGACCGTCTTCGAGGAGTTCACCGGCGAGCCGACCGAGCTCGGCGTCGACATCGAGAAGTTCAAGGAGATCCTCCGGCTCTCGAAGCCCGGGGACCTCATCGACCTGCAGTATGACGGCGGGAAGAACCGGCTCGTCGTCAAGGTCGGCAAGATCACCCGGCACATGTCGGTGATCGACGCGGCCGGGATCACCGAGCCGAAGGTCCCCAACGTCGCGCCGCCGGGGGTCGCGAAGGTGAAGATGGAGGAGCTCCGCCAAGGAATCCGCGGCACGGAGTCGATCTCCGACCATGTCACCCTCACCCTGGACCCCGAGGGGTTCACGATGCACTCCGAGGGCGAGACCGATCGGGTCGACATGCACCTCGGGAAGGACGGGCTCGAGCACCTCCAGGTTCCCGAGACGGTGAAGAGCATGTACCCGCTCGATTTCTTGTCCAACATGGTGAAGTCGATCACGACGAGCCCGGACGTGACGCTCCACGTGGGGAACGAGTACCCCCTCAAGATCGTCTTCTCCGTCGCCAACCAGAAGGGCGAGGCGACGTTCCTCCTCGCCCCGCGGGTCGAGGAAGACTAGGGCCGGGCGAGCCGGCCCGTGTCCCGCGCGCCCTCCGAACGGGGATCGTCCGTGCCCGACCCAGTTCCCGCGCCGGTCGCGATCCTCGCGGCGATCCGGACCCCGGTCGGGAAGTTCGGCGGGGCGCTCAAGCGGGTCCCCGCCGTCGGGCTCGGCACGCTCGCGGTCCGGACGGCGCTCGCCCAGGCGAAGGTCGCTCCGGCCGACGTCCCGTTCGTCGTGATGGGGCAGGGGATCCAGGCGGGGGCCGGGCAGAACCCGGCCCGGCAGGTCCTTCGCGGCGCGGAGATCCCCGACCGGGCCGGGGCGTTCACCGTGAACATGGTCTGCGGCTCGGGGATGCAGGCGATCGTCTCGGCGACCGCCTCGATCCGGTCCGGCGAGCACCGCCTCGTCGTCGCCGGCGGGATGGAGTGCATGAGCGCCGCCCCGTTCCTCCTCCCGTCCGCCGCTCGCTGGGGTCTCAAGTTCGGCCCTTCCTCGATCGAGGACGCGATGCAGCGGGACGCGCTCCTCGACGCCTACGGGGAGCACGAGGCGATGGGGCTCACCGGCGAGCGGGTCGCGCGCAAGCACGGGATCACCCGGGCCGAGGTCGACGCGTTCGCCCTCAGGAGCCACCGGGCCGCCGCGAAGGCGGACCGGGACGGGACGTTCGCCGCCGAGCGGGTGGCGGTCCCCGCCGAGTTCCCCGGGGCGCCGGGCGGTCTAGCGCACGACGAGGGCCCCCGGGGCGACTCGACGATCGAGGGGCTCGGCCGGCTCCCTCCGGTGTTCGCCCCGGACGGGGTCCTGACCGCCGGCAACTCCTCCCAGATCTCCGACGGGGCGGCGGCGCTCGTCCTCGCGAGCGAGGCCGAGGTCGAGGAGCGAGGGGCGCACCCGCTCGCGTGGATCCACTCGAGCGCGGTCGGGGGGGTCGACCCGTCCGACGTGATGGAGGCGCCGATCCCGACGGTCGCCGCCCACCTCGCGAAGTACGGCATCGCCGCCGCCGAGATCGACCGGGTCGAGCACAACGAGGCGTTCGCCTCCGCCTCCATCGCCGTCCAACGGGTGTTCGGCTTCCCCGACGAGCGGTTCAACGTGCACGGCGGGGCGGTGGCGCTCGGTCACCCGATCGGCGCGAGCGGCGCCCGGATCGTTGTCACGCTCGTCCACGAGCTCGCGCGCGCGCGCTGGCGCCTCGGCCTCGCCACCCTGTGCATGGGAGGCGGGAATGGGTTGAGCCTGCTCGTCGAACGCGAGCGGCCGGCCCGCCGGGCCTAGGCCCCGACCCGGCCGAAGCGGAGCCCGAGCCGGGCCTCGAGGAGCGCCAGGAGGCGCCGGACCTCCCGTCCGCTGCCCCGGGGGAACCGCCCGTTCGATTCCCGGTCGATCCGCTCGGAGAACCAGGTCAGACGGTCGATCGCCCGGTCGCTCCTCAGGTCGCGTTCGAGGTCCGCCCCGACCTGGTCGACGAGGCCGCGGAGCTCCTCGACCTCCAACGCCCCGCCCGCGCCGTCCGGCCGGCAGGCGACGAGCGACCGCCGCACCGACTCGAACCGGTCCCGCGCCCGAGCGAGCCCGTCGGGCGCCCACTCGAGCGGCTTCGAATAGTGCGTCGACAGGAGGTACCATCGGAGCGCGTCGGCGCCGGCGGCCTCGAGCGCCTCCCGGAGCGGGACGAGCTGGCCCGTCGACTTCGACATCTTGACGCCGTCCTGGGTGACGAAGTTCGAGTAGAGGTAGTTCCGCGCGAACGGCCGCCGGTCGAGCGCCCGGGCGAGCTCGGTCTCCGCGAAGTGGTGGGGGTAGACCAGGTCCCGGCCCCCTCCGTGCAGGTCGACGGGGAGCCCCGTGTACCGTCGGGCCATCACGTAGCACTCGATGTGCCAGCCCGGCGAACCCCGGCCCCACGGGCTCGGCCACGCCGGTCCGCCGGGATGGGGCGGCAGCCAGAGGGCGAACTCCTCCAGCGGGGGGGCCCCGTCCGGCGGTCCCCCGGGTCCCTCCCGAACGAGATGGCGGCGGGCCCGGTCCGCCGCCTCGCGCGTCGAGCGGGCCTCCGGGCGCGGGCGGAAGTAGAGCCCCCCGTCCCGCCGAACGACCCGGGCCGTCCGTTCCAGCCGCTGGATCGCCCGGCGCATCTCGGCGACGTGGTCGCTCGCCCGGGGGGAGACGTCCGGCGGCTCCACCCGCAGCGTCCGTAGGTCGGTGCGGAAGAGCGCCTCCTCCGCCCGCGCGAGCCCCCGCCACGTCCGGCCCGTCGCGGCCGCCCGGTCGCTGATCTTGTCCTCGTAGTCGGTGATGTTCATCACGAAGCGGACGCGCCGCCCGGCCGATTCGATCTGGCGGCGCGCCGTGTCGAACAGTAGGTAGGTCCGCGCGTGGCCGACGTGGGGGGCGTCGTAGACCGTCGGCCCGCAGACGTAGACGGTGAGGGGGCGGCCCGGTCGCGGGCGGACGGGGACGAGCTCGCGCCCGGCCCCGGCGCGCAGGGAGAGCCCCACGGGCGGTGCGGCCCGTGGGCCGCCATAAGGGTTGCTAAAGTTGTTACGCCCTTCCCATCGTGTGCCGACCCCCCCGGGTCCACCGGCAAGCTCAAGAAGGGGCGGCCGACTCGTCGCGCCCGCCGATGGAGACCGTCTTCCTGCTCGTGGCGACCGAGGTCGGCCGCCTCGAGGAGGTGCACCGGCGGCTCCGCTCCGAGCCGGGGGTCGTCGAGGTGGAGGCGGTAACGGGGCCTTACGACCTCATCGCCAAGGTCCAGGCCCCCCACATCAACCAGGCCCTCGACGTGGTGGTCCACCGCATCCGGAAGATTCCCGGGATCAAGGGGACCGAGACGCTGGTCACGATCGCGGGGCCCTGACCGGCCCGGTCGGGCCCGCCCCCCCCTACGCCGGCGCGGCCGGGTCGGGGGCCGGCCGCGGCGTTCCCCGCTTCCGCCCCCAGTCGGCGGGGTAGCGCGCCGGATCGACGAAGACGCGCTCCGCGTCGACGACCCAGCCCGAGCGCTTTCGGGCGAGCTCGTCCCGGTCGACGAGGGCGGTGCCCGTGGCGAGGAGGGCGCCCCGCCGGTCGACGATCACGATCCGACGGCCCGCGCCGAACGGGCGGGGCGCCTCGGTGATCCCGGCGGCGGCGAGATCGGCGCCGTGGGCGATCGCCGCGGCGGCCGAGTCCTTCACGATCACGAACGGGAACTCCCGGGTGACCTCGGCGATCGGGTGGAGGAGGGCGAGGAGCGGCTCGGGGGCCCCGGCGCGGGCCGCGTGCACCGCGTCGCCGAGCTCCGGGAGGGGGCGCGCCATCGCGTCGAGGAACGGGCCGGTGCCGACCCGCCGAAGCTCTTCGAGGTGGGCCTCGACCCCGAGCGCCTCGCCGAGGTCGACGGCGAGGGTCCGGACGTACGTCCCGGAGTCGCCGACGACGTCGAGGAGGAGGAGGTCCTCCCTCCGCTCGAGGAGCGCGAGCCGGTGGATCGTGCGGACGCGGCGGGCCCGGCGGACCGCCGAGCGGACCGGCGGGGTCTGGTAGATCGGTCCGACGAATTCGCCGACCACCCGCTCGAGCGCCGCCGCCGGGACGCTCCCGTGGAGCCGCACGACGGCGAGGTAGCGCTTCGGGAACTCGAGGACCAGGGGGATCAGCTTGAGGGCGGGCCCGACGCCGACCCACAGCAGGCCGGAGACGTTCGGGTCGAGCGTCCCGGCGTGGCCGGCGATCGGGACCCCGAGGAGCTGCCGGGCCCAGGCGGTCACCTGGTGGGAGGTCGGGCCGCGCGGCTTGTCGACGAGCAGGAACGCCCCGGCCCGGATCCGTTCCTGGACCGCCTCGGGGAGGGGGCCCGGGCCGTCGGCGCTCATCGGGCCCCCCCCGTGGGCCCTAGGAAGTCGAGGAGCGCCCGGGCGACCTCGGCGGGGGGGAGGCGCGTCGCGTCGACGGTGAGGTCCGGCCGCTCGCGGTCGAGGTCGATGCCGTAGTAGGCGAGGTAGCGCGTCCGCTCGCTCGCCTCCCGAGCGCGGGTGAGCGCGCGGCAGCGCTCGATCGGGAGGCCGTCGCGCCGCGCGAGCCGCTCGATGCGGACCGGCTCGCTCGCCGTTACCCAGAGGTAGTCGACCGGGATCCCCCGCGCCCGGCAGAGGGCGCCCACGACCCGTCCGTCGAGGAGCCGCCCGGGCGTCGCGAGGGAGAGCATCCGCTCGTCGAGGGCCCGGTCGATCGCCGGGTCGCGCTCGGCGAGCTCGCCCAGGCCCGCGAGCGAGAGCCCCCGGCGCTCCGCCTCCGCCCGGAAGATCGCCCCGGCGCTCTCGTACTCGAGGCCCAGCTCGGCCGAGACCGCCCGGCCGGCGGTCGATTTCCCGCTCCCCGGCGGCCCGCCGAGGGCCACCACCCGCTCCCTCACGTCGCGGCGCCCGAGGCGGCCGACTCGAGCTGCCGGACCTCCCACCGACGGAGGGAGTAGTGCTTCAACGCCCGCCTCAGGATGTAGGAGAGCGGGAAGGTGTAGAGCGAGAAGAGGAGGATCCAGTACGGGATCGGGAACGGCCCGAGGTGGAAGTCGTGCGTGATGTCGAGCGCGGAGCCGCCGAGGCTCACGGTCCGGTCGGCGACGGGGGCCGCGGCGAGGAAGAGGCCGACCCAGGTGTAGATCGCGATCACGAGGAACCAGGTCACCGCCATCCCCTTCAACTGGGAGATGGAGAGCTCGCTCGACAGGCGCGTGATCTCCGCCTGGTGGGGCTTCAGCGCCTCGACCCGGTCCTTCTTCCCCGAGCGCAGCGCCTCCATCTGGACCTTGCGGAACGCCGCGCTCCAGCTCTGGATGCGCGAGGTCTTGATCCAGTCGGTCGCCCAGTTGTAGGCGAGCGCGGTGAGCGTCATCTCGATCAGCGCCGCGCAGAACATCGTGAGGAGGACGTAGCGGTTCCCGAAGCCGATGAGGGGGGTGAGGCCATAGCCGATCCCCTGGGCGACCGAGGTCCTCAGGCTCGAGTCGAAGATCATGAAAATCCCGAGGATGAACAGGAAGATGAGGAGCGTCGTGATCGGGCTCGTCCCGGGGACCGGTGGGCGGCCGGGGGCCGGCGCGCTCGGCCCGGAGGCGACCGCGTCGGGCGGAGGGGCCTGGG
>JASHSI010000141.1 GCA_030040915.1 Thermoplasmata archaeon | reverse complement strand
CGTGACGGTGACCCCGGGGAGCCCGGAGACCGTCGCCGTCCCGGCGTACTCGAACGGCGCGAACCCCCGCTCGCCGAGGTCGGTGATCGCGAAGGAGAGCGCGCTCCCCATCCCGAGGACCGCGGGGGCGAGCGGGATCGACAGGTTGAGCCAGGCGGAGGCAGCGTCCTGGACGTCGAGGCCGACCGTCCTCAGGCACGTGGCCCCGCAGTCCGCGTTCGAGTAGGTCTGGCCGACCTCCTCCCCGAACGCCGAGCCGTTCGACCCCAGCGTCCAGAGCACCGTGTAGGGGCCGAGCGAGCCCGTGACCTTCGCCGAGTAGTTGACGAGCGTGCCCGTCGGCACGTCGACCGCCGGGTCGACCGTCGCCGTGACGATCGTCGGGGGCACGCTCGACGGGGCGTAGGCGTCGACGAGGAACGCCTCCGACGCGTACCCCCCGCTCCCGTCGGCGGCGAGCGCGATCACCACGTACGACCCGGGGTTGTCGAAGGTGTGGTTGACGAGCGCGCCGGTGGCGTTGTCGCCGTCGCCGAACGACCAGTGGGTCGAGTTCGCCCGAGCGTCGTGGCCGCCGGTGAGGGAGGCGGTGAACAGCACCGACAGCGGCGTCGGGCCGCTCAGGACGTCGGCGGTGAAGTGCCCGACGAGCGCGGGGTAGATCGTCACGTTCGCCGTGGCGTTCGCCTCCCCGTCGAGGGCGTCGGAGGCCCAGGCGGTCACCGTGGCGTTCCCCGGGGTGGGGAAGATCCCGCAGCCGCAGGCGCTCGCGTACGCCTCGCTCGACGTGTACCGCACCGAGTACGGGGGCGTTCCGCCCGCGAACGTCGGGTCGTAGAGGAGATCCCCCGGTGCGTCCCGCGCCGAGGGGAGCACGGTGAGGTTCACCGAGAGCGCGGGGGAAGTGGCGCACGCGGGCGCCTTCCCGGTCCCGACGGCGACCGCCACGGGGGCGGACTCGCCGGCGTCCGGCGGGTCGGACGAGTCCGACACGATCACCTGGGCACAGTATCCCCCGGACGCGCCGAACGCGTGGACGACGGTCGACCGGTTCGAGCCGTTGAGGTAGGTGCCGTCGCCAAACTGGTAGGTGTAGGTGTACGGGGCGATCCCCCCCGAGGCCCGGACCGTGAGCGTCGCGTTCGCCCCCGCCGCCGGGTGCGACGGGGCGACCGTCAGGCTGACGGCGAGGGGCCGTCCCCCGCCGACATCGATGGCGACCGCCTGCGACGTGGAGGAGTTCCCCGCCGCGTCGAACGCCGTGGCGATCGCCACGTACACCCCCGGGGACGAGTAGGTGTGGCTCACGTTCCCGCTGGTCGACATGGTGGAGTTGCCGTCCCCGAAATCGATGTCGAAGAAGCTCGCCGGCCCGCCGGCCCCGGTGAGGTTCGCCTGGAAATCGACCGCGAGCGGCGCGGCGCCGAACCGGGGCGTAGCGAGCAGTCCGGCGGTGATCGAGGGCTGGGTCACCGCGCCCCGGGTGAGGAGCGGGAGGAGGACGCCCGCGTTGGGGGTGCCGAGGCCGGTCACCGGGTCCCAGCCGGGCCCCGCCTCGTACCCGTTCCAGCCCTGGGTGATGTCGTGGAACGCCTTCGTCCCGTGGACGCCCGCCGCGATGGCGTAGAGCGCGGGATCGACGAACCCCAGGTCCGCCTTCGCCCGCGAGTCGGCGTCGGCGATGAGCCCGGCCCACATCGGGCAGGAGAGGCTCGTCCCCCCCTCGATGATCGTCGTCCCCTCGACGACCTCGACCCCGCCGGGACTCCCCGCGACCATCGAGACGTCCGGGTCGCCCCGGAGGTCCGGGGTGGAGGCGTTGATCCCGGGCCCGCTCTGCCAGTACGGGCGGGGGAACGGCGCGAAACCGCCCCCGCTCCCGCCCTGGTTGTCGCAGCCGGGGGAGGAAGCCCCGCTCGAGTTCCCGGCCCACGCCGTCTCGGAGACCCAGGCGCCGGTCGTGCGGTTGAGCACGAGGTTCGTGCCGCCGACACCGACCACGTACGGGTCGGAGGCCGGGTAGTTCGTCGAGTCGCCCGAGGTCCCGTCGGCGGCGCCGCAGTCGCCGGTGGCGGAGAGCAGCGTGATCCCCTCCGCCGCCGCGTCCTCGAGAACGGGGTGGAGCGCCTCGTAGGACCCGTCCGAGCTCGCGTTGCACTCCGAGGAGCACGCTCCAGCGTAGGCGTTGAAGATCCCGACGTCGTTCTCCCCCCAGCTCATCGAGATGACCGTCGCGGCGTCGTGCGCGACCAGCCAGTCGACGGAGCCGTAGAGGCCCGCGTCGGTGTCGGCGGCGAGCGTCATGTCGAGGTCGGCCCCCGGGGCCATCGCGTGGCTCCACTCGAGGTCGAGCGCCTCCTCCACCGCCCAGCCGTCGTCGCTCAGGTTCAGGTTGTTCCCCTCCGGGATGGGGTAGACGAACGACACGTTCGCGCTCGGAAGGGAGTAGGCGGTGTCGAAGTCGAGGATGTCGCTCGCGAGCTGGGTCGGCTTCTCCGCGGCGTCGTAGGCGTCGACGATCGCGATCCGCTCCCCGGTGCCGTTGTCGCCCGCGTCGAGGAGCCCCGTGAGGTTGTAGGCGGACCACGCGAGGCAGGGGGTCACCCAGGAGCTCGAGGAACAGCCCGAGGCCGAGGGGGTGAGGTTGGCGGGGGAGGCCGGCGCCGTGACGCTCGGCCGGGCCGTGGTCTCGTTCTCAAGACCCACGACCCCAGCCCAGGCGATCGTGGCGGGCAAGAGGGCCGGGGTTGGGTGGCTATAGAACGGGCCGTCCGGGCCCTCGTACAGATCGAACGTCGTCCCGAACGCGGCCCCGAGCGCCCCCGCGCTCCCGCTCGCGACGAGCATCGTGTCGTCCGGGCTCGACTGGACCTCGAGACCCCGCGACTGGAAGTAGGCGACGGCCGATCCGTAGGCGGCCGCCCCCGGACCGTAGGAGGCCGCGATCTCCTCCGGCGTCAGGTAGTGATGGTACTCCGGGGCCCCGGGCGTGTACTCGAGCTCGATCTCCTCCGCGAGGCCGGTGGGATCCGTGTCGGCGAGGGAGACCGCGACCTGCAGCGGGGTGCCGGAGGGCAAGGGCCCGAGGGCGATCGCATCCCCCGGCACGAACCCCGGGGCGACCACGACCTCGTTTCCCGGGCCGGAGAGCGTGAGGGGGGTGGCGGCCACCGAGCGAGCTCCGGCGAGGAGACCCACCGGCACGGCGACGACGAGGAGCAGCACGAAGGCCGCGACCGTGGTCCGGGTCGGTGGCCCCCTCGACCCTCGACGCACGGCTCGAACCCCTCCGCGCAGTACCTGAGCTTCGCTTCCCTATAGAGGGCGACGGGCCCTCATTCCGCCGGGCCCGGGCCCGCCGGCGAGCTAATAGGTCCGGCGGGCCCGACGCCCCCGTACCGCGCATGCTCACGGAGACCGACGGCTACGCGATCGTCGTCGCCGCGATCGCACTGTACGGGCTCCTCCTCTACGCCCTCTACCGCCGGGGCCTCATCGGCCCCGATCGGTCCCTGAGCCTGCTCGGCCCGGCGCTGATGACCAAGACGCGCCGGGGCCTCTCCCTCCTCGATCGGATCGGGCGGTTCCGCCGGGTTTGGAGCTGGCTCGCCGACTTCGGCGTGCTGCTCGCGGCCCTCGCGATGGCCGCGGTGATCGGCGTCCTCCTGCTCGATTCGATCGTCGCCCTATCGATTCCCGCGAGCGCCGCGCCCCAGGCCTCCGAGGCGCTCGGGATCCCCGGGCTCAACCCGATCATCCCGCTCGGCTACGGGGTCGTCGCTCTCGTGGTCGGCATCGTGCTCCACGAGCTGATGCACGGGGTGATCGCCCGCTCCCAGGGGATCCGCGTGAAGAGCGTGGGGGTCCTCTGGTTCGTCGTACCCGTCGGCGCCTTCGTCGAGCCGGACGAGGAGGAGATGACGGGCGCCCGGCGGCGCCCCCGGGCTCGCGTGGCGGCCGCCGGGATCTTGGCGAACTTCGGGCTCGCGACGGTGTTCTTCCTCCTCCTCGGCGCGGCCGTCGGCGGCTCGGTCGCCCCGAACGCGAACGGGATCGGGGTCGCCTACGTCCTCCCCGGCTTCCCCGCCGGGAACGCGAGCCTCCAGGCCGGGGACATCATCACCACCGTCAACGGCACCGCGGTGCCGAACGAGCTCGCCCTCGACGACGCCCTCGCCCGCACGACCCCGAACGAGACGATCCCGCTCTCCTTCTACTCGGTGAGCGCGGGTCGGGTCGTCACCGAATCGATCACCCTCACCTCCAAGTCGAGCTACACCCACGATCCCTCCGACGCTCACACGGGCTTCCTCGGATTCTCCCCCTCCTACCTGACCCCCGCGCAGCTCCACGGGATCCTCGCCGATCCGCTTACGAGCTCGGCCGGACCGTTCGATGGGGTGATCCTCTGGATCGTCCTGCCCCTCGCGAGCCTCGAACCGGTCCAAGGCACGACCGCGACCTACTTCCACGTCGTCGGCCCGCTCGCGGCGCTCGGGACCTCCGGGTTCTGGCTCCTCGCGAACCTCCTGTTCTGGCTCGCCTGGATGAACCTCCTCCTCGGGCTGTCGAACGCCTTGCCCCTCGTTCCGCTCGACGGAGGGCTCCTGTTCCGGGACTTCGCCGGATGGGTGGCGTCGAAGTTCAAGAAAGGATGGGACGCCGCGCGCCTCGACGCCTTCAGCGGGAAGGCGGTCGGCGTCTCGAGCGGCGTCGTCGTCTTCCTGCTCGTATGGCAGTTCATCGCGCCCCACCTGTAGACGATCGGGCGCTCTTCGCCGAGTTCCCCTTCCTTCCCGGCGCCGAGGCGCTCCTGGGAGAGTTCTCGACCTCGGTCGGCGCGCTGTTCTCGGACCCGACCTACGCGGCGGCCCAGGGCGCGGGTCGCCAGAGGATCCTCGCCGCGGTCGACGACCCGACCGGCACGAAGGACCTCGAGGAAGCGGGCTCGCTCCACGGCGAGGAGCGGCTCATCATCCGCTTTCTCTCCTTCCAGTACGCCCGGCTCCTCGTCTCGGCGTCGACCGGCCGAGCGCCGATCCGCCGGTGGGCCGTCCGCGAGGCGAAATCGTTCAGCCGCCGCTTGGGCCGGCAGGACGATGCGATCGTCCGGTCGGTCGCCCAGAAGCTGGGCTACGACCTCGAGATCGGCGCGACCGGGGCCTCCTTCGACCTCGCCGACTACCTTCGCCTCGCCACCCCGGTGCGCGAGGCGGACTTCCGCCTCGTCCGACAGGCCGTCTCGGCCGGACGGGTGACCGTCCCCCGGGACCGGGCCGTGCGGCTCCTCGAGGAGGGGGTCCGGATCGCCCTCTCCGAGCCCGTCGCCCTCGTCCCGGGGACCCGGAGCGCGATCGAGGAGCGGGAGCGGGAGTTCCTCTCGGAGCTCGCGATCCGGATCCCTACCCCGACAGTCGCGCGCGGGATCGGACCCGGGGGCGTGCGGCCGGAGGCGTTCCCGCCGTGCATCCGGGCGATGCGGCGCACGCTCGAACAGGGGGAGAACCTCTCCCACTCCGGCCGATTCGCGCTCGCCGCGTTCCTCCACCGGGCGGGGGCGAGCTTCGAGGCGATCGTCGACGCCTACCGGGGGGCGCCGGACTTCGACGAGTCGATCACCCGCTACCAGGTCGAGCACATCACCCGGAAGGACGACGGGAAGGGGTACGAGCCGTCCGACTGCTCGACCCTCCGGACCCACAACCTCTGCTACCGGGAGGGAGATCCCCGCGCCACGGACCCGCGCGAACGGGGGCCCGATCGGCTCTGCCACGAGGAGTGGCTCCGCCACCCCTCCCAATACTACCGGGAGAAGGGACGCGGCGGGGCTACGCCGGCCCCGGCGAGCGTGGGGGAAGCGAGCGGTACGCCTGGGCCGCCCGGCTGAGCGCGGTGATCTGGCCGGCGAGCACGAACCATAGCATGAGGACGTCGAGGACCGTGAACGAGGCCCCGAACGCGCTCAGCCGGACCCACGGGGCGCTCGGGGCCCAGGGCCACGGGAGCGCGAGGTCGCCCAAAAGGAAGGCGAAGAGCGTCATGAGGACGAGCCGGTCCGCGCGGGAGAGGAGCCCCCGGTAGATCCGACCGGCGCCGACGGCCTGGGCCTGGGTGCCCATGTAGCTCGCCAAGAGGAGGCTCACGAGCGCGAGGAGCGCGAGGAGCGGGTTCGCGTAGGTCGAGAAGGCGATCCCGACGAGGACCGCGACGTCGGCGTACCGGTCGAGCGCGTGATCGAGGAAGTCCCCGCGGGGCCCGGCCCGCCCGGTCCGCCGGGCGACCTCCCCATCGAGGACGTCGAAGAGGCCCCCCGCGAAGACGAGGGCGGCCACGGGGAGGAAGACCCACGCCCCCGCCCAGCGGGCGACGAACGCGATGAGGCCCGCGGCGACGCACAGCGCGAAGGCGAGCCAGCTCAGTCGGTCCGGCCCGAAGCCGAGGAACGGCCGCGCCATCCGCTCGAGCCGAGGCGCCGCCCAGGCCCGGTAGCCCTCGAGGACCATCGGACGGGCTAGCGCGCGAGCCGAAAAAGGGAGTCGGTCACCGACGGGTCGGAAAGCCAGTCGACCGACCCGTATCGGGCGCGCCTCGGCCCCCGGAGCCAGGCGCGCACGAGCCGGGCGACCTCCTCGGGCGACCGACCGGTCGTATCGATCTCGCGGACCCGTTGGTCCGCAGCGACCGCCTCGGCGAGCACCACGTCGATCGCCTCGGCGAGGAGGTTCTCCGTGCGCTCGGCGGGGGCCCCGCGGCGCGCCCGGCGCAACCGGCCGAGCAGCTCGAGCGGAGCGCACCGAAGGACCACCGACTCCCGGACGGGCAGCAGGTGGGCGAGGTGACCGACGACGAGCGTCGTGCCGGTGGGGGGCGGGTGGCTACGGACCCAGCGGGAAAGCCCCGCGAGGTCGACCTCGGTGGAGCGACCCCGCGGCCGGGCGGCGCCCACGGCGCGGGCGAGGTCTCCGACCTCCACGGGGCGGTACTCCGGGAGGTGGCGCGCGACCGAGCTCTTCCCGGTCCCGGGGGTCCCGGTGAGGGCGACGAACCGGCCACGCGATCCGGGCACGGTTTTCGACGCTCTCCCTCGACGAAAGCGTTCCACGCCCCAATAGGTATTTAGGTAGATGCCGGCATGGGCGCGCGGCCCTCGGAGTCCTGGTCGGACTTTGCGCCCATAGGAAGGTTTGAGAGAAAGCATGACGGATATCGCGAACCTGGTTGCGTCGCCCTCCCCCACCGCCCGGCCGTCGACCCGGTGGGTTCTCGTTGGAGCGGTCCTGTTGGTCCTCATCATGGTGGTGAGCGGCTTTGGGGCGATCAATCCGTTCGCCCTCCCGTCCGGCCAAACGCCGTCGACCCCGGTCGGCGGAACCTCCTGGGTCTCCCCGATGGCGCTCCAGTCGGGAGCCCAGCTCCAGTCCGATCCGACCGGAACCTTCGCCACCACCCCCGATTCAAGCCTTCCGAATGCGACCGTCCTAGGGCCCGCCCCCGCGTCTCAGACGATGTACTTCACCGTCGGATTCCCCATGCAGAACGCGGCCGAGCTCGCCGAGATCATCAACGAGCAGGGTCAGCCCGGGTCGCCGCTCTACCACGACTGGCTCAACAACGCCGAGGAGGCCGCCATGTTCGGGCCTCCGACCGCCGAGGTCCAGGACACGGTCAATTACTTCACCTCCCTCGGGTTCCAGGTCTCCACCTACGGGGCCATCTCGGTCTCCTTCGCGGCCCCGGTGCGGGACATCGACGCCGCCTTCCACACGACCCTCTCCGAGGTCGCCTACCACAACGCGACCTCCGCCAACGTGACGATCG
>JASHSI010000140.1 GCA_030040915.1 Thermoplasmata archaeon | reverse complement strand
CTCCGCGATGGCGTTCCCGAACGCTCCCCCCATACTCCTGTTCGGCCTTTGGTGGGCCGTGTGGGGGTCCGCTCTCATTTTCCTCTTCCCACGACAGTTCCCCGTCGTGGGGCGATTGGGAATATCCCGATCGGAATACGGTTCGTCCTCCCGCTCCGTGGCTACACGGTGGCATAGAGCGGCGTGCGCGTGTTGGGGCCGCACCGGGGTGACGTTTCCCCGGAAATCGGAACCCAGCGCTGCCGGCGGACCGAAGCCCAGGCGAGGCGACTGGGCCATTTCCTCGGAGTCCGACGTGACCCTTTTTCGGGGCAGCCAGTTCTTTCGTGAGGCTGTATCCGAGCTCTGGCCGGCGGGGCTGAATCTTCGCGGCCAGGGGGCTCGCCGCGTCGGGTCGAGGTCCGACCAATCTCGACCTCCGCCCGGAGAGAAACTCTGGCCGCGAGATTCGGTCCGGAGCCCGAACCAGCCGCACCGTCCGGCTACTTGCGCTGGAGTCCGCTTCGCTCGCGAACGGCCTCGTAGTGGAGGAGCAGCTCTCCGTACGGCATCGAACTCGCGGAGAGGAGCTTCAGGTTGGTCTGCGTCGTCATCGGGTACCAGTAGCGGGGCCCGCGACCGTAGACGACCGGCATGACGAGGACCCAGTAGTCGTCCGCGAGGTTCCGGCGGATGACCTCGTGGCTGAGCCTTGGCCCCCCCTCGATGATGATGTTCCCGCCCTTCTCGCCCTGGAGCTTCGCCACGATCTTCGCGAGGTCGCCCTTCAGGACCCGCGAGTTCTCCCAGTCGAGGTGCTTCAACCGGTGCGAGAGGCACACCTTCTCGACCTGGTCGAGGAAGCGGGAGAACTCGAACATGTACTTGGGGTCGGTCGGCTTCCGCCCCTTGGTCGAGTGAACGCGACGGTGGCCGACGAACGAGCGGCGTCCCATCACGACCGTCGTCACGTCCCCATATCGGTCGGTCCAGAACCTTTGGAAGAACTCGTCCGCTTCGCCCGGCTTCCCCGTGTGGACATCCGAGCCCGGGTACTTCGGGAACTCGCCGCGTCCGTCGAGGGTCATGTACAGATTGGCGGTGACTCTTCGCGTCATCTCGGTCCTTCGACCCGGTCGGGCGCCGATGGGGGCCCGAGAGGTCGTCGAAGATAAACGCCTTGTTCCGTCGAACCGCCAACGGCCCCGCGCCGGCACATCCCCGGCTCCCGTCACGGATCGTTGGACCGTTCCCCGGGCTCCGAGACGGGCCGAAGGCTCGAACGGGCCATCCCATTGCGCAGGTGCTCTGCGAGCGTCTGGCCTTCGGGGGTCAACTGGTAGACCTTGACCCGGAGGCGCCGGCCCCGGACGTGGCTCCGCCATTCCTCGAGCGCCCCGCCCTCGGTGAGGCGGCGGAGTCCTGACGAGATGCTGGAGAGGCTCGCGCCGAGCTCGCTCGCCATTCCGGCCTGCGTGAGCGACGGCGGAGCGGTCTCCATCCGGTCGACCCGAGGTTGGCGGCTCAGCCAGAGGATGATCCGGGCGTACAACCGGTACTCCTCAAGGCTCGGCTCGGCGAACTCGCTCATCGCGAGTGGGACGGTCGGGTACGCCCCCTCCGCGACCGACGGAAGTCGAACGCCAGCGTTCTCCTCCCTCATGGAGCGCGCCGGGGAGGATACGGCCGCAGAACCGGGAGCGGACCGACCGGTTGCCCACTCTCCGTTCGATGCCCTGGGCGGGACTTCCCTGGCATACGCCCCCGGCTCGCTCGGTCTCAGCGACCGACACGCGGCTCGGGGTTGCCGTCCTCGCCCGCCCGCCACTCCATCTCGTTCATCCGAACCACCACCGAACGGCTCCGCCTCCGCTCCGACGTCCGGAACGAGTGGACGGTCGCTCCGAGACCGAGCGCCGCGATCGCGGCGATCGCGATGCCGAGGAAGCCGGCCCACGGCGGGAGCCCAAGGACCGTGTTGGAGGGGTTCGGTCCCGGGGTGGCGGGAGCAAACTGGATCGTGACGACGGCGGGCGCCTCGTCCCCTACGCGGATCGCGCCCGAGACCGAGGGGAAGCCCACGGAGGAAGAGAGGTACGTGTACCCCCCCTCGGTGACGTGGAACTCGAGGTCGGAACCGGCCATGGCGGACCGCGAGACCAATGGGAGCAGCTCGATGATCATCCCGGTCGAATCGGCGGTGATCACGACGGTCCAGGTCGAGCCGGCGTCGAGGCCCGATTCTCTGAAGGTGAGCGGGAGGAGGACCGTGGAGTTCGCGCACGTGACGTTCACGAGCACGGCCACCCCCGTCACGTTCGCGTAGCCCGACGACGGGTTCGCGGAGTATCCGGATCCGCAATCGACCTGGAACGCATAGGAGCCGTTCGGCTCGGAGAAGGAGATCGAGGCGTTGGTCGAGTTCCGTGTCGTCCCGTTCAGAGCGACCGACCAGGCGGTCCCGTTCGGAAGGCCGGACTCCTCGAAGTCGACCGGGAATGTTTCGGCGGTGCTCTGGTTCGTGAACGTCACCGTGACATTCACGGCCGAACCGTTCACGGTCACCGACCCAGAGCCCGGCGACACGGTGTACCCCGCCACCGGCGAGATGAGGAAAGGATACGTCCCGTTGAGCAGCGGGAAGATGAGGGGCGATCCGGACGAGCCGATGATGGTCGTCCCGTCCACCGTCCCCCCCCAGGTCGTCCCGTTCGGGAGCCCGTGTTCCCTGAAGTCCACCGGAAACTGCCTCGCGTTTCCCGCGGTGCCGCAGATGGCGCTGACCGAGGGGGATCCGGTGGCTCCAACATAGACGCACCGGTCGGCCGCGTCGTAGGCGGCCACCCCCGCGTGCGCCCCCTCGTATCCCGCGGGCATCGTCGCCACGATCGTCGAGCCTTCGATCACGCTCACACTCGCGGAGGAGTGGTTGTCCACCACGAATACCTCCCCCGTTGCGGCGTCGAACACCCCAGATTCGGGGTCGCTTCCCACGGAAACCGTCGCCGAGAGGTTGGTGCCGCTGATGATGCTGACGTTCGCGCTCCCGTCGTTCAGTACGTCGATCGACCCATGGTTCGCTGGGTCGTAGATCGGTTGATCCGGGTCGAGGTAGGACAACGGGAAGAAGCCGCCCACCGGAACCGAGCCGACCACCTGGCTCCCGTCGATGACCACCTCCTCGGCCGACCCGTTCCCGGTCGAGTTCGCCTCCACCTCGGTGTAGACGAAGCCGTTCGTTGGGTCGTAGACTACCGAGTATGGAGAATCGCCGACCGTGATCGAACCGACGGTCTTCGACCCGTTGAGGACCGTGATGTTGTCGCCATGGTTGTCGGCGACGTAGACGAGCCCGGTGCGATCATCGAACGCCTCGCCCCACGGATAGGGTCCGACCGACGGTATGGTCGCGGACAGGCTCGTTCCGTGGATGACGCTCACGTTGGAGCTCACGCTGTTCGTCACGTAGACAGAGCCATCCCAAGGATCGACTAGCTCATCGACCGGCCGGTCCCCGACCGACACCTCGCCGACGAGATTCGTCCCATTGACGATCAGGACGACCCCCTCGTCGTGGTCGCCCGCTCCCCGCTCCATCAGTAGGTAGACGAGGCCCGTCGCGTTGTCGCAAACGAGGGCTTGGGGAGTGTACGGGGCCAGGCCAGCGGTGAGCGGGACATGCCACCCGGAGGTTCCGTTCAGCACGGTGAGGTTGGGGGCCGGCGAATCCGCGTACTCGCCGGTCGACGCGACGTACATGTCTCCGTCGTACGGATCGTAGACCTCCAGTACCGGCGAGTCGGTCGCGTTGCCGATGGGGAAGGTGTATACGGTGAAGTTCCCACCCATCGTCGGATGCGGGACGTCCTCGCGCGAAGGATCGGCGGGGGATGGGTGGGCGACCGGTGAGCTCGTCCCAACCAGACCGCCCGGCCCGGCCCAGAGCACGGCGATGACGGCAATCAGCCCGACGAGAAGAGCGCCAAATAGACGAGCGATTGGAGTGCCTCCATGTCCCGCGACCATCGGAAGGGAGCTGGGGGTCGCGGTTCATAAACCGCGGTCGAGTTTTCCCGATAATGCGCATCGACCGTCCCGGGACGAGGGTATCGCCCCCGGAGCGCTCCCGTCCTTCGCGCGACCGGCGAATCGGTCCCGGCGGTTCCGACCCGCTGGGCCATCCGTTCGGTCCACCGGCCTCGAGAAGTAGGATACGACCTCGCTCTCTGGAAGGTGGGCCCGTGAGCACCAACCGAAAACGTGGGCCGACCGGTCGGCCCGTCTCGCGTAGGGCCCCGGTTCCCGGCGACTGGCGGGTCCAGATGCTGGCCCACCTGCGGAGCGTAATCCGGGGGGCCGACCCTGAGGTGATCGAGGAAGTGAAATGGCGGAAGCCGAGCCGGCCCGAGGGAGTGCCGGCCTGGTCCCTCGACGGCATGATTTGCATCGGGGAGCTTCTCAAGAACGCCGTGCGCCTCACCTTCCCGAACGGTGCCCTGATCCGGGACCCCAAGCGACTGTTCAACGCCCGACTCGCCAGTCGAACGGTCCGGGCCATCGACATCCCCAGGGGCGGGGCGCTGGACGAGGTGGCCCTGGAGGATCTCGTGCTCGGGGTCGTGGAACTGAACCGAGTGAAGGTCCGCGAACGCGGACGCCCGAGACGGGGCCAGCGCCGATCGGTCGAGGCCCCTGCAACGAGTCCGTCGGAACCGGCGGCGGCAGATTGAAGACTCTCTCCGGGTTCGCTCGTTCATGGCTCGCCTCATTCGCCACGATGCGGTCGGCCCGGCGGTCATCGACGTCGACGGGAAGATCCTCGAGATCTGCCAGTGCGGACTCAGCCAGACCAAGCCGTTCTGCGACCTGAGCCACAAGAAGGTCCAGGGGGAGGAGGCCGGGAAGCTCTACGTCTACGCGGAGACGGGGGAGCGCATCCCGATCACCGACATGTTCCCGCAGCCGCACAAGAAGTTCGCTCCGCCGGTGTACGACTGAACAAGCGTACGGGTCCCCGACCGTCGCGATCCGAACGTCGATCCTCGGGTCCGGGGCGGTCGGTCCGGAGGAGGGCGATGGCCGGACCCGCTCGTACCGGGCACGTGGGCGGTCGGCGCCCGCCCGGTCCGCGATCCTCGGAGGCGCGGCGAGCGGCCCGCCACCTCGCCACGGCGGACCCGGTCCTGGCGAAGCTGGTGCGCCGGTGCGGGCCCCTCGAGCTCCGTCGGCACCCGGGCGGGTTCCCGACCCTTGTCCGTTCGATCGTCTTCCAGCAGATCTCCGGGGCCGCCGGCGCCGCCATCCTCCGCCGACTGAGATCGATCGACGGCGGGTCGGAGCTGCCGCCCCCCGCCTGGTTCGTCCGCGCCGAGGAGGAGGTCCTGGCCCGGGCCGGCTTGTCCCCGCAGAAGCGGCGGTACATCCGCGACCTCGCGGACCGGGTCCACTCGGGTCGCCTCGACCTCTCCCGCCTCGCCGAGGCCCCCGACCCGGACGTGATCGCGAGCCTCACCGAGGTCCATGGGATCGGGGTCTGGACCGCCCAGATGTACCTCATCTTCGCGCTGAACCGGCCGGACGTGCTGCCGAGCGGGGACTTGGGCCTCCGCAAGGCCGTCGCCGATGCCTGGGGATACCGGGCGCTTCCGGCCCCCCGGACCGTGGAGCGGTTGGGCCGGGCCTGGGCCCCGTACCGCTCCTACGCGGCGGAGTACCTCTGGGCGAGCCTCGACGACCGGGGTCGCCCCGGGCCCCCTACGCCGAGGGCGGAGGAGGGCTCGGGGGCGTCGGCGGGGTCGGCGGGCTCGCGGGGGGGGCGCCGCTCCACGGGGTCGGGGCCGTCCCGCTCCCGCCGCTCTTCCGGCCGCGCGCGTAGAGGACCCACCCGATGAGGGCGAACGCGAGGGCCGCGAGCAAGCCGCCGAGCAGGCCCTCGGAGAGGGGGCTCGACAGGCTGCTGCCCGAGCTCGTCCCCGGGGTGGTTCCGGACGTCGGGGCGGTGGAGGTCACCGCGATCGTGACCGTCAGGGGCTTCCCGGCGACCGTCGCCGTGCCGCTCGCGGGGTTCGCGGAGTAACCAGTCGGCAGGCCGATCGTGTACGCGTAGGCGCCGTTCGGTTCGTGGAAGGTGATCGATGTCCCGGTCGTGGTGAGCTTCGTCCCGTTCAGCGTCACCGACCAGGAAAGGCCCGCCGGGAGCCCGGTCTCGTTAAAGGTGAGCGCGTAGAGCACCGTGGAGGCGAGCGCCGTGAACGGTACCGTGATGACCTGGTTCGCCCCGGCCTCGGTCCCGGAGCCGGTCGGGGCGCTCGTGGTGTAGTTCTTCAGCGAGTCGGTCACCGAGTACGAGTAGGGGGTGTACGCCCCGTTCACTTGGGCGAAGGCGACCGGGTCGCCGGCCGCCGCGGTCTCGACGACCCCGTCGAACGTGACCGTCCAGCTGCTCCCGCTCGGGAGCCCGCTCTCGACGAAGGTGATGGTCGCCCCGATCCAGGGCGTCATGAGCGGGTAGAGGTCGGTCGCGTTGTCGACCGTGTAGGGGGTGTCGCCGATCCCGTCCGCCCCGGCGAGATTCTGCTCGGGCCCGGAGTACTGGTCGGTCCCGCGGTAGCCGGTCCAGTAGTTCCCGCCGACCGGGTACGGGGCGTTCCACGTCGATCCTCCGAGGCTGTTGTCGAGCTGGACGAACGCGGTCGAATTGATGTCGTTATGATAGAAGAGGCCGATCTCGTTGTACTCGACCTCGATCTGCGAGACGTTCAACAGGTTGTTCCCGGCGAAGGAGGCGAGGTCGTTGTCGTCCAAGATGACCGTCTGGGAGTTCGAGAGGTCGTTCCCCACGACCACCGCGTCGAGGTCGTCGTCGTACAGCGCGAGAGGTTCGCTCGAGTCCCCCAGGAGGTTGTCCTCGATGGTGGGGCCGCCGAGACCGTTGTCGTAGTCATACACCCCGGTCCCGTGGGCCCGCTCGAGGTCGTTGCCGACGACGACGTCCTGCCCGCGGTCGTCCGAGAGGTAGACCGCGTACGTCGTGGTGTTGACGGCGATGTTGTCGGTGACCGTGACGCCGAGGCCATCGGAGACATAGATCGCGTACTCCGAGGCGTCCGAGGCGTTGTTCCCCGAGATGAGGGTCGCCCCGGAGCCGCAGTCCTCGAGGTAGATCGCGTACTCCGAGTGCGAAAGGTCGTTCCCGTCGACCGTGACCGGCCCAAGGGCGTAGTAGACGTAGACGCCGTACTCCGAGTACGCGGCCGTGTTGTTGTCGGCCGTGAACGGGGTGTAGCCGTAATCGTCCTCGTAGTCGTAGACCGGGTACTCGGTGTGGTCGATCACATTGCCCGACACCGTGATCGAGCCCCCGTACTGGTAGTCGGTGACCACGCCGCCGTACGAGTCGGACATGTTGTTGCCGCTGACCGTGGTGACCCCGTACGTCTCCTCGAGGTACACGCCGTACGCCGTGGCGCTCGAGAGGTTGTTCCCGACGACCGCCAGCGGTCCGAAGGTATAGTAGGCCTCCAGCCCGTAATCGACGTGCTCGACCTGGTTGTCCGTGACCGTCAGCGCACCGTTCCCCTCCGAGAAGTAGATCCCGGTGTCGCTCGTGGACGGTGAGTTCGAGATGTTGTTGCCGGTAACCGTCACCGGACCGAGCGAATCGTAGTCCGTGACCCCGTACGTGGCGAAGGCGGAGAGGTTGTTGCCCGTGATCGACACGGCCGACGACTCGTCGAGGTCGACCGCGATATCCCCGGCCAGGGCAAGGTCGTTGTCGTCAACCGTCACGTTCGCGCTGTACTGGGCGCCGAAGCCCTCGTTCGTGGATCCAGGCGCGTCGTTGCCCGTGGCCACGACGCCGTTGACGTACTCGACCTGGATGGCCAGACCGGCCGAGGCCGCGGAGTTGTCGAGGATGCTGATGTTCGCCCCGTACTCGGTCCCGATAGCGGCGTAGGACTCGAACGCGGTGTCGCCCGAGACGAGGCCGTTCGTTACCTGGTAGAACCAGAACCCTTCATAGGAGAAGGAGGCGTTGTCGTCCACGAACGCGACGTCCTGCGAGTCATCCGCGTAGAAGCCGTCCGGGGTGCCGTTCCCATTGTCGTCGCTCGCACTGACCCCGGAGGACTGCGTCACGTACATGGCGAAGTCGCTGACCAGCCCCGCGCGCGCCCCGTCAAGTTGGTCGCGGTCCGCGACCACGTCGTCCGATCCGAGGACCAGTATCCCATCGTAGTGGGTGTGGTTCGCGTCGTTGGCGTCGAGCGTGACCTCGCTCGAGTTCCAGACCTCGAGCCCGATCTCGTCGCCGCCGCCCTGGTTGTCCGTGGCGAGCACGTCGGTGCAATACCCGATCCCGATGCCCACCCCAGCGGTCGAGCTGTTCACGGCCCCGTTCCCGGTGATCGTGGTCCCCGTCGAGCCGAGGACCTCCACCGAGAAGTTCGCACCGGAAACCGGGTTCTCGAGGATCGCGGCGGAGGTCGTGTTGTTCGCGAGGATGCCGACCGAGGCGTTGGCGGACCGGAACTGCTCCACGGTGTCCCCCGAGGTGTTGAGGAGCGATACCGCCGCCCCGTTCCCGGCGCCCGTGTAGTTCACGAGGTGGTCGGCCCCGTCGACCGTCACGCCGCTCGCCAGGACGACGAGGGAGCCGTTCAGATCGCTCGTGAGGGTGTACGTGCTACCCGACTTGGTGATCGGTGCGGTCGCCGGGGTGACCGTGCCGTTCGCCCAGATCGTGACGACGTCGAGCGCTCCCGAGGAGCGCGCGGTCGCATCCGTGCGCGGGGTGGAGGCGGCGGCCAGCCCGGCCGAGGAGAGCACGGTCACCAGCGCCAACGCCACGACGATCCACGGCTTGTTCGTTCGTTGCATGAGGGATATCACCTGCAGGCGGTGG
>JASHSI010000139.1 GCA_030040915.1 Thermoplasmata archaeon | reverse complement strand
GGTGGCGCCCCCGCTAGACCCCGGCGGTTAGGGGCGCGCGGGGCCAGTGGCGCTGGCCCACCTACTCGTCGTCGTCGTCCTCGTCCTTCTTGGAGCCCCGCTCGAGCTTACTGGAGCTCCCCGAGGAGCTCGACTTGCTCGAGGAGGAACTGCCCGAGCGGAGCCGCCCGCCACGGCCGACCTTCTTGACGACCACGAGGTAGATCACGACCAGGACCGCCACGATCACCACCACGATCGCGGCATCCTCCTCGTAGCCCACGGATGGGCTCTGGTTCAGCGTCGCCTGGACGTGCGCCTGGTTCTGCGCGGCCGTGTAGTCGGGAACGAACTCGTTCGTGGCGGTCGCGTTCACCCAGATGTCCCACGTACCGGTCCGGGACGGGGTGAAGTGGATCACGGCCTGATAGGTCGTGTTCCAGACGATGTTCACCGACCCGGTCGCGTTCGCGGTGCTGGCGCGCGTCGTGTTGTTCGTCCACTCGTAGAACTGGGTCGAAGCGGGCGAGCTCGCGATGTCGATCTGCGCCCCGCTCCCCGACGGGGGCAACAGGTAGAAGCGGACCTGGGTCCCCTCGGCCGTCGAGTTCGAGCCGCCGATGTTCGTGACGTTCACCGTGATCGTGTAGGAGTCCCCGTCGGTCATCGAGTTCGGTGCGGTCAGGTTGCTGACGGCGACGACGGGACGGGTCGTCAGATTGACCGCGACCGTAAGGGACTGGGTCACGTAGGCGGTATTACCGGCGCGATCCGTGACGGTCAGGTTGATCGTGTACGCCTTCTGTTGGGGCGCGAGCCATACCGGAATCCCGGCCGGGAGGGTGTAGCTTGGCGCCGCCGGCGTCCTCACGTAGGTCTCGTTGACCGAGTCGTTCCCCGAGTTCGTGATCTGCCAGTGGTACTTCACGATCGAGCCGTTGTGGGGGTCGCTCGAGTTCGTCGCGTAAAGGACGGCGAGGGCCGTGAAGTTCGCCGCCTCCACGAGGCCGGACGCCGGAGCGACGCCACCGGCCCCGTTCTTGATCGTGATCACGGGAAGGGGCTTTTCCGTGTCCTTCACCAGAACGACCATCAGGGTGGTGGCGTTGACCCCGCCGTACCCCCAGACCGTGAGGGTCACGTTGTACTGCCAGCCGTAGAACGTGCCGGGGATCGGCGTCCCGTTCGCGAGCCCTTGGGTGATGTAGACCCCCTGCCCGTCGAACGTCGTGGTCAGGTTGGAGGCCGGGTTCTCCGCGTTCGCCCAACTGAAGTTCCAGTCCTGGGACGAGGTGTCGGTGATGTTCCACTCGGCCACGCTGATCCCCCCCAAGGACGACCCACTCGCCACCGGGGACGTGCTCATCGAGGCGTTGAACTGTAACGCCGCAGACCAGTTTACGATGATGTACTTGACCCCGTTCGATGCGGTCTGCACCTTCGTGTCGTTCACGGTGATGACGGCGGTCGGCGCGGTCTTGCCGACGTAGATCCAGAACGGCACGGTGCTCTTCGCTTGTCCCGACGAGGTGACGGTCAGGCTCCCCGCGTACTCTCCGGGTGCGTGGTAGGTGTGGTTCGTGGTGGCGTTCGGGGTCGTATTGGTCGCCCCGTCCCCGAAGTTCCAAGCGAAGCTCGTCGCGTTCGTCCCAGCGGGGAACGTCGAGTTCGCGCCCGAGAACGTAAGGTTCTCCCCGACGCCCGCGACGGCGGTGTAGTTCCCCCGGCTCTCGTTGAGGACGTTGTGGGTCGACCAGGTGAACTCGTCGGCCGAGACGTTCACCGACGCGGTGATCGTCCCGTTGCGCACGACCGTGAAGGCGAACGTGCTCGACGGGGAGCTCGCCGGCTTGCTGACGATGGTGAACTTCGTCCAAGTCCCGCCGGGTCCCTCTGGAACGAGGTAGGACGGCGCGCCGATGGCGCTTCCGGCCCCGGCGGCGAGGACGTAGCCCTTCGGGAGGACGATCGTGTAGTTGAACGACTCCGGGGTCACCGGGTGGCGGAAGTTCAGGCTGATCGAGTACTGCTTCAGGCTCGCCCCGACCGACGTGGTGAGGTTGTAGTACTGAGACCACCGGAGCATCGCCGTGGCCGCGCTCGAGGGCCCGCAGGAACCGGAGGTACACGTTGTCGAATCCGCGAAGGTGTAGTTCGTCGGCTGGCCGTACCCCGTGCCGTTCACCGTCGTGCTCGCCTGACCGGCCGCGAAGAACGGCCCTTGTTCGTCGATCCAATTCGCGACGCTCGCCCAGTCGGAGGCGGGGAAGGAGAGGCTGTGGTTCCAGTCGAGTCCGAGTTGGGCCCAGAGCTGACCGATCGTGGCGTTCGGAAGCTGGGGGAAGGTCGCGTCGTTCCCGAGGTCGGCGACCGTGGTGACGTTGAGCCGGTTGAATCCGTTCGACCAGTTGAGGGTCGTCGTGTAGTTCGCCGGCGGGCTCGTCGCCGAGACGTAGATCGACTTCGGGGAGCTGTTCGTCGGGTTCGAGACCGTCGGTGAGTCGGCGAAGCAGCCGGTGGTGTAGCCGACCGTGGCGACGCAGACCTCGTAGTCACCCGCGCCCGGGGTGCCGATATCGAAGTAGCCGCCGAGGACCGGTACGCTCGTGATGGAACCCGAGGTCAGGTTGAACAACGTCACGTAGCCGTTCGCCAGATCGCGCGAGGACGGCTTCGAGGCGAGGTAGGCGTACCCCCAGGTATCGAAGCTCTTTCCCGGGACGACGTTCGGGCTCACCGTGTAGTTCAGGTTCCCCACCGGGGCGTCGCTCGCGTCGATCGTGATCAACTGTTCGTTCGTGTAGTTCACCGCACCGGGGATGATCGTCTCGAGGATCCACGTCCCCCACGGTACGACGAGCGAGTAGTAGCCCGGATGGAGGTGCTCGGTCGCGTTGTTGATGTCCGTGGTCGTGTTGTTGGCGAGGACGAATCCGTTGAAGGTCGGGGAGAGGACCTCGACGTCCGCCCCGTGGAACGGCTCGCCGCTCTTGTAGACCGTCCCGTTGATGGTGACGTTCTCCTCGTTCACCGTGACGCCCGAGACCGCCGTCGTGAAGCTGCCGCTCGTGAGGTCGGTCGAGTTGAAGTAGGCGTACGGGGAGGTCTGGTTCTGCGGCAGGACCACGAACTGGCCGGGAATGTCGGTCAGGGCGACGTGGGTCTGCGGAGGGACCGAGACCTGCCACCAGCCCGGCGTGAGGCCGGGGGCGTCCGCGCAACCTGATGGGACCCCAGAAGAGCCCGTGTTCGAGCTGAAGCAGAACTGGCCGCTGCCGTAGGTCACCGCGGAGTAGGTCTGCTGGGTCGCCGAGCTCGTCAGTACCACGCTGACCCCCGCCGGGACGGGCGGCGCGCTCGCTCCGCCCGGTCCTTCGACGTACCCCAGTAGGGTATAGGTCGTCGGCGTGCTCGCCTGCGCCGGGCCGATCGCTGCTAGTACGCTCAGTAGCAGCAATGCGACCGTGGCCAGCAGGGCGGCCCGCGGTACCGCTGTGCCCATCGTTTCTCACTTCTCCGCTCTTTCGAGTCCCCCTATCGGGGGACTCGGCGCGCAACTTGGCCTCAGTACTTAATGCTTGCCGAAGCGGCCTGCCCGCCTATCGGTAGATGGTCAGCGCGGTCTCTTCCCGGCGTCGCGCGAGGCGTTCCCGGAGCATCTGCCGGGCGAACTCCTCGTAGAACTTGAGCGACTCCGGATCGGTCGACGGCCGGGTGAGCTTGAGCGCCGCCTCGAAGTGGGCCCGGGTCACCTTCTGGGCCTTCGGGTTCTCGCGGATCGCCACAAGCCCGGCCTCCCGGCAGAGCGCCGCGAGGTCCGAGCCGACGTACCCCTCCGTGCGCTCGGCGATCTCGGCGAGGTCGACCCCCTCGAGCGGCATCTCGCGCGTGTGGACCTTGAGGACCTCGACCCGGCCGGCGGCGTCCGGCGGACCCACGAAGAGGAGCCGGTCGAACCGGCCGGTCCGCAGGAGCGCCTCGTCGAGGATGTCCGGTCGGTTCGTCGCGGCGAGGACGACGACCCGCTCGAGCGCCTCGAGCCCATCGATCGAGGTGAGGAGCTGGTTGACGATCCGCTCGGTCACCCCGCTCGAGGTCTGGAGGCCTCGCCGGGGCGCGATCGAGTCGATCTCGTCAATGAAGACGATGGCGGGTGACGCCTGGCGGGCCTTCTTGAAGATCACCCGGATCGCCTTCTCGGAGTCCCCGACCCACTTGCTCATGATCTCGGGGCCCTTGATCGAGATGAAGTTCGCCTGGCTCTCCGTGGCGGCCGCCTTCGCGAGGAGGGTCTTCCCGACGCCCGGCGGCCCGTAGAGGAGAATCCCCCTCGGCGGCTCGATCCCGAGGTGGCGATAGGCGGTCGGGTTCCGGAACGGGAGCTCGACCGCCTCGCGGAGCGCCTGCTTGACGCTCTCGAGCCCGCCGACCTCCTCCCACCGGGTCGTCGGGATCTCGATCGCCACGTCGCGCAAGCTCGACGGCTCGATCTGCTTCAACGCCTCCCGGAAGTCCCGGTCGGTGACCTTCATCCGCTCGAGCAGCGAGAGCGGGATCGGCTTGTCGAAGTCGATCTCGGGAAGGTAGCGGCGCAGCGCCCGCATCGCCGCTTCGCGGGCGAGCGCCGAGAGGTCGGCGCCGACAAACCCGTGGCTCGCGGCGGCGAGCTCCTTGAGGATGCGCTCCCGCTCCTTCTCGGAACCCTCGATCGGCATCCCGCGCGTGTGGATCTGTAGGATCTCGAGCCGGCCGGCGAGGGTCGGCACCCCGATCTCGATCTCCCGGTCGAACCGGCCGGGGCGGCGGAGCGCGGGGTCGATCGCCTCCTCCCGGTTCGTCGCGGCGATCACGATGACGTTCCCCCGTCCAGAGAGCCCGTCCATCAGGGTCAGGAGCTGGGCGACGACCCGACGCTCCACCTCCCCGACGACCTCGTCCCGCCGCGGGGCGATCGAGTCGAGCTCGTCGATGAAGATCACCGACGGGGCGTTCTTCTCCGCCTCCTCGAACTTCTCGCGGAGCTCCTTCTCGCTCTCCCCGTAGTACTTCGAGATGATCTCCGGGCCCTGGATGCCGAGGAAGTGCGCTCCCGCCTCGTTCGCGACGGCCTTGGCGATCAGGGTCTTCCCCGTCCCGGGAGGCCCGTAGAGGAGGACCCCCTTGGGGGGGGAGATCGCGAGCCGGTCGAACAGCTCGGGGTGCTTGAGCGGGAGCTCGATCATCTCCCGCACGCGCCCGAGCTTCTCCTTGAGGCCCCCGATGTCCTCGTAGGAGACCCGCGGGGCGGAGACCTCGGTCTCGGTGACCGTCTCGTCCTTGATCGTGATGAGCGTGGTCGGGCCGACCTGCACCGTCCCCTTCGGGTTCGTCGAGACGACCATGAACGGCAGCGAGCCGCCCATGAGGAAGACCCCGGGGATCACGAAGACGTCCCCGCGGACGAACGGTCGGCGGGAGAGCGCCTTCGACACGAACGCCTCGAGGCCGGGTCCGAGGTCCATCTTCGCCGAGCCGGAGTAGATCGGGGCGATCGTGATCGCCTCGGCGATCGGGCAGTCGATCCGCTGGACGACCACGCGGTCGCCGATGCTCACGCCGGCGTTCCGTCGGACCACCGCCTCGACCCGGACGAGGCTCTTCCCCTCGTCCTCCTGCTGGGCCCGGTTCACGACCGCGGCGGTCGTCTTCCGCCCCTTGATCTCGACGATGTCGCCGACCCCGACCTTGAGGCGCTGCCGCGTCCCGACATCGAGCCGGGCGGTGCCGAGCCCGATGTCCTGCTGGAACGCCTCCGCGACCCGGAGGGTGATCGCCTCCCCCATCGGCGGAGCTTCCTACCGGACGCGGGTTATGAGCATATCCCGGCGGGGTGGGGCACCGACGCCCGTCGGGCGCCTCGATAGTCAGATAACCCGGCCGTTCCCTCGCCGCCCGATGGCTTCCTCGGCCGGGGGGAACGGGGCCGTCCTGCGCCGCCTCCTGGAGGCGGCCGGCTACCGGCTCGAGGACCGCTCGGTCGGGCTCGTCGCGCTCCGCGCCTCGGACCGAAGGGCCGTCGTGCTCGTCGACGGGCCGCGTTCCCCCGCCGAGGCCGAGGAGGAGCTCCCGAAGGGGTGGATCCACCGGACGCTCGTCTACGCCGAGGAGCCCGGCCCCGTCGCCCGGGAGATCGCGTCGGGCCGGGGGATGGAGGTGCTCGACCCGAGCTCGATCGGGCCCGCGCTCGGCGAGCTCCTCCTCCCGGGGCCCGAGCGTCTCCCCACCGAGGCCGAGTCGAGGTCCACCGACACCATCGAGGCCCCGGCGCAGGTGTTCCCTGAGGGAGAGCGCTCGGTCCGTCCCCGGCTCACCCGCGTCGACGCGGAAGCGGTCGCCGGGGTCGAGGGGGGTCGGTGCACGCTCCGTCTCGTCCCGTTCTACGTCGCGC
>JASHSI010000138.1 GCA_030040915.1 Thermoplasmata archaeon | reverse complement strand
TGCCCGACGGGCACGGTCTGGAGGGGCCCGTTCGTCAACGTCGTCGCGTTGGCGTAGTTCGGGGTCGTGTTCCCGGTGACGGTCCCGGGCGTGGGGTCGGCCCCGAGCTGTTGGGCCGTGAACGCGGAGCAGGGGTCGCTCGATCCGCCGCTCGTCACGACCTCGTAGGCGACCGCGCTTCCCACGACGGCGACGATCGCAACGATCGCCACGATGGTCCACATGCCCCGAGGGGCCGCTCTCCGGGGAAGGCTCGAGCGGGGGATACCGGGGGATCCTCCCGGGCCGGCGGCGTTCGGGTCGGGCGGGTTCACGTCCGGTGCGCCGCTTCCTGGTATGCTCATGGTGCGCCGGCCCCCCTTCGGTCCGAACAGGGGGCGATCGGCTGGCCGTGGGGGCACGCCGCGGGATGCCGTTGGGCCCGGCAGATCTCCTCGACCGTCCGGTGGGAGATCGCGAGGTCGATCTCGCGGGCGGCGGTGCACGACTCGGACGGCGCGAGCCCGAGCTGGCCGAACAGCGTCTCGGCCACGCGGTGGTGGCGTTGGTACTCCACGAGCGTGGTCCGTCCCTTCTCGGTCAGTCGGCTCTTGCCGCGGTGGCGGCTGACGAGGCGGAGCTCCTCGAGCGGGGTCAGATGGCCGAGGGCGGAGGGAGGGGTCATCGCGAGGTCGTCGGCGATCTCCTTGAGGGCGGCGCCCCGTTCGAGCGACTCGTGGGCCCGGATGGCCCGCAGGGTGTCCACCTGCCGCCGGGTCAGCCGCTGGAGTGTCTCCATGACCGAGCCACCCGGGGTCCCGATATAAAGTGGGTCCTAAGAATTAGGATGGTAGAAATTTTCGGCCCCGCGACGGGGATCGGAGGACCGAGACTACATCCGGCGGAAGCCGCGCCGGGCGCGCAACCACGCGCTCCGCAGGGCGATCCGGGCCGTCTCGGACGGATTCGAGGACCGGCCGGCCCCCCGACACCGGTGCTGGGCGATCGTCGCCAAGAGCTCCTCGACGGTCTCCGCCTCCTCGGGGAACTCCGTGAACGCGCGGCCGACCTCGCCGGGGAGGTGGGCGTCGCTGCCCCCCGTCTCCGCGATTCCCCGGCTCGAGGCGAGGAGGCTCGCCCGGGCGTTCGCCACCTCGCGGTTGTGCCCGTTCATCGCTTCCACGCCGGAGACCGAGGCGGCGGCGGCGAGGCGGGCCCCGACGCCGTGCGTCCAACGCAGCGGGTGCGCGAGGACCGTCACGAGGCCCCGCGCGCGAGTCCACTCGAGGGTCTCGGCGAGCGGCCGGTGAACCGGGGGGAGTTCGCTCGTTCCGTAGACGAGCAGGTGGCCCTCGCGGGTCGACACCTCGACCCCGGGGATGAACCGATAGCGCGGGTACCGGTCCTGGAGCTTCGCGAGCCCGTCATGCCCGGCGACGGTGTTGTGATCGGTGAGGGCGAACCCCTGGAGACCGGCCGGACCGAGGGCGTCGACGATCTCGGGGAGGGCGAGGGCCGAATCCGGGGAGCGCACGCTGTGGACGTGGAGGTCGAGTCGCATGGAGGGCCCTACCGGACCTTCGCCCCCGGTCGGGTGCCCGGCGCCGCCCCCAGCGCCTTCGATGGCCCGAACGCGACGACCGAACCCGCCCCGCTGGCATCGATCCGGACCACGACGAGCGAGCCTTCGGGCCAGCTCCCGGAGACCTCGAGCGATCGGTCGCCCGCGTCCACAAGGCTATGGCCCTCCGATCCGCCGGGGCCGATCCACCCGACCCGGAGCTCCACCGAGGAGAACGTCTCGATCGAGATCGGGCCGGCGAGGGGTGCGACCCCCTCCAAGCGGCTCCCGATGGCGACCCCCTCGGGAGGTTCGAGCAGCCCTACTCGCTCCCCCGATTCGGCCGCGAGGACCATCCCCTCGCTCTCCACGGAGCGGATCCTCCGCGCCGCGAGGTTCGCGAGGAGGGCGATCCGGCGCCCTGTGAGCTCGGACGGGGTGTAGTACGCCCTGAGTCCGGCGACCACCGATCGGATCCGACCCTCGCCGGCGTCGACCCGCAGCACAAGCAGGCGGTCGGCGGAGGGGTGGACCTCGGCCGACTCGATCCGCGCGACGCGGATGTCGAGCGGGACCGGGGCCCCCGCGACCTGGGCCGAAGTGGACCCACCGGCCGCGGGCGGCGGGGCGGTCGTCCGCTCCGCCCTCGGGAAGAGGGGGCGGACCTCGCCGATGACGCGGCCCGGTTCCGGGGGGGTGAGCGCTCGGTCCCATTCGCCCGGGCCCGCCGCCCCCTCGAGCCCGAGCATCTTCCGTAGCTCCGACATCGAGAACGGGATGAACGGCGAGAGCCAGGTCGAGGCCGCCTCGAGGAGCCAGGCCCCCTCGTAGACCGCGCGGGCCCGGTCCGCCTCGGTGGCGGCCCACGGCTTCGCCTCGTGGAAGCGGCGGTTCTCCGCCCGGATCTCGGCGAGGGCGAGCTCGAGCGCTTCCTTCAGTTGCACCCTCTCGAAGGCGTTCCCGATCGCCTCGTGGGCGCGCCGGATCGACTCCCCGATGCCGTCGGGCGCGATGACCGCCCCCGCGTCCGGCGGGGCCGGGATCCGGCCGTTCAGCCGGTCCCGGACGATGGACAGCAGGCGCTGCGCGAGGTTCCCTATCTGGTTCGCTAGGACCTCGTCGTACAGCCGTTCGAACTCCTCCGGGTCGAACTCGGTGTCGTGGTTCTGGGGGGCGAGGAGCGCCGCGTAGAACCGGATGTGGTCGGGGGAGTAGCGCTCGAGGAGGTTCGGGATGAACGCCTCGCTCGTGGTCGGCCCGGACTTCGCGAGCTTGCGCCCGCCGAGGACGAGCCACTCGTTCGCCGGGACGTCGTACGGGAGGGGGAGCTCCTTCGCCCCGAGGAGGATCCCGGGCCAGAGCAGGGCGTGGTGGAAGGTGTTGTCCTTCCCGATGAAGTAGTAGTGGCGGACCTGCTCGCGGGGGTCCCAGTACCGCTGCCACGCCTCGGGGCGGCCGGCGCGGATCGCCCACTCCTTCGAGGCGGAGAGGTAGCCGATCAGCGCGTCGAACCAGACGTAGAACCGCTTCCCCTCGTACCCCTCGAGCGGGATCGGGATCCCCCAGTCGAGGTCCCGGGTGATCGGGGTCGGGTGGAGCCCCTCGGCGAGGAAGTTCGCCGCGACCTTCGCCACGCTCGGGCGCCAGTGGGTCTGGGCCTGGACGTAGCTGCCGATCGGCTCGGCAAGGCGGTCGAGGAGCAGATAGAAGTGCTCGGAGTCGCGCCGCTCGGCCGGGGTGGCGCACAGGCTGCACCTCGGTGAACCGAGCGTCCCCGACTCGAGCGCGCGGCCGCAGTTCTCGCACTCGTCCCCCCGGGCCTGGTCGAAGCCGCAGTGCGGGCAGGTCCCGACGACATAGCGGTCGGGGAGGAAGCGTTGGTGCTTCGGGCAGTAGGCGTTCGGCTCGGTCCGCCGCCCGACGAACCCGTTCGTCAGGAGCCGGAGGAAGAGGTCCTGGACGGTGCGCTCGTGGACGAGCGTGCGCGTGTCGGTGAACCGGTCGAACGAGAAGCCGAGGCGCTCGAACGACTGCCGGTTGATCGCGTCGTAGCGCCGGGCGATCGCCTCCGGCGTCGTCCCCTCCTTCTCGGCCCGGACGAGAATCGGGGTGCCGTGCATGTCGGAGCCCGAGACCATCAGGACCTCGTCGCCCCGCAGCCGATGGAACCGGGCGAAGGCGTCCCCGGGGAGGTAGGCGCCGGCGAGGTGGCCGATGTGGAAGGGGCCGTTGGCGTACGGCCAGGCCACGCCCACGAAGTAGCGGGTCATCGGTCTCCTCGGCGGACGGATGGGCCCCTACCCAAAACGGTTGCCCGCACGGGGACGCCGCCGCTCGAGGGGCTGGGATCGACCGCCGCGGGAACCCGGCCCGGACCCGTTCCGCGCCTCGCCGCTGGGACGCTCGCACCCCCCACGTTTAAGGCGGGAGTCCGGCTCCGGGCGCCGATGGACGGCGACGGCCCGATGGAGCGTCTCTCGGTCGCGGAGGCCGACCGTCGGATCGGGGTGAAGCACCCGGTCCTCACCCACGGCTACGTCGTGCTCGTGGACTACATGGGCGGGGACGCGGCGATCGTGCAGGCGGCGCGGGTCTCCTACGGGAAGGGGACGAAGAGCGTCCGCGACGATCACGGCCTCATCCGCTACCTGATGCGCCATCGGCACACCACGCCGTTCGAGATGGTCGAGCTGAAGTTCCTGGTCCGGCTCCCCATCTACGTCGCCCGCCAGTGGATCCGCCACCGGACCGCGAACGTC
>JASHSI010000137.1 GCA_030040915.1 Thermoplasmata archaeon | reverse complement strand
GAGCTCCCGCCGCTCCTCGAGACCGGATCGAACGGAACGGCCGCCGAGATCGGGCAATCGGTGGGCTTCACCGCGGCGGCGTACTATGGCACGGCCCCCTACACGGTCGACTTCAACTTCGGGGACGGGAGCTACGGCACCGTCTCCGGGTCGGCCTCGAGCCTCGCGATCGATCATCGGTTCTCGCACGCCGGCACGTTCGACGTGACCGCCACCCTGACCGACGCGGTCGGAGCCGAGACAGCGAGCCTCTACACGGAGACCATCACCGTCGCCGGGGCCCCGGCGCTCCGCGCGAACGCGACCCCGTCCGCCGTCGATCCAGGGACGAGCGTCGCCTTCTCGAGCTCTCTCACGTCGCCGGGGCTCCCTCCCTACAACTTCTCCTGGTCGTTCGGGGACGGGGGGACGTCGAGCGGGGCGAACGGCTCGCACGCCTACTCGGCTCCCGGGACCTACCGGGCCACCGTGACCGTGACCGACCACGACGGCGTCCGCGCGACGGCCTCGACCGAAGTGACGGTGGCGCCGGATCCGGCCGTCTCCCTCGGGGCGACCCAGGTCACACCGCACGCGGGGAGCCCAGTGGGGTTCTACGCGAACGTATCGGGCGGGCCGCCCCGTTCCAGTTCGTCTGGGCGTTCGGCGATGGGAGCCCGTCGAGCGCCTCGCCCGCGCCGGAGCACACGTTCGCGGCGAGCGGGACGTTCACCGTCCAGGTCTGGGCGAACGACTCGTTCGGCACGAGCGCCCACTCGACCCTCACCGTGACGGTCAGCGCCCCGGGTAGCTCCGGATCCTCCCCCGGAGGGGGAAAGGCGACCGCCACGAGCACCACCGCCCCGGCCCCCGCGTGGTTCTGGCTCGGGATCGCGGGGCTCGCCGCGGTCGCGGGAATCGGGTCGTTCGGGATCGTCTGGCGGGCCCGCTGGCGGAAACCGCCCTGAACCTCGCGGAGGATCCGACGTTCCGCAGCATGTCGAGCGACGAGACGGTCCGCTGGACCGATCCCCGCTCCCGACGAGGTCGACGCGATCCGTGCGAAACGGTTTAGCAGTCCGCTTCGCCTCCCCACGGCGAAGGCACCGTGAACGCACCTCGGCTGCTCGTAGGGCCCGACGAGGTGACGAAGCCGGACCCGCTCGACCCGGGAGCGGCGCTCGCGATCTCCCCGCTCGACGGCGAACAGGTCGAGCGGGCCTGGCGGGTCCGCTTCGGCTTCCTCGTCCTCACGAACCTGCGCGTGGTCTCCGTATGGCACCAGCCGCGCCTCTTCGGCCTCGCCTCCTCGGGGTGGCGGGAGGGAAGGACGTTCTTCCTTTTCGAGCTGGCCCCCCCGAAGGTCGTGGCGCATCGGGTCCTCGAGCTCTCCGGGTCGGAGGGCCTGGCCGAGAACACCTCCCGCTTCCTGCTCGCCGACCCGGACGGCGTCTCCGCCGAGATCGCGGCGGCCATCCCGGGGGGACGCGCGGCCTGGCAGGGCCGGCGGGAGCGGGTGGAGAAGGAGATCGAGGCGCAGCGGGCCCGTCGCTCCGCGATCACCGCCGCGGCGGGGGCCTCGGCCGTGCGCGTCCTCGTCAAGGTTCCGTGCCGCTACTGCGGCTCGCTGATGGTGGAAGGGGATTCTCACTGCCCCAACTGCGGGGCGCCTCAGCATTGAGCGAGGGCTCGTTCCCCCGGTCCGGATCGAGACGTGGGCCACCGGTCGGGAGGGTCCGTCGGTGAAGGTCCTCCTGTTCGGGGGCAGCGGCATGGTCGGCCAGGGGGTCCTGCGGGAGTGCCTCGAGGACCCCGGGGTCGAGCAGGTCGTGTCGATCGGGCGAAATCCCCTCGGGTTCCGGGCGGAGAAGCTCGTCGAGATCACGCTCCCGGACGTCACCGACCTCGACGGCCGCCGGACGGTGCTCACCGGGTTCGATGCGTGCTTCTTCTGCCTCGGCACCTCGTCGGTCGGGAAGAGCGAGTCGGAGTTCCGCCGAGTGACCTACGACCTCACGTTGCGGGTCGCCGAGCGCCTCGCGGCGTGGGACCCCGGGCTCGCGTTCGTCTACGTCTCCGGGGCCGGGACGGACTCGACGGAAAAGGGCCGAGCGATGTGGGCCCGGGTGAAGGGCGCCACCGAGAACGCGCTCTTTCGGCTCCCGTTCCACCGGGCGTACATGTTCCGGCCCGGGGCGATCCTCCCCCGGCACGGCGCCCGATCGAAGACGCGATCGTACCGCGTCGCCTACCTTCTCCTCTCCCCGATCCTCTGGCTCGCCTACGCCCTCTCGCCCCGCTCGATGACGGATACCGAGACGGTGGGCCGGGCGATGATCGCGATCGTCCGGTCCGGCGCGCCGTCGAGGACCGTCGACACCCGCGCCATCAACGAGCTCGGCCGCGACCGCTCGCGGTCCTCGCCCGGTTAGGAGCCCAGGGCCCACAGACGTCTCCGACGGCGTCGCGTTCGGGACCGTGCCCTCTTCGAGAGGCATATCCGCCCCGAGCGTTCTCGCGGGACTAGCCCCGTTCGATGTTGGGCCTCGAAGAAGGGCCGGCGCTCGCCGGCACGCGGGTCACGCTCTCCTCCTACGCGGCCCGACACGTCACGAACCGCCGGTTCGAGGGGGTGGACCTGGGGTCGATCGCCCAGATCTTCCTGCCATCCCCGGTGACCGAGCTCATGGACGGGGAGCCGACCGGCACCCGATCGTTCCTCGAGGACGACAACCGCGGGGCGATCGATCCCCGACCGATCGCCTCCTACGACGGCCTCCCGTTCTACCTCTCGATCAAGGGAATCGGTTCGACCGTCGAGCCGTTCACGCTGCATGCGCTCGACCGCTTCTCGGGGGCCGAGGCGGCGACGGACCCGGCCGTCCGGGACCGCCTCATGCGGGCCCGGGGCCCCGGCCCGGACCGCCTGATCACGGGCGAGCTCTGGCTGAGGGGATCGCCCTACGGGGGCCAGGGTCTCACGTTCGCCGAGAACGCGCTCAAGGTCTCGGAGCGGGCCGACCCGACCTCGATCGCCGGCTTCCGGATCGCCCCGCTGGTGCACATCTGCTTCTTCCCGCCCGCGCTCGAGGACCGGCTCCGCTCCCTGCACTGGTACCGGAGGTTCCGGGGACGGTACGTCCAGGAGGTCCGCCTCGTTCCCTCGAACGTCCGGGTCTACTTCCACTCCAAGCAGACGCTCGGCGGGAGCGCCTCCTACGTGTTCGACCGGTTCGGGGTGCGCACCCACGAGCAGGCGGTCGCCTTCGAGGTGCACTTCGTGCGTTCGGCGCTCGCGATGATGACCCTCATCCCACGGACGCTGCGACGTGGCTCCGACCCGGACCGCTTCCGGGCGCTCGAGTTCCACGACGTGTGGCTCGACAAGGATGCGGTGATCGCGCCGGATGGCACCGCCTTCTTCGTTGATCTCGAGGGGATCGAGGAGGTCCCGATCGATCGGATCGACCTGCGCACCCGGATGGAGGATCAGATATTCCGCTCGCTCTACGAGTTCATGTTCGCGTTCGAGCAGATCGACGAGGAGCGCCGCGGGCGATTCGGCGCGGCCGGCCCCCGCAAAGCGCATTTCGAACTGATCGTTCGCGAGGCGATCCGACCGGATCCGTTCCTGAGGCTCCGCGAGGCAGCCGGCGGGGCGGAACTCGTGATCCGGAACGCATGCGACGAGGAACCCCTAAATATCGAGTTCCCGCTGGTCGACCGATAGCATGGCGAACTGCTCGGACGTCGCCTCCTTCCTCGACCAGGTCGGTCGGAAGAGCGTCTCCTCCCGGCTCGCCCCGGGCGATCTCGCGGCCCTGCAGCAGGCCGGGATCGTGGTCGTGCAGGGGACGACCGAATTCCAGGCGATGACCGACGAGGTCGGTCGGATGGCGACCGCCCAGTCGGAGATCGCCAAGGAACAAGCGAAGTACGGCGAGATCGCCCGGGCCGTCCAAGCCGACGAGGCGAAGACGCACTCCTTCCTCTTCCACCTCGAGGGAGGGGAGAAGAAGCAGGCCGAAGAGGCCCAAGAGGCGCAGGACAAATCCTCCCTCGCCGGCGCGACGGACGCGATGACGAAGGACATCGCCGCGTTCAACGCGCTCGTCGCCAAGAGCGCGCTCCTCCAGACGATGAGCCCGTACAACGGGCAGTACATCGGTCTCACGGGCTCGGGGACGGTCGCCCTGCGCGACCTCCAGTACCGCCTGTACCGGGTCTCCGACCTCGACTTCGGAGCGTACTGGACGCAGACCCAGGGGACCCTGAACGAGCTCGATTCGATCGCCGCGCGCTCCGCCGACATCGCGGGGGGCGTCCGAGGGTCGCTCGGCGCGGCCGACCCTTCCTACGTCTGGGCGATCGCGATCGGCCTTGCGAAGCTCCCGGCGGACCCGAAGGCATCGGGGACCGCGTTCCTCGCCGCGTACGGTCGGCTCGGCTCCTTGACCTCCAACGAGGAGAACCGGCTGATGGCCGCCGAGCTTCTGGCGGCGCTCTCCCGCCCGCTCGACGCGACCCTCGCCGACCTCGCCCAGATCCAGAAGGACGTCCGAAAGGCCGGGGTGCCGAAGGAGTCGTCCCTCGGCGTCTCGGCGATCCTCCTCGCGGGCCAGCGGGCGGACGGCACGTTCGCCACAGCGGACCTGAAGACGTTCTTGAGCGTCACCGGTTCGTACGAGGCCGCCGCCCTTCTCACCGTGGTGAACCGCCCGCGCGACGACCTCCAGCTCCGCATGGGCACGTTCCGCGGGCTGTTCGCGCAGTCGGGGTACGGCCCCTCGGAGGACCTCGAGCTCTCCTCGGCCTTCCTTACGACCTCGGACCTTCCGGCCGAGAGCGCCGGCCCGAAGCTCGCGGTCCTCACGAAGGGGCTCGGGGCCTATCTCGAGTACCCGCTCGTCGGCGCGGCGATCCTCGCCTCGATCCCGATCCTCGAGGCGGGCGAGACGCTCCGGCTCGTCGAGACGACCTACGAGATCCTCGGTCGACGGACAGGCCCCATGTCGCAGGCAGCCCTGATCTGTCTCGCCGTGCGGGCGGTCCACGGGGTCCAGGTCGCGAGCGTCAACGCGCTCGATCCGACGGCGGCCGCACGGGCCGGTCCGGTCTCGTTCATGTACGGTCGGCCGGGATTCTTCCTCGTCCCGATCATCGTCGGCCACGGAGCGTACTACTCGACGTTCAGCGGCATCGGGGGAGCGCACCCGGGGCACGTCCACGCCTTCGGCGGCGCGTTCATCGGATGAGGGCCGCGCTCTACCTCGCCCTCGCGCCGCTCCTCGTCGCGGCCTTCGCCCTTGGCTCGGCCGGCGCCGCGGCGTCCTCGGCGCATTACGTCCCCAATTCGGGGGACGGGTTCCACTACCAGGAGGTGATCGTCGTCAACGACGGGGTGGGGAACTATACCGGCTACACCGACCAGACGACGATCGACGGCAGCATCGGCGTCACCGGGGTGCTTCCGAACGGGACCGAGTCGGCCGACTACCAGTACACCCAGTCGTGGGCCGACAACCAGGGCCAGTCGTCGACGATCACGAGCTCGGGCAACTTCACCTTCTCCGCCACGACGTACCATTACGTCCAGGGGACCGACAACCAGACGGGCTACGCGAATCCCTACGTCTGGTTCTACATGAACAACTCCTTGCCCGTCGGCGGGAGCTTCTACGCCCTCAACACCCCGATGACCGTCGAGAGCCTCACCACGAGCTCGCCCGCCGCGACGTCGCCGACCGGCTACGCCGTCACGATCTACGCGATCGGGTCCGGATCCTACCAGCGCAACGACAGCTACGGGGTGTTCACCGCCACGTACACCTGGAAGGAGTACTTCGACCCGGCCACCGGCTACATCGTCGGCTACACCTACACCGAGCAGGACCGCAACGGCGCCAACGGGTTCACCTACACCGACACGCTTGGCGTGACGAGCACCACCTACGCCCTCCAAGCGGGACCTCCTCCCCCGACCGGTCCGAACACGTCGTCCGCGTTCCCTACGTTCGTGCTGTACGCTGGGATCGCGCTCGTCATCCTGGTCGTGATCATCATCGTCGCCGTGGTGGTCGTCGCCCGGAACCGCTCCCACCCGAGCCTCCCGAGACACTCGGGCCCGACCGGTGGGGGTGGCCCGGTCTGGGCTCCTCCGCCGGTCGCGCTCGGATCGGCCGGCGGTCCCGCCCCGCAGGTCATCCTCCGCGAGACGGTGAAGGTGAACTGTCGGTACTGCGGCACGCTGATGGACTCGACCGCTACGGTCTGCCCGAAATGCGGCGCCCCTCGGACCTAGGGCGCCCGCGGCGCCGCGGTACGCTCGAAGAAGAACATCCGGCCGGTGGGCCGCAACCCGGCCCGTTCGGACGCGGCCCGGGAAGCTTGGTTCGAGCGCGCGATCTCGGAGATCGCATCGACGGCTCCCGACCGCACGGCCCACCATAGGCGGGCCCGGACGAGGTCGGTCCCTATCCCGACTCCCCGGTACCCCGGGGCCACGACGAGGGAGTGCAGCCGAGCATGTCCCTCGACGAGTTGCAGACCGGCGGCCCCAACGGTCCGGCCCCCGACCCGGGCGAGGAACGTCCGCTCGGACCGGGCCGGAAGACCCTGGAACCACCGTTCCTCGATCGGTCCGAACCCCGAGCGCCAGAGCCGGTACACCTCGGGCTGGTCCTCGGGGCCGGCGGCTTGAACGTCGTGGCGCAGCGGTGGAGTCGGCTCCCCCATCGCGAGCCGTGCGCCGACGACGTCGAACGGCTCAGCGGGACCACCGAGGTCCATCTCGGAGAAGAGAGACAATCGAGGACGGAGGCCGGCGAGGGCGCGCGCCGGACCTGCGCTCCGCGCGAACACCGTCCCGATCGGACCCGACGGGTCGGAGATAAGGAGGGCCTCCGCCGGGCCATGATCCGGCCGAGCGAGGACCTCCCCGCCCGCCCTCCAAGTCTCGCGCACGAAGTGCTCCAAGAACGGGCCGAACGGGTCGGAAAGTCGTTCGAGTTCGAGGTGGGCGAGGTCCGGCCGCGAGGCGAGGGACGCGACGTCGATCCTCCCGGGCGCCACCGGCTCCCGAACGCCGGGAGGCCAGTTAGCCGTGCCGCCTCGTCGTGCGGACCCTCATCCGCCCTTCGGGGCCTCACGGACAGTCTTCATCGCCCGGCTCCAATTGACCACCTGGTCCAGCATCGCCCGGACGGCGTCCGCCTGGGCGGCCGAGGGGCGGAGCTCCCGCATCTCCACGAAATCGGTGAGGAGCGATAGTCGCACCTGCGCGCGCACGGTGGCGACCTGCAGCTCCGCCAGGACGAGGCGGAGGTGCTCCACGGCGCGAACCCCCCCGGCGCTCCCGTAGCTCACGAAGCCCGCGGCCTTGTTGTTCCACTCGACGTGCAGGAAGTCGATCGCATTCTTGAGCGCCGCCGGGACGCTGTGGTTGTACTCCGGCGTGACGAACACGAACCCGTCGAACCCCAGGATCTTCGCCGACCACGCGTGGGTATGCGGGTTCTGGTAGCGACCCGCGGACGCCGGAATGGGCTCGTCCAGGAGGGGGAGGTGGAAGTCGGCGATGTCCACGATCTCGAACTCGGCGTCGGTACGACCCCGGGCGATCCCCTCGACCCACCGCGCGACCGATTCCGCCTTCCGGCCGGGACGCGTGCTCCCGACGAGGATCGCGATGCGCAGCATCAGCGGGCTCCCGCCGGCGGACGGACCCGAACTCGATAGGGAGCTCCGGGAATCATCCTCCGAAGACCAGCGCCGGGCGACTTAACGCCGCCCTTTCGGCGATGTTAGTTAGACACCTTCGGGGTCGACCGAGCCAAGGACGGGACCGAGGGACCCCGGGCCAAAGGAGAATGGTCCTGCGGCGAGCGCCACCCGCCGCGTTCACGCGGGCGGGTCGACGGATCCCCGGCTCTTCCCGAGACCGGCCCCGCCCGGAGCGCGACGAAGCCACCGAAGGGGTTCCACCCGTTGGCGCAGAGCCGGGTCGGTGCGCCGGGCCCGTGGACCATCCCCGACGGCGGTGCCCGGCCCAAGGTCGGCCGGATGGGCCGGGGAACCGGGTCGGCCCACCGCCCCTCCGGGGGCTCAACGGGGGGGGTCCGATGTTCCGGGCTCGGGATCCGCCGGGCGACCGTCCGGAGCCCGGGGGACGGTCGAAGAGCGTC
>JASHSI010000136.1 GCA_030040915.1 Thermoplasmata archaeon | reverse complement strand
CCTCGGCGAGGACCCGACCGAGGTCGAGGCGGTCACCCGCGCGGTCCGGGCGCGGGTGAAGCTCCCGGTCCTCGTCAAGATCACGCCGAACACTTCCGACCCGGTCGCCCTCGCGAGGGCCGCGGAGCGCGGCGGCGCCTCGGCGATCAGCGCGATTAACACCGTCCGCGGGATCTCGGTCGACATCCGCCTCCGCCGGCCGACCCTCTCCCATGGGCTCGGCGGCCTCAGCGGGCCCGCGATCAAGCCGGTCGGCCTCGCCTGCGTCTGGCAGCTCTACGGGAAGATCGGGCTGCCGATCGTCGGGGTCGGGGGGATCCGGACCGGAGAGGACGCCCTCGAGTACCTCATGGCCGGGGCGCGGGCGGTGGAGATAGGGACCGCCGTGGCGTTCGGGGGGATCCAGGTGTTCGCTCGGATCGCCGCCGAGCTCTCCTCGCTTCTTGACGAGCTCGGGTTCGACCGCGCCGAGGCGGCGGTCGGGATCGCCCACCGATGATGCGCACGATCGTCCGGGTCAGCGAGCGCGTCCAGGAGACCCCCAGTACGGTCACGCTCCGCTTCCCCTTCGCCCCCCCGGCCCGGCCCGGGCAGTTCGTGATGGTCTGGTTACCGGGGGACGACGAGATCCCGATGTCCCTCTCCTACTGCGGCCCTTCGAAGGGGATCACGGTCAAGGTGATGGGCCCAACGAGCCGCGCCATCCAGGCGATCGGGGCGGGCGACCACCTCGGGATCCGCGGACCGTACGGAGGAGCGTTCGACCTCTCGGCCCGTCGCCCCCTCATCGTGGCCGGCGGCTCGGGGGCGGCCGTCCTTGCCCCCGCCGCGGAGGAGGTTCGCGCCCGGGGCGGCACGGTGAGCGCACTCCTCGGCGCGACGGTCGGCCCGGAGATACTGTTCGAGCAGCGGTTCCGGTCGATGGGCGCCGAGGTGGGCCTCGCCACGGACGACGGATCGGTCGGCGAGCATGGATACGTGACGAACCTGTCGGACCGGTGGATCGGCGAGCGCCCCTTCGATGTCGTCTGGACGTGCGGACCCGAGGCGATGATGCGCAAGGTCCTGGCCTCAGCGGACCGGGCCGGGATCCCGGCGTTCGGGTCGGTGGAGCGGGTCATGAAATGCGCGCTGGGCATGTGCGATGCGTGCGCCCTCGGACCCTACCACGTCTGCGTGGACGGTCCGGTTCTCGAAGGCGCGCGGCTCCGCTCCCTCGGGGAGTTCGGCCGGACCAAGCGAGAGTCGTCCGGCCGACGGGTACCGGCGTAACGGAATACCGCCTCCGAGAGCTCATCTACCACTCCTTCCTGAATCGGCCCCGCATGCGGGGTACGGAGCGGGCCTCCGGCGCGCCCTGGCTGGCCCTCCTAGTGCTCGCGGCCGCCTTCGGCGGCATCGCCGGATCTCCCGCGGCCATGTCCGCGGTCCCCCATCCGGCGAGCGCCCCGACGACCCTTCTGGCCTCCAGTTCCCCCGTCCATCCACCCCGCGTCGCCGAGGCCACCCCGACATCGGTACCGACCTTGACGCCGGCTTCGGGGCTCGCCGCCCCCGCGCGGGCGCCGCCGGTGGCCCCGGGACCGGACGCCTCGGGCAACATCGGCCAGGTCCTGACGACCATCTCCGTCGGACCGGACCCACTCGGGGTCACCGCCGACCCCAGCACCGGCGACGTCTACGTATCGAACTACGACTCGAACACGGTCTCGATCCTTCGCGGCACCTCGGTGATCGCGACGGTCGGGGTCCCGACGGAGCCCGTGGGCGGGGTCTACGACCCGGCGAGCGGGGACGTCCTCATCTCCTGCTGGGACGGCGTGGTCACCTCCATCAGCGGGACGACGGTAGGGGCCAGCGTCTCGGTCGGCGCGGACCCCTACGCGGGGGCGTACGACGCGCAGGACGGCGAGACCTACATCCCGAACTATGGATCGGCGAACGTCACGATCCTCCCAGGGACCGGCGCCGCCACCTCGGTGAGCCTCGGGAAGGGGACCGGACCGGTGGCGGCGGTCTACGATCCGTCGGACGAGGATGTCTACGTGGCCGACGACCAAGCGAGCGAGGTCAGCGTCCTCTATGGGAGCACCCTCGTCGCGACCATCCCGGTCGGCACCTACCCGGGCGGACTCGCCTACGACGCCGCCAACCAGGAGGTCTACGTGGCCAACTCCGGCTCCCAGAACTTCACCGTGATCGACGGGACGAGCGTCGCCGGGAACTACGCGTTGCCCGAACCGGTCTGGTGGGCCGCCTACGATTCCGAGGACCAGGACGTCTACTTCACCGGTTTCGAGGGGAGCGACAACATCACCGCCGTGAGCGGCACCAGCGTTCTCGGGAGCCTCGAGGTGGGGACGAACCCGCTCGGCGCGGACTTCGAGCCGACGAACGGGGTCCTCTACGTCTCGTCGAGCACCTTCGGGGAGGTCGCCGTCGTCTCCACCGGGCTCTTCCTCGGCCCGGCGAGCATCTCCCCGAACGGGGTGCCCGCGAACACGACCGACCTCGGCGAGACCTTCTACCTCGACGCCCCCGTGAACGGGAACACCACCTGGAGCTACCAGGGGTGGGCGAACGTCTCCTCGCCCGGGCTCGACTGCCAGGCGGGGGCGATCAACGTCACCTCCTTCGGCGGCGGGCTCGGGACCGGGGAGTTCAACGCGACCTGCACCCCGTTCGCGACGGGGAACTACACGGTCGACGTCACGGTGAACGCCACGGGGCGGATCTCCGTGGTGACGGCGATCGACATCTCCGTCAACCCCCGGCTCGTGATGGGGCTTCCCGTCGCCTCCTACGGGAAGCGCTCGAACCTGTCGAGCACCGACGTGGGCGTGCACATCGGCTGGAACCTTTCCGTCTCGGGCGGCAGCGGGGAGTATTCGACGATCTCCTGGGTTGGCTTCCCGATCGGCAGTTGCGCGGGGGAGGACACGTCGGCCCCCGCCTGCACGTTCACCAGCCCGACCTCCTTCTCGGTCAGCGTGTCGGTCACCGACACCGACGGGGAGAGCGCCCAGAGCGGCAGCCGGTCGTTCTCGATCGTCCCGCTCCCGACGGTCGAGACCCCGTTGTCGAACCGGAGCGCCTCCGACGTCGGCCAACTGACGGGGTTCAACACGACCGCGATGGGCGGATCGGGCGGCTATACCTACCACTGGGTGGGGGTCCCGCTCGGGTGCGCCTCCACCCTCGTGCCCACCCTGAGCTGCGCCCCGACGGCCCCGGGGATCTTCTCCGTCTCGGTCTACGTCAACGACACGAACGGCGGCGACTCGGCCACGTCGAGCCCGGTCTTCATCGACGTCTTCTCCGACCCGAACGTCCCCCCACCCGTCGCCACGCCCGCGAAGGTGAGCACCGGCGAGGAGTTCACCGTCTCGATCAACATCACCGGCGGGCCGGGGGATGACATCCTCACCTGGTACGGTCTCCCCTCGGGCGGCGCCTGCTACTACATCAACCCCACTACCTCCGTCGAGTACTGCACGACGAGCGTCGCGGGGACCTACGAGATCCGGGTCGACTGCACCGACGCGAACGGCTTCACGACCGTCTCCCCGACCCTGGCGGTGGTCGTCGAACAGGGGGTCGTCAATGTCGGGCATGGAAACAACTCCGGAAACGGCAACACCTTCCTCGGCCTCCCCGCGGCCGAAGGATACACGGTGCTCGCCCTCGGGATCATCGTCCTCGTCTCGATCGTGGCCGCGCTCGCCTACCGCGCCGGTTCCCGGCCCCCGGAGGGGGCGTCCGAGGACGAGGTCGGGCCGGACGACGGGGGGAGGCCGCCGGCGGACACGCCGTCGGAGGAGGAAGCCGCTCCCGAGGAGGAGCTCGAGACCGCCGAGGAGGGGAATCTTTCCCCCGTCGACGGAGGCGAGGCGGAGGCCGACGAGGGCGCCGGAGAGGAGCCCCTGGGAGAGGACGGGGAACCGGAGCCGGCCGCCGACGACGGCGAGGGGACCGACGACGGGGCCTCGGACCAGCCCGGATCCGCCGAGGGAGCGGAGGAAGCCCCGCGCTCCCGGTGGTGGCGCCGTTCCGACGGGTGAGCGGGCGGGTCCGTTTCCCCCGCATCGAAAGGCCAATCACCCGGTCGTTCGCTAGCCCGCGCGATGGCGCTTCCCCCGCCCGGTCCGCCCGAGGCGCGTGGACGGGCCCGACGGCCGCGTCGTTTCGGGTTCACGCCCGGCGAGCTGCGTCGGGCCCTCCTGGCGCTCGGCGCCGTCGTCCTCTGCGAGGTCGTCGGCACCGTCGGCTTCCAGCTCCTCGAGAACATGGGGTGGGTCAACGCGTTCTACGAGGAGAGCATGCTCGCCACGGGGCAGGGACCGGCGATCGCGCTGGTCCACGCGAGCTCGAAGGTGTTCGCCTCGGTGATGGGGTTCTTCTCCCTCGGCTCGGTCCTCACGACGGTCGTGTTCGTCCTGGGGCCGGCCCTCGCGAAGATCTGGCACGAAGCGCGGATCGAGGCCGAGCAAGAGGCGAGGCGCCTCGAGGCGGAGTTCGCCCACGGCCTCCACGAGGTCCGGGAGGAGCTCCGCCGGGGCCCGCCGCCGGAAGGACCGCCGTAGGAGGGGCCCTAGATGTCGAGGTTCGTGACCTCGACCGCGTGCTCCTGGATGTA
>JASHSI010000135.1 GCA_030040915.1 Thermoplasmata archaeon | reverse complement strand
AAGATGATCGGCACCCCCCCAAACGCCGAGGCGTTCCTCGCCCGGGTCGCCGCGTCCGTGCGACCCGCGGCGGAGGCGGACCTCGCGAAGCTCCTCGAACGGAAGCGGCGCGACCACCCGCGGGCGACCCGCCTCGAGGGGTGGGACATCGGCCTCTTCGCCGAGGGGTTCTACGAGGCGAAGTTGCGCTCGGAGCGATTCGGTCTCGACGTCAAACAACTCCGCGCTTACCTGCCCTACCCACAGGTCCGGGACGGCCTCTTTGCGCTGTGCGGTTCGCTGTTCCAGCTCGATTTCCACCGGGTCCAGGAGGACCGGGCCTGGCATCCCTCGGTCGAGGTCTATGACGTGCGGCGCGACGGGGCGATGGTCGGCCGGTTCTACCTCGACCTCGTGCCTCGGGAGGGGAAGTACGGCCACGCCGCGTGCTTCACCGTCCGGGAGGGTCTTGCGGGGATCCAGCTGCCGCAGAGCGCGCTGGTCTGCAACTTCCTCGACCCCGGGACTCCCTCGGATTCGGCCCGCCTCGAGTACAGCGACGTCGTGACGTTCTTCCACGAGTTCGGTCACCTCCTCCACGCGCTCCTGTCCGGCCACGGCCGGTGGCTGTACAACTCCCCCGGTCAGGTGGAGTGGGATTTTGTCGAGGCCCCGAGCCAGCTGTTCGAGGAGTGGGCTCGCGACCCAGCGACGCTCCGGCGCTTCGCGCGCGACCCCGACACCGCGGCGCCCATCCCCGACGAGCTCCTCGAGCGGCTCCGTGCTTCCGAGGCGTTCGGGAGGCCCGGCCGCTGGATCCGGCAGGTCGCGCTCTCCGAATCGTCGCTCCAGCTGTACGGGGGCGATCCCGGGGCGTTCGATCCGCACGCGCGGATGCTCGAGGCGTACTCCCGCTACGCCGTGGCCCCGTTCGACCCGGCCTACCACCCCGAGGAGTCGTGGGGGCACCTCACGGGCTACTCCGCCTTCTACTACACCTACGTCTGGTCGGTCGTCATCGCCCGGGACCTCCTGACCCCCTTCCGCGAACGGAGGGACCTGACCGACCCAACGATCGCCCGACGATACGCGAAGGAGATCCTCGCGGCCGGGAGCGAACGCCCCGCGGCCGAGCTCGTCGAGGCGTTCCTCGGCCGGCCGTTCGACGAGCGCGCGTTCCAGCGCTGGGTCTCGGAGGCCCCGAGACCGGTCGGGTCTCTCCCCACCGGCCACGCCGACCGTAGCTGAGGGCCGAGGCGCGGTCGGGGCCGCTCCGCGGGCCCGCTCCCCCTTCCGGGCGGGACCCTCTGACGGAAACGGTCGAGCATTTATCGAGGTTCGGGATACCCCCCGGCGAGGCGCGCGCGTTGGCGGCAGTGGCCATCACCCGCATCTGCCTCGCCGGTGCGATCGCCGTCGCGCTCTCCGTGATCCTCGTCGCGGTGTTCCTTCCCGGGGCCGTACCCTCGCCGGCCGCCCCGGGCGCCGCCCCCCCGCTGTTGCGGGTCTGGGACGTGGCGTCGTACCAGGGACCGCTCGCCGGAGGCGTGAACCAGTCGGTCGAGATCCCGGTCGCTCCGCTCCCGATGGCGACCCCGGACGTCTACATGGATGGCTCCTTCTCGATGACCTCTTGGTCGCTGTACGACCAGGGCGTGTTCCACGAGGGGGGAACGTGCGACGCCGCGTTCTTCACGGCGGGCCCGTGCAACCTGTTCGTCGGCATCTTCACCCCGGGCGCGTGGCAGGAGTACCGCGCCGGGGGGCCCCTCGCCCCGATCTGGTGCTTCCCCGGCGGGGCGAACGCCTGCGGGAACGCGAGCGGGGCCGAGGTGGGGACCCCGAACCTGAGCTCGTACGACGGCTCGGGGTTCGACATCGTGATGTGGAACCTCGCGAACTACACGCTGAGCGGTTCGTACGCGTTCACGGTCTACGCGGGCGGGACCACGAGTTAGATCGGCCGGCCCGCCGGCGGTTCTTTCCGGGGCACCGGGGCGGCGACCTCTCCCGGGAGGGCTGCCCACCCGCCCCGAGGCCGCTCAGCCGAACTGATCCGGGTTCCAGCCGGTCCTCGACCCCTGGTCCAACCCGTCGATCCGGCGGAGTTCCTCCGCGTCGAGCTCGAAATCGAACAGCTGGGCGTTCGAGGCGATCCTCTCGGGGGTCGCCGATTTGGGCAGGGGGACGACCCCCCGCTGGAGGTCCCACCTCAGGATGATCTGGGCCGGCGTTCGGCCGCGGCGCTCCGCGATCGAGCGCAGGGTCGGGTCGTCGAACCTTCGGCCGCGGACGAGCGGCGACCACGCCTCGAGCTGGATCCCGTGGTCCTGGCAATACTCGAGGAGCGCGCTCTGGTAGAGGAACGGGGAGAACTCGACCTGGTCGACGGCCGGCACCACCCCGGAGGTCCGGGCGAGCGATTCGAGATGCGCCACGGTGAAGTTGCTCACGCCGATCGACCGGACCTTCCCCTCCCGTTGGAGGTCGACGAGGGCCCGCCAGCTCTCCTCCCGAACGCCGCGGACCGGCCAGTGGACGAGGTAGAGATCGATCACCTCGTCCCCCAGGTTCGCCCGGCTCCGCTCGAAGGCGCGTCGGCCCCGGTCGTACCCCTGGTCGTCGTTCCACAGCTTGGTCGTGACGAACAGTTCCCTGCGCGGGATCCGGGACTCCCGGATCGCTGCCCCTACGTCCGCCTCGTTCCCGTAGAGCGCCGCCGTGTCGACGTGTCGGTAGCCGGCGTCGAGGGCCGCGCGGACGGCCCGCCGCGTCGCCGCCCCGGCGGGGATCTGCCAGACGCCGAAGCCCAGGACGGGCATCCGGTTACCGTCGCGCAAACGGACCGTCGATCCCACGCCGTCGGCGAGCTCGAACCCGTGCGGGAGCCCCATCGGGGGCCGGGAAGACGCCCTGGGTGGATAGCAGATTCGGCTGGCCCGAGCTCCTAGGTCGACCCAGGGCCGGGGGCGCTCCCGCTCGAGGAGCGTCCGGCCGCGACCCGACGGCGGATCTCCTCGACGACCGCAGGATCTGACAGGGTGGTGATGTCACCGGCGTCGGTGCCGTTCGCGAGCGCCGCGAGGACCCGGCGCATGATCTTGCCGGAGCGGGTCTTCGGCATGTCGGCGATCACCCAGACCGCCCGAGGGCGGGCGATCTTCCCGATCTCCCGCTCGATGGCGGCCGTCACGCGCGACGCGACCTCTCCCGGATCGGGGGCCCCGGGCGCGATCGCCACGAACACCTCGGGGAGGCGCCCCCGGACGGGGTCGAGCACCGGCACCACCGCGGCCTCGGCGACCCCCGGGACGGTGAGGCACGCCGACTCGATCTCCTTCGAGCCGAGCCGGTGGCCCGCGACGTTGATGACGTCGTCGATCCGGCCGAGGATCCGAATGTACCCGTCCGCCGCCTCGAGGGCCCCGTCCCCGGTGAAATAGGGCCAGTCCCGCCAGTCCCGGCTCGCCCGGTCACGATTGTACCTGGCAAAGTAGGTCGCCACGAACCGGTCCGGGTCCTCCCAGATCGTCTGCATCAGACCGGGCCACGGGGCCCGGACCACGAGGTTCCCGGCGCGACCGCTCCCCCGGGCGATCGGCGCCCCGTGCTCGTCGAGCACGGCGAGGTCGATCCCGGGGAGCGGGGGTCCCGCGCTCCCCGGCTTCATCGGGTCGAGGGCGGGAACGGTCGAGCACAGAATCCCCCCCGTTTCGGTCTGCCACCAGGTGTCGACGACCGCGGCCCGACCTCCGCCGACGGCGTCGAAGTACCAGCGCCACGCCTCCGGCTCGATCGGCTCACCGACGGTCCCGAGGACCCGAAACCGCAGGCGATGCCGGAGGGGCGCGTCGGGAGCCTCCTTCCGGAGCTGGCGGATCGCCGTCGGGGAGGTGTAGAGGACGTCCACTCCGAGACGCTCGGCGATCCGCCACGGCCGGTCCGCGTCGGGGTAGTCGGGGATCCCTTCGTAAAGGATCGTGGTCGCGCCGAGGGTGAGCGGCCCGTAGACGATGTAGGTGTGCCCGGTGATCCAGCCGATGTCGGCGAGACCCCAGTAGACGTCGTCCGGGTGGACGTCGAGGACGAGGCGGGTCGTCGCGGCCGCGTAGGCGAGGTAGCCCGCGGTGCCGTGCTGCGCGCCCTTCGGCCGCCCGGTCGTTCCGCTCGTGTACATCAGGAAGAGCGGCGCCTCCGACGGCATCGGCACCGGTTCGACCGTCGTCCCGCGGAATCGAACGAGCGCCTCCGCGAGGTGGAGCTCCGGGACCGGTCCGGTCGGGCCGCCCGGCCGGGGAGCTTCGGGTTCGCGCGTCCAGACGAGCAAGCGCTCGAGCGATCGGCCCTCGCGCGCCGCCACCTCGCTCGCCCGGTGGGCGATCGCCCGGTGGTCGACCCACCGGCCGCGGCGCCAGAAGCCGTCCATCGTCACGAGGACCCGGCTCCCCGAGTCGGCGATGCGGTGGCCGCACGCCTCGGCGCTGAAGCCGGCGAACACGACGGAGTGGACCGCGCCGAGCCGGGCGCACGCGAGCATGGTGATCGGTAGCTCGGGGGTCATCGGGAGGTGGAGGGTCACCCGGTCCCCGGCCAGCACTCCGGCCTCCTCCCGCAGGAGGGCGGCCAGTTCGTTCACCCGGGCGTGGAGCGCTCGGTAGGTCAGGATCCGGTCCTCGGCCCTCTCCGATTCGGGTACGAAGCGGATCGCGACCCGGTCGCCCCGCGTCGCGAGGTGGCGGTCGAGGCAGTTCGCGGAGGCGTTCAGCTCCCCACCGACGAACCAGCGATAGAACGGCGGTCGGCTCCCGTCGAAGACCTGCCGGAAGGGCCGGATCCAATCGAGGAGATCGCCGAACTCCCGGAACGCGTCAGGAAAGCCCGCCCGCGCGAACCGATCCCAGAGCGCTCGGTCCCGCACGTTCGCTGTTCGCCGCAACCCCTCGGGCGGCGGGAGGGGCCCTTCCTCGCGCCAGTGCGCGGCGATGGCCGCCTCGCCCCCCTCCTCCGGCCGTTCCTCGGGACCGGACTCCCCCGGGCGCCGGGGGGAGGCCATCGGCGGGCTCACTCCTCTCGACGCAGCTCGCGGGCGATGGCCCGCACGAGACG
>JASHSI010000134.1 GCA_030040915.1 Thermoplasmata archaeon | reverse complement strand
GATCATCTACGTCCCGCCGCCCGACTTCAACGAGCGGATGGAGATCGTCCACGTCCACCTCGTGGGCCGGCCGGTCCAGCGCGACGTCGACCTCGCGGAGATCGCGAAGAAGACCGAGCGGTTCTCGGGCGCCGATCTCGCGAACCTCGTGCGCGAGGCCGCGACGATCGCGGTCCGCCGGGAGATGATGAGCGGCGGGAGCGCCGTCATCACGATGGACGACTTCCGCCAGGTGCTGCCGCGGATCAAGCCGTCGATCTCGCTCCGGATGATCTCCGACTACGAGACGATGAAGATGGACTACGAGCGGAAGATGCACCAGGTCCAGCGGACGGAGCGGAAGATCACCGTGCGCTGGGACGACGTCGGCGGGCTCCAGGACATCAAGGGGGCGATCCGCGAGTACGTGGAGCTCCCGCTCACGCGGCCCGAGCTCATGGAGTCGTACAAGATCAAGACCGGCCGCGGGATCCTCCTGTTCGGGCCGCCCGGGTGCGGCAAGACCCACGTCATGCGCGCCGCGGCGAACGAGCTGAACGTCCCGATGCAGATCGTCAACGGCCCCGAGCTCGTCAGCGCGCTCGCCGGCCAGTCGGAGGCGGCCGTCCGCGACATCCTGTACCGGGCGCGCGAGAACGCGCCGTCGATCGTCTTCTTCGACGAGATCGATGCGCTCGCCTCGAAGGACTCGATGAAGACCCCCGAGGTGTCGCGCGCGGTGAGCCAGTTCCTGACCGAGATGGACGGGCTGCGCCCGAAGGACAAGGTGATCATCATCGCGACGACGAACCGCCCGCAGACGCTCGACCCGGCGCTCCTCCGGCCCGGGCGGTTCGACAAGATCTTCTACGTCCCGCCGCCCGATCTCTCGGCCCGGATGGACATCTTCCGGATCCACCTCAAGGGGGTCCCGACCGAGACGGCGATCGACTTCGGGGAGCTCGCGAAGCGGACCGACGGCTACTCCGGCGCCGACATCGCGAGCACGGTCGACGAGGCGAAGCTCATCGCGCTCCGCGAGCAGCTCGTCACGGAGGCCGGCAAGGGCGGCGGCTCGGCCCCGGGGACGCTCTTCTCCGCGGCCGCCCCGAGCGCCGTCACGGCGGTCGGGATCGAGCCGGCCGGGAAGGTCGTCGGGATCCGGATGGAGAACCTCCTCGCGGCGATCGACAAGACGAAATCGTCCATCACGCCCGAGACCCTCGCATGGGCCCAGGAGTTCATCCGCTCGTATGGGACGCGCGGCTAGTCGGGAGGATCCGGCGGCCCTCCCTCCCCGGACCCCGGCGGCGCCCGCGCGCGACGGGCAATCCCGGGTCCGGCGGTCGCCGGTTCTCCGGCGGGGCGAGCGTTGCCGCCTGACGAACCGCCCCCGGGGCGGGGCGGACCGGGGCCCCGGCGCCAGCGACCGGGCGACGCGGCGAGCGACTGGCTCGTGCTCGGCCTCGTCGGGGTCGGGGTCTTCCTCCTCGGGGTCTACACGCCATCGACGAGCTGGCTCGGGCTGCCGAAGATCGACGGGACGGACTGGGCCGCGGTCGTCGTCGCGATCGCCGGGGGGATCCTCGCCGGCTACGGCCTCTCCAAGTGGTACGACGAGCGGCCGGGGGGACCGGCCGAGCGACGGCGGGCGTTCGAGCGCCGGTTCCGCTCCGAGCGAGCGAGCGACCTCCCGAGCTTCGAGGTCTACCGGCCCCCGCCGGGCTCCGGTCCGGGAAATAACTCCGCATAGCCCTTTTGAACCCACCACTCGATGGGGGGCCGGTCCATGACGGCCAGCGACCGCAACGGCCTCGGGCCCCGCCGTCATCTCCTCCTCGCCCTCGTCCTCCTGGCGCTCCTCTCGGGCGGGCTCGCGGTCGGGGTCGGTCCGACGATCGCCTCAGCCCCGCTCGGTCCGCACGCCGGCTCGGCCCCGGCCGTCGCCGCCTCCTCCGGTCCCCGCTCGATGGCCTCGCCGCCGCGGAACTCCGCCACCCCCACCTGCGACATCCAAACGAGCGATGTCTACGAGGGGGTCGCCGGGGTCGACGGGATCACGTTCTGGCCGTTCTTTCCGAACGGCGTGTACCAGACCCCGTGCAGCTTGACCGCGGAGAACGCGTTCGATCCGGGGGTCTTCAACGACGAGCTTCACACGACGTTCTCCTCCAACGGGAACCTCTCCGGCACGGCGTTCACCGTTCCGGTACTCCTCCCCGGCGTGAACGCGTTGGCCGACGTCGGCGCCGTGAACGACTTCTACGTGGGGATGGTCGTCAGCGGGGACAACGCGAGCCTCGGGAACCAATCCTACCTCGCGGCGGTGTTCACGCCGGTCGAAGCGTCGAACGGGAGCCTCGAGTTCGACTCGAGCGCCGTCATCTGGTCGCTCGTCTACGGGGTGTGCGGCAAGGGCGGGGTCCCGAGTGGCCTCCAGCTCACCTGGGACAACGCCTACGCCTGCGAGTTCGACGACATCGACGACGGGAACGGCGTCGGGCTCGGGGGGCCGTTCCCCGAGGGCCAGACCCTCCAGGTGACGTTCGACGGGCTCAACGGGTTCGGAGGCTC
>JASHSI010000133.1 GCA_030040915.1 Thermoplasmata archaeon | reverse complement strand
CGCCCCGGCGGCGAAGGCGGCCGCCCCGGCGAAGACCGCGGCGCCCGCCGCCAAGACCGCCGAGAAGAAGGCGTAGGGAGACCATGGGCGACCCGAAGTTCCTGAGGAGGACCTACGACGCCCCGAAACATCCGTGGGAGGCCCTGCGGATGGAAGAGGAGCGGAAGCTCTGCCAGAAGTACGGCCTCAAGAACAAGCGCGAGCTCTGGAAGGCGCAGGCGATCCTCCGCGGCTTCCGCCGGCAGGCCCGCGACCTGCAGGCCCGCCTGAGGGCCGGGGAGGACCAGGCGAAGGTGGAGACGTCCGGTCTACTGGGCCGTCTGACCCGGCTCGGGCTCCTGCCCGCCGGCGCGCCGACGCTCGATGACGTGCTGGCGCTCAAGATCGAGGACGTCCTCGGCCGGCGGTTCGAGTGGATCGTCGTCCGGAAGGGGCTCGGGGGGACGCCGACGGGGGCGCGCCAGCTCATCGTCCACGGCCACCTCGTCATCGGGGAGCGCCGGATGACCCGCCCAGGCTACATGGTCCCGGCGGCCGACGAGACCCGGATCGCCTACACACCGGCGAGCCCGATCGCTTCGGAGGACCACCCGGTACGCGTCGCGCTGCGCGAGAGGCTCGAGGCCCGGAGCTCGGCCCCCGAACCGGACGCGACGACCGGACCGACGGCAGGGGGCCCGTAGGCGATGGCGAAGATCGGGATCGCGCACATCTTCGCGAGCTACAACAACATCCACATCACCGTCACCGACATCACCGGGGCCGAGACGCTGACGAAGGCGACCGGTGGAATGGTCGTCAAGGCGGCCCGGGACGAGTCGAGCCCGTACGCCGCGATGAAGGCGGCCGACCAGGTCGCCGCGGTCATGAAGGAGAAGGGGTACGACACCCTCCATGTCCGCGTCCGCGCGGCCGGGGGAAACCGTTCCCACTCGCCGGGGCCCGGCGCCCAGGCGGCGATCCGCGCGCTTTCCCGCGCGGGGATCCGGATCAACCGGATCGAGGACGTCACCCCCGTCCCGCACGACGGTACGAAGGCGAAGGGTGGCCGGCGCGGCCGGCGGGTGTAGCGAGATGGAGGCCGCGCTCCAGGAATTGAAACCCCGCTCGATGAAGGTCGAGCTCGTCGGCACGACCGCCTCCCAGGTGAACGCGATCCGCCGGACCCTCCTGTCCGACCTTCCGAAGCTCGCGATCGAGGACGTCGAGTTCCACCTCGGGCCGATCCGCGACGAGGCGACCGGGAAGGACTACGACTCCTCGACCTCGATGTTCGACGAGGCGGTCGCCCTCCGCCTCGGGCTCCTCCCGATCCCCACCGACCTCGGGCAGTTCCGCAAGAAGTCGGAGTGCACCTGCAAGGGGGAGGGGTGCGCCCACTGCCAGGTCATGTACTCGATCGATCGGAAGGGCCCCTGCACCGTCTACGCCCGGGACCTAGTACCCCTCGGGGACGACTCCCTGGCGGTCCTCGCCCCCGACGTTCCGATCGTACGGCTCGGCGCCCGCCAGGCGCTCCTCGCCTACGCGACCGCCGTGGTCGGCACCGCGCGGGAGCACGCGAAGTGGCAGGTCGCCCACGCGGTCGGCGCCTCCCCCCACCCCCACATCAAGATCGCCAGGAAGGGGTCGTGCTCGGACGCCTGCCTGAAGCGCGTCGCCCAATCCTGCCCGGTCGACATCCTCGAGTTCCAGGGCGGCAAGGTCAACGTCACCGACGAGTCGAAGTGCATCCTCTGCTGGGGGTGCGAGCACGCCTGCGAGCACGGCTCGGTGAAGGTCGAGCCCGACGAGGAGAAGTTCTACCTCCGGTTCGAGACCGACGGGAGCCTCACGACCCGGGAAGCGTTCCGGTTCGCCCTGAAGGACCTCAAGCGCCGCTTCGAGGAGCTGCGCGAGGCGGTCCAGGCGATCCCTTAGCCGGTCCACCGGCCCCTCGCCCCGCCTCCGGGTGCCAGTCGTACCGAAGGATCGCGCCGATCCCCCCGAGGCCCGAGAGCCGCTTCCCGCCCGGCCCGTCGTCCCGGACCACGAGGATCCGGGCCCGGTCCGAACGCGCCGCCTCCAGGGTCCGGACCACCCCTTCGTCGGCGAGGAGCGCCTCGGAGACGAGGAGGGTCTCGACGGCGCCGCTCCCCGCCGCCTCGGCGACCTCGGCCCGTCCGACCGCGGCGCGGCGGCCGCCCCCGAGGGCGACCACGAGGTGCTCGACGAGCTCGGCCTCCTCGGCCGCCACCGCTCCCCGGAGCGCCTCCGTGGCCCGGCCGGAGCGCAACAGCTCGTCGACGCCCGGCCGGCCCGACTCGTTCGTCGGGAGGACCTTGACCTTCGCGGCGAGCGCGGGCGCCTTCTCGGCGAGCGCTTTCGAGAGCGTCTCCTTGAGGAAGCCCGGGCCGGCGATCACGATCGATTCGACCTTCGGACCTTCCTCGGCGAGGAGCCCGACGAGCTCGTCGAGGTAGGAGCCCCGGTCCTTCTCCCCGGGCCGGCCCTGGTAGAGCTTGCCCGACACCCCCCGCTCGAGGTCGGCGACGGTTTCGATCGCCCGCCCCCGAAGTCGAACAAGGCTCGAAGCGCCCCAGTCGACGGAGGCGATGAGCACCGTCGGTTCGCCCCGTCCGGCGAGCCCCTCCTCGAGGAGGGCCCGCTCGCCCCCCGAGAGCGAGCCCTTCGTCACGGCGACCTCGTCCCCTTCGGCGAGGTCGAGGGTATGGTGCCGTCCGACGTCGAACGGCCCCTCGACGATCGGCCCCGTCACCCGGACGTGGCGGGAGAAGCCGTGGAACTCCACCTGCTCGGCCCGGACCACGAGCCAGATCCGCCGCCGGGCCTTCTGGGCGGCGGGGGTGTCGAGCGGGGCCTCGGGGTCCCGGCGGGTGGTGGAGGCGCCGACCGTCTCCCCAGGCCGGATCAGCCGGGCGATCCGCCAGAGGTCGCTCGGGGTCTCGAGGCGGAGCTTCAGGAGACCGGTCGATGTGTCCTGGTGGATGAGACGCATATCCGGCGATTGCGGGCACGGGGGCGGGGGAGATAGGAGTTCGGTCGGCCGACGGGCTCGCCCGTTGTTCCGCCCGGCCGCGTCGTGTCGTCTAGGTCAGGGTCACGCGAACCCGCTCGAGGTTCGACGGGGTCCGCCCGGACGGAGCTGGGCCCGGCCCCGAAACCAACCGGTCGATCTTGCTTCCCCTCCCGAGGGACCGTGGCCTCAAGGTCTCGGCCATGACCGCGGTGGCACGTCGACGAGACGGCCATCAAGATTGACGGCAAGAACCACTACCTCTGGAACGTCATCGACGCGGACAAGCGGTTCCTGCTCGCGACCCACGTGAGCTACGCGCGGAACATGGCCTACACTAAGGCGCCGCTGAAGAAGGCCAAGCTCGCGACCGAGGACCGGCCAACGGAGGTCTTCACGGACGGCATGTCTTCCTACCCGCACGCGGTCCGGTCCGCCTGGGCCGAACCAGTCACACCCCTCATCGGGTGGTCCCGTCAATTCGGGCACCGGAGTCGAACAACCTCGTGGAACGGCTCCACGGCAGCGAGAAGGAGCGGACGAAGGTCATGCGGGCGTTCGATAACCCCGATGGGGCGGCCGCGCTAAGCGAGGGGTGGAGGGTTCACTACAACCTCGTGCGGGACCACACGGCCCTAGGAAAGACCCCGGGCGAGGCCGCCGGCCTCCCGCCCATTGACGGTTTCCGGTGGGAACAAATCATCCGTGCGGCTACGAAGCCGCCGGAGCCCGGCCCGAGGATAACCTTGGTCGCGACGTCACCGGGTTCCCCTAGTGCTGGAGGGGCGAAGCCACCCGCTGGATGTCACGATTGATTCCTTTAGGAGATAAAACCAATGTCCCGCTACGAATAGGCGATGCTAGTATCAACGGTTAGCTGGAGTGTCGCTGGGGGTAGAGATGAATATCCGATCACGATGGTCCAATCACCGGCAACAAGAGGGTAGTTAGACGAGTTCTCATCAAGCAATGCACCCAAGTTGACGTTGGTCGGCAACGCAGCCGTGCTTGTCCCACCGTAAAGTGCTTCAACAGTTCCATTGTAAGGGGAGGGGCAACCGATTACTTCGGTGGAGTAGCACTCTTCAAGTCCCACCCACTTGCTCTCCGTAACGATCAGCAGGAATGGCTCCTTTGCGGTTAGGTTCCCGGTGAGGTAGGCGGTGGAGTTGGTGGAAAAAGAGATTGTGGTAAAGTTCATTTGACACCACGAAAAGCCTTGGCTCGCATTCGAATAGTTCGTACACGGGCCAACCCAAAGGTTGGAGCCCGCGAGGACGATGGGGCTCCAGACCAAAGCATTGCCAACATGCGGCGCGATCGCGCCGTTAGATGCACGGATTTCCTGCGACAAGGTAGGCGTTCCCATCAACAAGACCCCTACAAGCATTACCCCAATCAGTAGCCCGCCTCCTACGGTGAGGTAGTGAGCAGGTACACGCTTCATGAACGCGAAAATGCCTCCTCGCTAAGCCCCGCTAGGTCACGACAACATAAATCATTGTCGAGGTGAATTCTACCATGCTTCCAATGTTTCCTTGGCTCGGATTCCACTGAAGCTGAATCCATTCAGCGTACACACCTGTAGGGACCCCAGAAGAGACCGTGATGTTCACCCAGAACCGGCTTCCCGGCCAGCCAATATTGGTATGGACCCCGTACCCAATGCTGAGGCTGAGGCCCGAGGCAGAAGAGTCGCTAAAGTACTCAGGACAGTTACCACTAGCATTCATGCAATACGAACCGTATGAATAAGCAATGAATGGTCCAAAATGTTCGGTTTGGGGTTCTTGATTCACTGAAAAAGTGGCAGTCGTAGGAAGAAGTTCATGATTGGAATCGTAGAGACCGAACCCCTCATTGTCGATCTCGACGAATGCCCAAAACAATTTCACTCGAGCAAGACAACTGATACTCGTAATGTTGGTAACTGTGTTCGCACAGTTCGGGCTCCACGGGAACCTGGTATTGAAGGCGGTGGGTCCCCAATTGTCTGCGTAAGTTGTTCCGCTGCCCAGACTTGACATTGCGTTTGCAGTGAAGTTAAACGGCCAATTTGGAAATTGCTGTGCCGTCGTGTTGTGAATTTCTTCATACACCGAGTAGCCATAGTATGCTGACCCGTTACACATCGTGGAAGTGTCCAAATAGAAATCTGATGACGAGTCTACGCGACTAAAGCTCCAAAGCGGATTTCCTGAGACCCCTACGTTCGAATATACGCTGTACGTTATCGTCCCATTCCCGACGGTCATCTGGAAGGTATAGGAACTTCCTGGTTGGAGGGCATAAGCATTCGGGTTCCAAGTCTTCCCATAGACAAAGTCTTGCTTGCCAGTATTCAGGTTGACCATGTTTCCGCAGCCAGGCGCCACCACCCATCCGACGTACCACGCGTCATCGTTTGTCGTCGGAACACCGCCGGTCTGATTGCAGGCACCCAGATAGGTGCCGTTGGGCGTACACACTCCGTAATCGGACGTGACACTAATTTGGTCGTAATTGAGGTTGGTGTCGTATGCGGAAAGAAGTAGTGCCCAGAATTCACCATGCCGAGGAGGTATGTTTGGGAGGACAATTGAGGTGCGCACCGACTGATAAAGACCGTAGTTACCAAGAATGTAACCACCGACCTTGTAAGGTTTGGCGTTGGGTCCACCGTACGGACTTATCGATGGCGTAGAAGTATCATTGTAAAGGCTTGCAGTCGCCAGTGGTGTCATGTTGGCAATGGACGCACAGTCCGCACACCCCGACGAGGAGTTTCCGTAGTTATACGATCCGTTCGGATCTATCACCCCCAAGGGTTCGAGCCCTGCACCCCCCTCAGTCAGTTTACTTGCTTGCCGAGGTAGAGAACTAATCTGTAAGACCCCAGCCACCATTAGGGCCACCCCAATCGAGCTTGCCAAAGCCCAAGCCCCCCTAACCGAACCAATGCGGAACGAGTTAGGACGTAGCACGATAAGTGGACACACACGACGCACTACATAATGTACGTGTAAAGCCTCCAAGATGGACTGACGGGATTGCCGCCGGCCCGTTCCCGTCGACAACAACGGCCAATCCAGTCTCGCCTGCTCCTTCGGAGCGAGAGCCCACGGCGGCCGCGATTCCCTCCCTCCGGTTGGCTCCCGAGGCCGGGACGAGAAGATCATCGTCTCCAAGAAGGGTCTCGGTCACGAAAAAGTAGCTCATCGAGCTACTTGCGGTTGAAATACTCCGCACAGGGTAGTTCCGTGCCGTAAGCGGCGCGCGGGCTCCGCCAGCAGGAGTGTTGCCTACCTCGCCCTCCGACGGGGGATCGCGGGGGATGGCCCTGCTGGCGTCCCGCGTCGTGTCCATCCGCTTCTACCCTATTTAAACCCCCGAAGGGGGGCCGTCGGACACCCATCACCCGATGACGTTACAGAACCGACCTCGAGGTCGTAACCTATAAATCGAGAACGTGGCACACATATGTCAGACAAAGGCGGCAACATTGTCCGACGTAGATGGTCGATAGCTCGGAGCGGGTCACGGTCCGGATCCCCCAGGAACTCCTCGAGAGGCTCAAGGCGATCCAACAGTCGAAGGGGGTCCCGACGATCTCCGACACGATCCGGGAGGGACTCGACCGATATGTCGAGATGAACTTCCCGCCGCCGAACATCCGCAAGGTCGTCGTCGACCTCTCGCGCCAGGACAACCGCCAGCTCGAGGAGTTCGTCCGCGACGGCAACTCGGTGAGCGTCGACGATGCGGTCCGATCCGCGGTCCGCGAGTACATCCGAAGCCGGGTCGAGCCGGTCGCGGGTGCGGTCGGGCGGTCGCGCCGGGACGGGGAATCCGTCGAGGCGTCCGGAGGGTCGTCCCCCCCGTAACCTCCGGTCGGGGGCGGACGATGGACTCGGACCTCGCCGCGTGGGCCCGACGGACGAGCGAACCGGGCTTCGCCCTCGTCGGCCTCGGGGGGGCCGGCAGCGAAGCGGTCGAGGACCTGGTCGGTCTCGGGAGCCCGGGGGTCCGGACGTTCGCGGTCAACACGGACGCCCGCCACCTCCTCCGGATCCCGGTCGAGGAGCGGATCCTCCTCGGCGAGCGGACGCTGCGGGGCCGGGGGAGTGGGGGGAACCGCTCGGTGGTTCTCGACGCCGCGGCGGACGGCCGGGAGGAGATCGTCCGGAGGCTCTCCAAGTTCGAGATCGTCTTCCTCCTCGCGGGGCTCGGCGGCGGGACCGGGAGCGCGCTCCTCCCCTACCTCGCGAGCGAGCTTCGGAAGACCGACGCGCTCCCGGTCCCGATCGCCTTCCTACCGTTCCGGATCGAGCTCGAGACGAACTCCGAGCGGCGGGAGAACGTGCACGCCGCCCTCGAGGAGCTCGAATCGCTCGGAGGGCTCCTCCTGGCCCTCTCGAACGAGAAGCTCCGCCGGTTCGAGGCCCTTCCGCTCCACCGGGTCTTCGCCGTGCGCAACGCCTACGTGCACGCCCTCGTCCAGAGCCTCGTCGACATGATCGATCACCCGTCCCAGCTGAACGTCGACCTCGCGAGCCTGAAGGGCCACCTCGCCGGTTCCGGCCTCTCGACGCTGCTCTTCGGCGAGTACCACATCTCTGACCCCGAACGGCTGGTCGACCAGGCGCTCACCGAGGGGCTGCTCGACTTCGGGCTCGATCGGGAGAGCTCCGCGCTCGTCCACTTGGACGGCGGCTCGAACCTTACCTTGCGGACCCTCGACCAGGTGGTGCGATCGATGCGGCGGCGGCTCGGCGAGCCGAGGCGCTTCCTGCTCGGCACCCGGATGCGCTCGGAGCCTCGGGAGGTCGTCCGCCTTACCGCGGTGATCGGAGGGCTCCGCGCCGGGTCGGTCCAGGCGGCGATCGGGGAAGCGGCCGGGGCAAGCCCGCTCGTGGCCCGGTCGCGTTAGGCACCGGGTCCGCCGGGGGCATGGCTCCCGGCCTCCCGGAGGTCGGCCTCCCCGTTCAGGAGGTCGACGCATTGGGAAGAGCGCAGGGAGCGGGGGCCGAGCGACACCTTGGGGAGCCCGAGATCGCCGAGGAGCGCGCTCTCCTCCGCGGTCGGGTCGGTCGGATCGGAGAGGACGGCCCGGAACCCGCCCTTCAGGAGGAGGGATTGGCGGTACGGCACCCCGTTCTCGGTCAACCAGAAGCCCCCGGGGGCACCCGCGAAGTCCCGGAGCGCCTCGGCCGGGTCGACGGGACCGACCCGGACCCCGGGGGAGGATTCGATGTCGTGCTCGAGCGGGATCGACCGGACGAGGGCGTTCTTGAGTATCGCCGCGGTCGACCGCTCGTCGGGGTTGAGGTAGCGTAGGCGCGATCCCACGATCTCGATCCGGCGGGCCTTCGGGGGCGGTTCCGCGACGAACAGGATCGTCATCTCCGTGTCCGTCCGCAGGCCGTTCGAGACCGTGAAGGCGGTCGAGACGCACCGGGCGATCTCGTCCATCCGGCCCCCGCCCCCGGCGAGGTCGTTCAGCGTGAACGCCCCGGAGACGGGGACCCGGTGCGCCAAGAGGAGGAACCTACGCACGGGGGATCGTGGGCCGAGCGGCCCGGCCCAGATACCCTTGGCGGGGCGGAGGGCCGAGCCTCGGGGGGGGAGCGGCCTACTTCCGACCGGAGCGGGCGGCGGGCGCCGGGGCCTTAGCGGTCCGCTTCGTGGCCTTCGGGAGCGCGACCTCGGGGGCGACCGGGGGGGTCGTCTTGCGCTCGAGCCAGATCTCGTCCCCGAGCTCGTGGTAGACCGCGTGCGCCGGCAGCCCCGTCCCGTGCTCCCCGTGCGGGAGCCTAAAGGCCCCCGAGCGGGCGGCGTTCGAGGAGTAGACGATCTCCGCCTCGCCGGAGGCGGCGAGCGCCTCGGTTTCGGCGCGCGCGAGGTCGAAGATGCGGTCCTTGCGGAACATCCAGTAGTGGATGCGCCACTCTCGGCCGTCGTAGAGGGTCGTCTCGTCGCGCTCGGTCTCGAGGATCCCCGTGTCCTCGAGCATGTAGAACGTGTCGCGGTCGTCCGGCTCGAGCACGTTGTCGATGATCCGCTCGTTGAAGCCGAAGAAGTTGAGCACGTGGGCGGCGATCGACTGCGCGTCCTCCGGGCGCATCCCGTCGTGGCCGACCGAGCGGCGGATCGCCTTCGCCAAGGAGTCGTGGTCGACCGGGCCGGCGATCTGGAGGATCGGGTCCTCGGGAATCCCCGAGCGGGTCGTCCGCATGTCGTTGGGGGTCCGAAGGGGGACCGGATTGCGGAGGGTGTAGCTGCGCGTCGGCGGGCTCATCGGCTCGCGGAGCGGCTTCGTCATGATGGTAAATTCGCTCATGTTCCTATATATACCTTCGGCAAGCCGATTGGCGAAAAACGGCGCACCAGATCCCCCCCGGGAGGGGGGGCGAGCGCGGGCCCCTCAGGTGGTCCGCCGACGAGCGGTCCGTTGGATCGCCTCGAGGCGGGGATACCACTCCTCCCGCTCGATCCGGTCCTCGAGCTCGGAGAGCGTGGTGAGGTCGAACGGTGGAGGGAGGAGCGACTTCGATAGGTAGGCATGGGCGAACCCCCCGGTCGAGGGCCCGTTCCAGGGCCGCCCGAGCCGTTCCCGCCCGCGGAACTCGTAGTACTCCGGGGCTGGAACGAACCAGATGAGGCCGTCGTCCGTCGACCGGGCCTCGTTCGGCCCCCGGGGAAGGAGCTGGATGGCGAGGTGCTGGATCACCGCGAGGGGAAGGTTGTGGAGGAGCTTCGGGGTGAGGTGGGCCGTCGCGAGGTAGCGCTCCCGGGCGATCTCGACGGGGAGAAGCTCCCGGGCGGCATACGCCGAGACGACCCGGACGACCCCGGACCCTCTGGACAGGTAGGCGAGTCCTCGTCCGGGCGCCCGCCCGGCCCCGAGCTCCTCCGGGCTGAACCTCAGGAGTTCGGCGACCTCCCCTGGGAGCTGGAGGGTGAGCCAGGTCGGGTGGACCGCTTTGATCGCGACGTACTCCACGGCGGCCTGACCCGTCCTATTAGATTTCCAATAATCAACCTTCCGGATGCGGCCGGGGATGCGCCGCCGCGAGCTTCAGGAGGATCGCGCGGAGGTCGGAGGTGTGGAGGGCCACGTCGGCGCGCCGCTCGACCTCCGGGGAGGAGGAGTTGAGGGCGATCCCGAACCCGACATGGGGGAACACCGCCGCGTCGGCGTTCGCGTCGCCCACGTGCGCGACCTCCCGGGCCGGCGCGGGGTGGCGGGCGAGCAGCCGGCGCAGACCGCCCAGCTTGTCGGTCCGGACGGGGCCCGCGGGGGCCACGGTCCCATCCACGACCTCCGGATGGTCTCCGCCCGCGATCCCGTCCCAATCCTGGAAACCGTAGGTACGGGCGTACCAGCCGCTCACGTAGCCCGGGTTGTGCGACAGGAGCGCGACGACCACCCCGGAGGAGCGCAGGTCGGCGACCGTCTCCCGGATCCCGCGGAGGACCGGGGTGGCCGAGAGGACCTCCTCGATGCGGGCGACCGGTACCCCCTCGGCGATCGTGAGCAGCCGCCGCAGGTGGATGTCCTCGGACTCCTCACCGGCGAAGAACGCGGCGTCGGTCGTCGCGTACTCCGCGGACCGGTGGAGCCGGTCGGCGAGGAACCTCCAACCGTGGCCCACGGTCAGGGTCCCGTCGATGTCGACGGTGACCATCCGGAATGGGTAGGCGGGCGTGTTCAGCTCCGCGCCCGGGGGGGACGGCCGGCACGGCCACTGCCCAAGAGGAGGCCCCCGATGAAGAGGGAAAGGAGCGACCCGGCCAGGTAGGGGAGGTCGTGGACGAGCGGCCCGGTGAGACCGGGGGCCGCGAGGAGGAGGACCCCGGAGAACATCGTCAGGAACACGCCGAGTACCACGGACCGCTGGCGCCGGACGCGCCGGCGCTCGAGATCGGCGGCCGAAGGCTTCCCTTCCACGGCCGCGGGAGCGGGGAACCGACATAACGATGGTGCGGGTCCCCCCGCGTCGAGCGGCATGTCGAGGACGGGGGGGGCCGCGGGCACGGCGCCGGAACGCGGCGACCGGGCCGGTCGGTCCCCGGCGGAGGATCCCGAGGAGATGGTCCGGGAGCGGCGGCGGCGGGCCCTCGAAGAGCCGATGGACGTTCGCCCGCGGGTCGAGGCCGACTGCCCGGAGTTCGAGGTCGCGAACCCCCGGCACGGCACCCGCTACTTCGTCTTCCTCCCGGAGTTCCCCGCGCGAGAGGGGGCCCTGTGCAACTGCACCGACTTCGGACGTCGGGGGATCGGGACGTGCAAGCACATCGAAGCGGTCCTCCTGTGGCTCTCCGAGCACCCGGAAGAGACCGGGTCAAGACGCCCCGGGTTCGACGGCAGGGACCTGTGGGACCGCATCGACCGGGCGCTCGCCCGCCAGCGTTCGGCCCCGAAGCTTTCTCCCTCGGGGCTCCGGGCGCCGGGCGAGGAACTCCGGAACTAGCCCGAGACCCACGGGGAGAGCGGAGCCCAAGCGCCCCGGCCGGACGCGAGCGGGAGGCCGGGGGGGCCTTAGCTCGACATCCCCGGCGCGCCCTTGAGCGCCCGGATCTTGTAGTACTCGGGGTCGACGATGACCTCGCCGTTGATCCCCATCGTCTCGATGGTCTTGAGCGTCAGCCCGCTCTGGGCCTTCGCCTTCTGCCAGTCGGGGATGGGGATCGAGAACTTCTTCTCGACCTCGGTACGGTAGATCGGCCCGGAGTTGTACGAGCAGAACGGGATGATCCGCCCGTCGGGGACCGAGTAGTGGATGTCGCAGCGCATCAGGCGCTGGATATCGTAGTCGTAGGCGTCCTGGAAGTGCATGTTGCCGATGTAGAGGGTCCTCCAGGTGAACTTGGCGAGCGCCTCCTTGTTCCCCTCCGTGAAGATCGCGGCGATCATCTTCACGCAGTTCTTCTCGTTGAGGCCCTCCGGGGCCTTCGCGAAGTCGAAGTACTTCGACACGTCGGACAGGAGCTTCGCGCCGGCGATGCTCGTCCGGACGCGGGCGAAGCGGGCGTCCCGGTACTTCTCGATCATCGCCTCGACGTTCTCGAAGAACCCGTCGACGTCCATGAACCGCGGCAGCGGCGTGATCTTCTGCCCGTCCTTCGAGACGAACGCGAACGTCGCGCAGCCGCAGCCGGGGTGCGTCGTGAGGGTCATCTTCTCCTCCCCGTGGATGATCGAGGCGAGCTCGCTGATCGGCGCCACCGACGGGACCGGGAAGAAGTCGGACTTCTCGAACGGCCCCTCCGTGCAGAGGATCCGGACGAGGTCGGACTGGGTGAACCGCATCTGGAAGCGGTCCTTGTCCGGGATACGGGCGGTGAGCGCGACCGGCTGGAAGTTGACCCCCCGGACGACGTCCAGGTTGTCGATCGCGAACTTGACCGTCGGCCAGATCTCCTTCTCGTTGAACCCGCCGACGAGCGTCGGGACGAGCACCACGGAGAGCGGCTTGTCCGGCTTCCCCTCGGCGAGCTCCTCCGGGGAGGAGTGCGTCTGGCGGGCCGCCTCGATCGCCTTCTGCTTGACCTTCAGGAGCGGGACCCCCCGGACCTTCCGGTAGATCTCGTCGTCCAGCCCGTCGAACTGGAGGTAGAGCGTGTGCAGACCCGAGTTCCTCGCCGCCTGGGCGAAGCCGGGTTCGTTCGCGACCCGGATCCCGTTCGTGGCGACCTGGATCTGCTTGAACCCCATCTCCCGGGCCATGCTGCAGGCGTCCAGGAAGAGCGGGGAGAGCGTCGGCTCGCCGCCCGAGAACTGGACCGCGACCGCGCCGACCGGCTTCTGCTCCCGGAGGGTCTTCAGCATGAAGTGGATCTGCTCGCGGGTCGGCTCGAAGACGTAGCCGGCGGCGTTCGCGTTCGCGAAGCAGACCGGGCACTTCAGGTTGCAGCGGTT
>JASHSI010000132.1 GCA_030040915.1 Thermoplasmata archaeon | reverse complement strand
CCGGAAGGGGCGGGTCCTGCGGGTCACCGCCCCCAACGGGACCGACGTGACGCTCCGATTGCGCGGGCGCCTACCGGTCGCCGACGACGGCCAGGTCTCGCGCGAGGACCTGGCGCAGGGCCGGAACATGACCGTGGCGCCCCCCGGAACGGTCGTCGTCGCGGTCGACGAGAAGAGCGCGCGCGGGATGGCGATCGCGAACCGGCCGAGCTTCCTGCCCGCCGGCCGGACGGAGGGCGGGGAGTGGGAGATCGCCGCCGGCCGCCTCGTGAGCTACCGCTACACGGCGGGGCAGTCCGAGTTCGAGGCGGCGTACCGGGACGCGCCGCGGGGGCGCGACGTCGTCTCGATGTTCTCCGTGGGAATCCACCCGACGCTCGGCGCGGCCGTCCCGCAGGTGGAGGACCAGGAGGCCGGGGCGGTGACGCTCGCGATCGGCGGGAACGACGAGTACGGCGGAACGAACCGCTGCCCGTTCTTCTCCTGGATCGTGATCGGGGACGCGACGGTCGCCGTCGACGGCAAGCCGCTATGCGACCGCGGCCACCTGTTCTAGCCCCGCCGCCCGGGGGCGTGCGGGCGGCGTTCGCGCGGCCGCTGCCCGGGCGCTTCTACGATCGCCCGACGACCGAGGTGGCCGTCGACCTCCTCGGCCGGATGCTGATACGCCGGGTCCCGGGCGGATTCTCGTTCGCCCGGATCGTGGAGACCGAGGCGTACACGTCGGGCGACCGGGCGAACCACGCGGACCGCGGACCGACGCTGCGCAACCGGATGATGTTCGGGCCGCCGGGGACGCTCTACGTCTACCGGATCCACCAGGTCCACTGCATGAACGCGGTCACCGGCCACGGCACGGCGGTCCTCCTCCGCTCCGCCGAGCCGGGCATCGGCCTCGCGTCGGACCCGAGGGGGCCGGGCCGCCTCTGCCGGGCCCTCGGCGTCGGGCCGGCGGAGAACGGGACGAGCCTCGCGGACGGACCGGTCCGGATCACGGGCGCCCCGCCCCCCGGTCTCGTCGTCGACCGGGGGCCGCGGGTCGGGATCTCGCGCGATGTCGAGCGGCCCTTCCGCTTCGCGATCCGCGGCGATCCGTGGGTCTCGAGCCCGCGACCCAGGTCCCGGGGCCGGGCGCGCGCTCAGCGCAGCTTCGCCCAGTCGTAGCCCCGCCGGCGGGCGGTCGAGCCGAAGCCGCAGGAGGCGCAGACCTTCTTCTGGCGGTGGTAGGCGTGGCGGCCGCAGCGCCGGCAGATCACGTGGACGATCTTCCCGCCGCGCTGGGACGGTGTACCCTTCGTCATCGGGGGCTCCTAGGCCGGCCCGGCCGATGCGTCGAGCGCCGGCGCGAGCGAGGAGGTGGAGGGGTACGGGCGAGGGCGCGCCATGGGGAGGAGCCCGACGCCGGGCGCCGTTCTTAAGCGTTGCTCGACGCGCGCCGCCGGGGCGCGGTGGCCGGGACCGCGCGGGGGCCCCGGGCGGGGACGGGACCCGATCGCGGATAGCCGGCCTGGATCCGGTCGATCCACTCCTGCGCGAGCGCGCGCGGCGCGGGCGGCGGGCTCGGTCGGTCCCCGATCGCCCGCAGCGCCGCGTCGAGCACCTCCCCGACCCGTCCGGTCCCCGAGATGGCCACCCATCGGTCCCGGGCGATCGGAGCGAACCCGTCCATCCACAGCGCGCGCTCGAAGCGTCCGATCCGGGCGTGGCGCTCGACCATCGCGCGCGACGGGGGGTTCGAGCGCGCCGCGGACCGGTGGGCGGCGGTCCGGACCGGCACATCGAGGTAGAGGACCCGGTCCGGGAGCCCCAGGGTCGACGCCGCGACCGATCGGCGCGCCGCGCGGAGGAGCGCGCGACCGGTCCGCGCGAACCCCGCGTCCTCGGCCGCGAGCCCGGCCGTGTAGGTCAGCGGGCCGAAGCAGGCCGTGTCGAGCACGGCGTTGCGCCCCGCACGGGCGAACGATTCGGCCTCCCGGTAGCGCCGTCCCTCCTCCACCTGGAGCCGTGCCTCGAGCTTCATGAGGCCCTCCGCGTCGCCGAAGTCGAGGGAGGGCCGGGGCCGGACCCGTTCGTACGCCTCGTCGACCAGGACCGCGCCGAGGGCGCGGGTGAGGTCGCGGGCGAGCGTCGACTTCCCGGCGCCGGACGGGCCCTCGATCGCGAGGGTCATTCCCCGCGGCGTGGACCGGGGCGCGTTCCGGGCCATGGGGTCCTTCCCGAGCGGCAGCGGGCGAGACTTTAATCGCTCCCTCCCTCCCCCGCGCGTGAGCGCGAGCGGGCCGGCCCGCCGGTCCGACCCCGCCCGCTTCCACGCCCGGGTCCTCGAGCTCCCGACGCTCGGGGAGACGGCGCGGGAGATCGCCCGTACCCAGTCGGAGCCGGAGGGGATCGGGATCATGACCCGGAAGGCCCGGATCCTCGCGGTCCGCTTGGACGACGTGTCGCTCAAAGCGGCCCCGCTCCTGAAGCAGGAGCTCCTCGCCGTCGGCGGGGACTCGGCCCACGCGCGGGGGATCGCCGACCACACCGCCGAACGCACGAAGGTCGTCCTCCTCGCCACCTACGGGCAGTACCGACGCCTCCTCCCGAAGCTCGCGCGCCAGCCGTTCGGCCTCGGGGCGATCGGAACGGCGATCGACCGGGCGCTCACCCACCGGCTCCGTCGCGTCGAGCGGGAGGTCCCGGGCCTCCACCGCTCGTTCACGGTCGGCGGGGAAACGCGGGTGATGGGGATCGTGAACATCACCCCCGACAGCTTCTCCGACGGCGGGCGATTCCTCGACCCGGAGGCCGCGATCGTGCAGGCGGTCCGCCTCGCCGAGGAGGGGGCGGACCTCATCGACCTCGGCGCCGAGTCGACCCGGCCCGGGGCGACCCCGGTCTCTGCCGAGACCGAGTGGAAGCGCCTCGAGCCCGTGCTCGCCCGCATCGGCGCCGAGGTCCGGGTCCCGATCTCGGTCGACACGCGGAGCCCCGAGGTCGCGGGACGGGCGCTCGACGCCGGCGCCGACCTCGTCAACGACGTCGGGGGGCTCCGGGAACCCGAGATGCGTCGGCTCCTCGCCCGGACGGGCGCCCCGGTCGTGGTCCTGCACATGCGCGGCGAGCCCGCGACGATGCGGGAGAACCTCGTCTACGACGATCTTCGGGGCGAGGTGTACGGCGCCCTCGCCGACGCGGTGGCGCTCGCCCTCGCCGACGGGATCGGGGAGGACCGGCTGCTCGTCGACCCCGGGCTCGGCTTCGGGAAGGGGCCGGAGCAGGACCTCGAGCTCCTCGCCCACCTAGGTGAGTTCCGGTCGCTCGGCGCGCCCGTCGTGGTCGGCGCCTCGCGCAAGTCGTTCCTCGGCCACGCGCTCGGCGGCGCGCCGGTCGGCGACCGGGAGGAGGCGGGGATCGCGGCCACAGTCGCCGCGGCGCTCCAGGGGGCCGACATCGTCCGGGTCCACTCGGTGCGCCCCACGGCACGGGCCCTCAAGGTGGCGGACCGGCTCCGCGGCGCGATGGCCGAGGCGATCCGCCCCGAGGCCGAGTAGCCGGGTGGTCGGCGGGACCCGCAGCCTCAGCGCTCGTCGGGCGAGGCCGGCGCGTCCGTCTCGAGGACGAGCGAGCCGACGTAGTCGCACTTCTGGCAATGGTAGACCTGGCCCATGATCATCCCGCCGACGATCGTGAGGTCGGTCGAGCCGCACTGGGGGCAGTGGCGGACCGGCCTACCCCGGGGGCGCCGCTTCACCGTCGCCGTCCTCCTCGTCGTCGGGGGGTTCGGGGCCCTCGCCCGTCGGACCGCCCGGCGCGCCCTCGACGCCCCCGCCGATCGACGCCGGCAGGAGCGCGACGTCCTTCACCTCATCGCCCTCGTCGAGGCGGATGATCCGCACGCCCAGCGTGTTGCGGCCCTGCGAGCGGATCGAGGCGGCAGAGAGCCGGATCGCGATCCCGCGCTGGGTCGTGACGAGGACCTCGGAGTCGTCCGAGGTCGGGAGCACCGCGACGACCTCGCCGTTCCGCCCGCCGGTCTGGATCGTCCGGACCCCGTGGGCGCCCCGCTTCGTCTCCCGGTAGTCGTCGACGGGGGAGCGCTTGCCGAAGCCGGTGGAGGTGATCGTGAGCAGCTCGGGGTGCCGCGGGTCGACCGGCGACATCGAGACGACCCGGTCGCCCTTCTCCTCGGAGAGCCGGACCCCGATGACCCCGTAGGTCGCGCGGCCCATCGCGCGCACCTCGGAGAGCGGGAAGCGCACGAGCTGGCCCGAGCGGGTCGCGAGGACCGCCTCGGCGCGGGGGTCGGTGAGGAGGGCGACGTCGACGAGCTCGTCCCCCTCCTCGAGGAGGACCGCCTGGATGCCGTTCGTGTGGATGTTCTGGAACTCGGCGAGCTCGGTCCGCTTGACGAGGCCCTTGCGCGTCGCGAAGAGGAGCCCGCCCTCGGTGGCGAGGTCGCGGAGGGCGAGGAGGGTCTGGACGCTCTCCCCCTCCTTGAGCTTCGGGAGGAG
>JASHSI010000131.1 GCA_030040915.1 Thermoplasmata archaeon | reverse complement strand
ACACTCGATACGGCCGGGTCCGGCCGGCGGATCGGTCCCCCAGGCGACCGGGCCCCTCCGGGTCGACCCGGCGTCCGCATCCCCGGCCGACTCCCTAGCCGCGATCGCTCGGACGCTCGTCCTGTTCAACCAAACGGTGGTCCCCGGCTATGAGCTCTCGAACTCGACCACCTACCCGCTCGACGCGGTCTACGACTCAGAGGACGGCACGGTCTGGGTCGGGGGCGGCGACGTCGGCACGACCGGCATCGACGTGGTGAACGCGACCACCGACCTGGGCTTGACGATCCTCCCCGCCGGCGAGCCGACGTTCCTCGCCTACGACAACGAGTCGAACACGGTCTGGGCGACGGCGAGCCAGGCGGCGAACACGGTCACGGTGTACAACGCGTCGACCTACGCCGTCGAGCAAGAGATCCCTGTTGGTCTGGGACCGCTCGCCGCGCTCTACGACAACTGGACGAACTCGATCTTCGTGGCCAACTTCGGTTCGGCCAACGTGACAGAGATCGATGCGTCCAACTTCGCGGTGCTCGACAACGTCAAGGTGGGAGAGGGGCCCACGAACCTCGCCCTCGACCCGCTCAACGGGACGATCTACGTGGACGCTCGGACGTCGTTCAACGTCACGGCATTCAACCCCCTGCCGACGCTCCACTACGTGACGTCGATCTCGCTCACCGGCGACGGAACGCCCGGACCGATGATCGCCGATGCGGCCAGCGACGAACTGTATGTCTCGGGGCTCAGCCCCGGGGTCCAGATCTGGAGCCTATCCACCTCTGCACTCGCCGGCGCCATCTCTCTGCCGGCGGGAGGATCCTACGGTGAGGATGGCCTGGCGCTGGACCCGATCAACGACTCGCTGTTCGTCGCCGGGTACTTTCAGAACGCGATCGAGGAGTACGCGCCGGCCCCTACGGCGAGCGTCTCCAGCACCGGCGCCAGCGCGTCGATCGCCCTTGCGGCGAACGCCGGGCCGGACGGATTGGTCTACGATGCTCAACTGGAGGAGCTCGTCGTCGCGAACCAAGGGTACTCGTCCGAAGCCTCGACCAACGTGACCGACATCTCTGTGGTCAACAACTCGCTCGTCCGGTGGGGGCCGTTGGCCGACCTCCCGTACGGGATCGCGGTGGGCGGGCCCGAGGGCCAGGTCTATGTCTACGACGGGGAGACCGGCGACCTCAGCACCTTGAACGGGACGACCGAACAGGTCCTGCGAGAGGTGTTCGTCGGGTTCTCGGTCGTCCAGTACCAGTGGATCGGGGGCTCGGTGGTCTACGACAGCGCGAACGGCACGGTCTTCGTCGATTTCGACCCGTATGGTGATACCGCCGGCGACGTGGCGATCGTCAACGTGACCACCGATGCGGTGACCCGACTCTCGGCGAGCGACTTCTCGCTTCCCTCGGGGCTGGCCTACGACCCGACCGACCAGAGGGTGTTCGTCGCGAACTACGGGGGCGACGACGTCACGATCCTGAACGCCTCCGATGGCGCAGTGGAAGGGGACGTCGCGGTCGGGGAGAATCCGCTCGGGGTGCTGTTCGATCCCGCGAATGGCACCGTGTTCGTCTCGAACTCGGGCAGCGACAACGTGAGCGTGATCGATGCGGCAACGGACGCGCTCGTGACGACCCCGGCGCCGATCAACATCCCGGGCGAGCCGGCGGGACTCGCCTACGACCCGGCGAACGGGGAGATCTACGTAGCGGAGAGCGACTCCGATCATGTGGCCAACTTCTCCGCGGCGAGCTACACCGTGCACGCACCGATCTACCTGCCGGGGACCGGGCACCCGGAGTTCCTCGCGTACGATCCGATCAACGAGACCATCCTCCTGACCGAGCCGTGGCCGGTGGTCGCCCTCGCCGGCACCGAGCTCGGCTTCATCAACGCGACCAACGGGACGTACTACGGCGAGCTCGCCCTGGGGCAGGACCTTGGGCCCCTGACGTGGGACCCGGTGGCCGACCTGCTGTTCGTCTCGGCCACGTACCCTGGCGAGGTCTACCAGGTCAGCTTGGGGGTCCACCCTCCTCCGCCGCCCTCGCTCTCGGCCTCGCTCGCGGCGGTACCCTCCACCGTCGAGGTGAACGCGACGACCGACCTCGAGACAACGGTCACCGGCGCCACCTCCACATTGACCTACGCGTACTCGGGGCTTCCTCCCGGATGCACCTCGGCCGACACCGCGATCCTGCCGTGCGCACCGAACCGGACCGGGGGGTACTCCGTCACCGTCAACGTCTCCCAGGTCGGCGGCGGTTCGACCTCCGCGAGCGCTCAGCTTACCGTCACACCCCGGACCGGGCCGCTTCAGGTGACCCTGGGTGCGGTCCCGTCGGTGGTCGAGATCCGGGGAACGACCACGATCACCTCGACGGTGTCCGGCGGCGTCGCGCCGTTCACCTTCGTCTACTCCGGGCTTCCGCGCGGATGCGGGACGGAAAATGCCTCGAGCCTCGCCTGCGCGCCCAATGCCTCCGGCGACTTCGACGTTCAGGTCGAGGTGACCGACGCCGCGGCGAGCGAGGTTTCGAGTTCGACGTCCCTCACGGTCGAGGCGGCGCTGGCCGTGGTCCTGGTCGCCGCACCCTCCACGGTCACGCTCGGTTCCCCGTCCACGCTCACCGCGACGGTCTCGGGCGGCGTCGCCCCGTTCGCGTTCGTCTACTCCGGGCTCCCCACCGAGTGCGCCACCGAGAACACCTCCAGC
>JASHSI010000130.1 GCA_030040915.1 Thermoplasmata archaeon | reverse complement strand
CGGCCCGCCGATGCTCTCGGCCCGGCCCGCCGTCGAGCCGAGCCCCTGGCCGGCGATCCCGAGGATCGCGGTCAGCACGACGACGCCGATGGCGAGGCCCAACCCCACCGATCGGAGGCGGCGGCGCGGGCGGTCGGCGCATGGGTCCCCGTTCGTTGTGCTCTCCATCGTTGCTCCTTGGTGCATCGGATCCCGTTCTCCCCCGCTAGTTCGTCCCCGGGCCGGCCGGCGCGGCCGCCGCCGCGCGGCCCGACGCGCTCAGGCGTCGGCTCACGAGGTAGACGACCGCCGCGAACGCGACGACCCCTCCGGCGAGCGCCGCCCCGATCTCCGGGGCGATCCCGCTCCCGCTCGCGCTTCCCGTCACCGTGGCGACCGGGGTGAGCGTCAGGTTCACCTCGAGCGAGCTCGCGCTCCCGCTGAGCGCGGCGACCGTGACGGTCGTGCTCAGGTAGCCGCTCGCCGACGCGGTCACGTTGTAGCTACCCGTGTAGAGGGAGATGCCGACGGCCCCGTTCGTGTCGGTCGCCCCGGTGAGCGTGAGCCCGACCCCCTCGGGGGTGACCGATCCGGCGACGACGACCGTCGCGTTCGCGATCGGCAGGTCGGACGGGCTCTCGGCGACGTTGATCGAGAGGAACCGACCGGGGGGCACGAGGGTCAGGTCGCGGGTGCCCGCCTGGCCGTTCACGGTGATGTCGAAGTCGATCGTCGGGCGGGTGAGCGACGCGGCCGAGCCGGCGGGGAACCCCGCCGAGAGGTCGTAGGAACCGTTCGGCAGCTGGAAGGAGTACGCCCCGGTGGCGTCGGTCGTGGAGAGGACGAGCCCGCCCAGCGTGATGTTGATCCCGGGGAGGGGCGCCCGGTCGATCCCGTCGGTCACGTAGCCGCTCCAGGTGTACAGCTGCGGTGTAAGCGTCAGTTCGAGACCGGTCGTGTTCCCGCGGACGTCCACCCGCCCCGTGGCGGTGACGTACCCCGGGGCCGACGCGGTGACCGTGAGATCGCCCCAGAGCGCGTAGAGGGTGAAGCCGCCGGTGGCGTTCGAATAGGCGGCGTCGCCGAACCCGTCGGAGACGACCGCTCCCGCGAACGGCGTCAACGCGCCCCCAGGGGCGGCCGACCGCGCGAGGACGGTCCCCTGGACGGTGAAGACGATCCCGGGCCCGATCGGCGGCAGGTAAATCGCCGGGACGTCCGAGGCGTTCCCGCTGAAGATGCGGGCGACGATCCCGGCGGCGTCGTAGCCGGGGGCGGTCGCCGTGATGTCGTAGGGCCCCGGTGGCCCGTCGAACTCGTAGCGACCCGTGACGTTGTTCACGTTCGAGGTCGTGCAGTTGCCGACCTCCCACGTCGGGCAGGCGGTGACGATCGCGCCCGGGACCGGCTCGAGCGTGTCCTGGCCGTAGACGAGGCCGATCCCGAAGCCGTAGAGCTCGAGCTCGATGAGCCCCATCGGGTAGTCCTCGCCGGGGGAGAGCTGGATCGGGAGGAACGTCGTGTTGTACAAGGTCGCGTTCACCTGGAGGACGTAGTCCCCGGAGGGGACGGCGAGGTTGAACGCGCCGCCCGCCGAGGTCAGGGTGGCGTACGGGCAGACCAGGATCCCCTCGGAGAAGGCGAGCGTCGAGCAGACCGAGACGTTCGCGTTGTTGACCGGGATCCCCGACGGGAGCCCGATGACCTCGCCGGTGATGTAGGCGTACTCGTCGAGCGAGACCGCGCCGACCCACGACCAGTGATCGCTCGAGACGTTCACGGGCTGCGAGGTCGAGACGTAGTTCGCCGAGGAGACGGTGAGGTTGTCGAGGCCGGGCGGCGCGGCGATCCAGAAGTAGCCCGACCCGTTCGCCACCGCGCTCGATTCGCAGATCGGGACGTTCGGGGCGCAGAGCGTGACGTTCGCGAACGGCACGTTCTGGAAGCTCGGGTCGCCGACCACGTAGCCGGCGACGATCCCGTCCCCGGTGAGGTTGATGAGCGGCGGGCGGGCGATCTCGCCGGCCCCGACGGAGACCCGCGACGAGTTGCCGACGTAGTCGGTGAGGTTGACGCTCACGTAGGCGGACGTTCCGACCGGGGCGTTGGTGAAGTAGCCACCGGAGTCGTTCGTCTGGACCGTGGTGCCGAGCTGGCCGTACCGGCTCGTGACCGAGACCTCCGCCAAGTTCAGCGGGAAGCCGAACGCGCTGTCGAGGACCTGGCCGCGGATCCAGCCCCACGGGGTGATCCCGCCCTCCGAGTTCGACAGGAGCGAGGAGAGCAGCGCGGTCCGGCTCTCCGTGATCGTGACGTTGTGGGCGGTCGTGGTGTTGTAGTCGATGCCGCCGACCGAGATGTTCCCGTCCTTCCCGGGCGCCGCGCTCACGTTGATGTAGCCGGCCCCGTTCGCCGTGCCGCTCACGTTGATGCCTTGGACGGAGATCGAGGCGTTCGCCCACGCCACCGGGATCCGCGGGGCGGTGCTGCTCTCCACGATCCCGGCGACCCAGCCGAAATGGGTGAGCGACATGTTGCCGATGTAGGAAGCCCCGCCGTAGCCGACGGTGCCGTTCGTCACCTCGCCTTGCACGTAGGCGAGGAGAGGGTAGGCCCCGCTGATGGCGGTGAGCTTCGTGCCGCCCTTCGGGCCCTGGTCCGTGGTCGTCGTGATGCCGACGTCGAACCCGCCGCCGCCCACCGTCATCGACGGGGTGACGTTGTTGGTCGAGCCGGCCCCGTTGATGAGGGTGACGAGCGGGAAGCGCACGGGGGTGGAGTTGTTCGTGGAGGCGTCGAGGATCTGGACCGCCACGATGCCGAAGATGTCGAGCACCGCGGGGGAGCTGGCCGTGACGACACCGGGCGACAGCTCGACGTTCTCGATCAACCCGCCGTCGGAGGCCCCCCCGCCCTGGGTGCCGGTGCCGGCCGCCTGGGTCGGGGCGATCTTCGCCAGCGGGGTCTGGCCGGGGAGGCTCGGCCCGCTCGCGTTGAAGAAGCCCCCGAGATCGACCGGGTTCGCGTAGCCGCAGTCCGTCGAGGCCGCCGTGGCGCAGATCGTGACGGTCGCCGCGGGGACCACGCCGTCGGTCGTCGACAGGCTCGTCCAGTTGGCGGGGCCGAGCTCGACCCGACCGGTGAAGAACGTCTGCGGGTTCATCGCGAGCTGGCCGAGGAAGTCGACCCCGTCCTCGTCGAGGCCCGTGACGTTGGTGAACAGGGAGAACGGCTCGTAGCCCGGCGCGGAGAAGTTGATGTACAGTTCACCGACGGGGAGTGAGACGTTGAAGTCGTCGAGGGTGTTGATGCTGGTCGACCCGATCGGGGTCGAGAACCCTCCGGGCTGCTGCCACTGCATCGAGAGTCCGTTGACGGGGAAGCCGGTGATGTTGTCGACCACGTTCCCGTCGACCCACTCGGCCGCCGCCGCGCCCTGGGTCGAGGTCCCGGTCCCGCTCGACGAGGAGGAGGACGCCGCCGTCTCCGACTGGAGCGTCACGCTGGAGGCGTTGACGAGCTCGCCGGGCTTCGTGATGTTCACCCAGGTCCAGTTCGAGATGAACCCGGAGGCGGTGAAGTAGAGCTTGTAGGCGCCCTGGGGGAGCGAGTACGCGGCGAGGTCCCCCGCGTAGACGCCGTTCGAGTTCGTCGTCCCGGAGGCCCCGATGTTGCTGCAGGCGCTGACCGAGACCGCCGCGATCGGGCAGTACTGGGCGGTCGCCTGGAGGATCCCCGCGCCGGACTGCGTAAGGACCTGGCCCTGGACCGACCCGAGCGGGGTCAGGTAGATCGTCCCGGCCTGGGCCGCCTTGGTGGAGCTGACGTCCACCCACGTCGTGTTGGCGAGGTAGAGCGGGGAGCTCGTGGTGATCTCCTCCCAGCCGGCGCTCGCCGGGATCGAGAACGTCCCGGTCTGCGAGTTCGCCTCGCCGTCGGTCGGGGGGACGTTCGCGTTCGGCGTCCCCGACGGGGTCACCGTGATCGTGACCGCGCCGTAGGGAGGGGTGTTGGTGCCGTTGATCCGCAGGCGACCGGCGACCGAGCTGTTCGAGAAGGCGAGCGCCCCGAACGCGTCCGTGGTCCCCTTCGAGACGACCGCCCCGGCCGTGTCGACCTCGACCAAGGAGGCCGTGTCGACCATCTGGATCGGGATCGGCTTTCCCTTGATCGTCGAGGTGTAGTTCCCCGGCGCGACGTCGATCCAGGTCATGTTCTTGAGGGTCGCCCCGGCCGAGCCCGTCGCCGAGACCTCGATCTCGGACGGGCCGAACGGCACGGGCACGCAGAGGAGGTACCACGACGTGCCGTCCGGGCTGCATCCGGGCGGGTTGAATCCGAGCTCGTTGGGCGGGGGCGGGGTCTCGGTCGGCTCGGTAGTGAACGACTGGGGGAGCCGCGACGTGTCGGTGTCGATATCGGTCGCCGAGACGGGCGAGCTGTCGAAGCCCGGGGCGACGGTGGTGGCGGCCCCGTAGACCCCGAGCTCGACGTACGTCCCCGGCGTGAGGTTCAGGAAGCCGTCCTGGCCGGCGAGCGTGTAGTACTGGTTGTTCGGGGTGGCGTTCACGATCGTCTCGTTCCCCCACGCCGGGAGGTCGATCGGGATCGGCCAGGTCGGAGCGGGGGCACAGGTCCCGGGGGCGGTGTTCGGGGCGATGTCGATGAGGCTCCTCAACGGCGGGACGAGGAAGCCGACGAGGCTGTTGAGACCGACACAGGTCGTGACCGAGTTCGTCGTGGTCATGTTGCCGGAGTTCGGGTTGTAGGCGGCGATCGCGTTGAAGCCGTCGAGGCTCGACGCCGTGATGGTGACCATGCCGGTCCCCCAGAGCGCCTCGGCCCCGTCGGCCGACAGCTGGTTCTGGTAGGTCAGGTTGACCGTCGTCGCCGCCACGCCGAGCGCGACGACGTACACCGGGTCGATCACGAAGACGTGCGTTGGAGGCAGGTAGGGGACGTAGCCGATCATCGTGGTGTTCTCGAGCGCGCCGGCGCCGTTCTGCGGGCTGTAGGCGTAGACCGTCATCGTGTCGTACCCGGGCGGTCCCCACGCCTCGGGGTGCCCGTTCTGGACCGTCTTCCCGAGGTTGCCGCAGTTGCCGGGGTTCTCGTAGGAGCAGATCTTGATCGCGGCGTACTCGCCGTTCGTGCTCTGGTGCGTGACGGAGTCGAAGACGTCCGCCTCGAACACGTCGTTGTTCGGGAGGTTGACGACGCCGATGTTGTAGGAGCCGTAGGCGGAGACGTTCACCCAGTACTCGTTCGACTGGTACTGCGGGCAGTGCGGATCGAAGCTCAGGACCGAGGGGAAGGGCGGGACCGGAATCGAGAACCGACCGCTGCTCGTCGTCAGGTTGGGGCCGATGGTGAGCGAGTCCCGGGAGACGCTCGCGACGCTCACCGTGCACGTCACCACCTCGTGGGTCGGGTCCGTCCCCTCGATGGTCCCGTGGACGATCCCCTCGAGGGAGATGTTGATGTCCAGCGGGCCGTAGGAGTTGCCCGGCGTGACGTTCGCGACGGTGGTGAAGTTCGTCAGGTAGCCGTTCTTGGTCGCGATGATCTGGTCCTCGGGGGCCGGGGCGACGATCGTGAAGTAGCCCTGGTTGTTCGTCTTGTTCGAGGGGCAGACGACCTCGGGGCAGAGGCCGCCCTGGCTCGCCCAGGTGATCGCCACGCCCGACAGGGGTTCCTGCGAGCGGGCGTCGTAGACGTAGCCGAAGAACGTCGCGGTCTGATAGGTCGCCGCCGCGGGCCGGGGCGCCGAGGCGGCGGACGATGTCGCGGGGGATCCGCTAGCGAGCGCCGCCGCGGAGGTCGAGCTGTTGTCGATCGAGGAGGGGACGAGGACGGGAGAAGCGATCTTCGCATGCAGGGAAGCGGTCGGGGAGCGGACGTCGCCCAGCCCGGAGGGGAGGGGGGAGACGGCCGGGGCGGTCGGCCCGATCGAACGGTCCGGGCTCCGCCCGGCGCCGGGACCCAACGCGACCACATGGGACCCGATCCCCTGGATCGTCGGCAGCCCGAACAACACCACCAGGGCGAGGAGGCCCGCGGTGGTCAGGAAGGCGGGGGTGGTCGTTCGGCGGGGGGTGAGCGCCCATCCTCCGGCGCGCGCGGCCCCATGTCGGGCCGGCGCGGCCAGGAGGTTCTCGGTGGCTGGCACTAAGGCGCCGATTTGGGGACCCCCTGATAAACCTCTCGGGGTGTTATTGAGGTGAAATCGTCGAGGGGGGTATCGGCAAGGGTTCCGCCCGCGATGGGCGCCGCAACGGAGTTCGTTCGGGCGAATCGAGCCGGGTTCGAGAGGGGTCCGGGGCGTTGTCCCGCGGAATCCTACGCGCCGACGCCCTGCTTCGGCTTGCCGCCGGCCTCGTCGGTCGACGCGCCGCCCATCGCCTTCCGCGACTCGGCGAGCTTCTCGGAGGCGAACGAGTAGACGATGAGGAAGCCGACGAGCATCACGACGGAGATCGCGATGATGTCGCTCACGGGCACGACGCCGGTACCGTAGGTGAACCCTTGGCCGACCAACGGGACCGGGTCCTTCGGCCCGGCGAAGACGAAGATCCCCCACGTCATCCCGATGAAGATCGCCGTGATCGAGACGTCCTGCGCCGAGTGCGGATAGTTCTCGCTGACGTTCCCGTATCGGAGCGTGAGGAAGATGAACATCACGAGGAGCGTGATGAGGATCGCCCAGAGCAGGAACGCCGTGACCGCGATGTACAGGAGGGCGAAGACGGCGAGCCCGACGGCGTACAGCGGAACGTCCATGGACGGATCCGGGGCGCCCACCCCTCCCCTCCATTTAAACCTCTCACCCGCGCAGTCCTCGGACAACGCAAGGGGCCTTTCCCGTGGGCCCGTCCCCGCCCGACGGGTTGGAGGTTCTATGTAGTGGCAGCCCCTACGAGGCGCTCGGTGAGGTCGTAACATGCCGGAGGTCACCTGCGGCGACGCTCGGGCCGTCTTGGAGGCGGTGAGCGCGGGGCGCCCGGTCCCCGCTTCGGACGCGTGGAAGGTCCTCTTCGAGCGCCGGGCCATCGCGGGGGCTCCCGACGCGGCGTCGCTGACCGACATCGGCCGGCACGTGCTCGGCGAGCTCGCCCTCCGAGCGTATCGGTGCGACGGCTGGCCGCTCGACCGGCTTGCCGAACACGAGGCGCTGGTCCTCGGTGACCTCGACGCCACCGCCCACGCGGCCGAGTACTTCCTCTCCGACCTCGGGCCGGTCGTGCCCGACACGGCGCTCCCGTTCCTGCGCGTCGTCAGCACCGGCCTTGCGAACCGGCGGGAGAGCCCCGAGGAGCTCGCGGAGCGGTTCCGCAACGTCTGGGGGATGCTCGAGGTGATGCAAGGGGACCCGCGCGACCGGCTCCTCGCGGTCGAGCTCCTGATGGCGAGCGGCGCGTCGATGAGCCAGATCTACTCCCCGATGGTCGTGACCGTCGAGGCGCTGCGCGCCGCCGGCGCCGTCCGCGCGGTCGGCGCCGCGGCGGTCCTCCACCTGGAGGGGCCGGGGGCCTCCTCGGACCCGGTCGCGCGGTGGAAGGCGGCGCGCCAGATGGTCCCCTCCGACGAGGCGGCCGCGCTCCTCGCCACGGTCCTCGATCAGCCCGCTCAGAAGGCCGCCTTCGACGCCTTCCGGGCCCGGTTCGATCGGGAGGCCGACATCGGCGGCAAGATCTCCGCCGCGATCTACCTCGCGAGCCAAGGCGACCGTCCGGACGGCCTCGTCGACCGCGTCCTCGAGACCGCGCGCCGCCTGAAGGGGCGCAACCTCCGTCCGCTCCTCACCGCCGCGCTCCTCGCGAGCGAGCACCCGCTTGCGGCGGGGGAGCTCATCGACTGGGTCGACAAGGCGTCCGACCTGGCGGCCCGTCGGCAGCTCGCCGTCGACCCGGCCGAGCTCCATGCGCTCGGGATCGCGCTCGTGGAGGGGTTGCCGCGGACCCTGTTCTCGACCGAGGGCGCCCCCGCGGGTCCTCCGCCCGGGCCGCTCGGGGAGGCCTCGACGCTCCTCGCGATGCACGCGTGGATCTACCGGCCCATCCTCGACCCGCAGTTCGAGCGGGCGGCCGCCCAACCGATCCGGGGCGTCGCCACCTCAGGCTGACCGACCGGCGGTCCCGAGGAATCGACCGGCGCGGCGGGTCTGCCACCCGGTTCGTCAAGAGCGCGTCGCCCGAGCGTCGAGCCGCGTGCGTCGGGGGCGGAGCGGACCGCCCCCGCGGGCGCTGGACCGGGTCGTTTCGTTGCCCTTCTGCGGGGCCGTGCGCCTCCCGTCTACGAGGACGGCGGACTCTCGTTGAGCTCCGACCAGTCGGCCGAGTCGTCCCCGTTGGCGGCGCCCGACGCCGGGGCGGGCGGGAGCGCGCTCGGAGCCGTCGACGGCCCACCGGCCGCTTTTGGTTGTCCGCCGGACTTCCGCGTCTCGATCCGCGCCTTCGGCTTCCCCGACCCGCCGGAACCACGCATCCGCGCGATCAGCATCCCGACGACCAAGCCCACGATGAGGAGGACGACGAGGAGGCCGATGGCGATCGGCGCCCCCTCGAACTGGACCACCTGGGTCGTCTGGGTGTACGCCGGGACGAACGTCGCCGTCAGCGTGACGGGGCCGTTCACCGCGGCGAGCGTGTAGGTCGCCGTCGTGGCGTTCGCGATCCCACCGGAGGCGTTCCACGAGGCGAACTCCCACGGGGGCGTGCCGACGACCGCGGTGGTGTTCGGCGTCGCCGTGACGCTGAAGGCGCTCCCCGCATCGACCCAGCTCGTCGACTCGGAGGTCGAACCCCCGCCGCTCGACTCGATCGTGACGAGGTACTGCTCCACGAACGTCACGCTCGCGCTCACGTTCTGGTCAAGGGTCTCGGACGAGGTGAACGCCGTCGTCTTCGAGTCGGGGACGTAACGAACCCCCGAGGCCCCCTGGACGACCGGCACGGTCAGCGTGTAGGTCCCGTTGAGCCCGTTGAGCACGATCGTCCCGCTCACCGACGAACCGCCGACCAGCCCGACCGTCGCGTTCCACGTCGTCCCGGTCGGGAGGCCGCTCTCCGAGACCGTGAGGCTGTAGTGGAAGACCGGGGGCGGCGGGTTCAGCAGGAACTGGGCCATCTCGGTGATCGGTCCCTCCGGCGTGACCGGCGCGACGGCGTCGGTCCCGGTGTAGCTACCGGATCCGGTGCCGTTCCAGCTCACGAAGTGATAGCCGGGCGCGGGCTCGGCCGTCAGGTCGATCGTCGTACCCAGGGAGAGCCAGTCCCCGTTCGGGGCCCCCGAGACCGTCCCGCCGGTCGTGTTCGACCAGGTGAGCTCGTACTCGGTCGCGTAGGTCACCTTCACCGTTCCGCTCTGGGCGATCGAAACGGCCTGCCCGCCCGCCGAGGGGAACGCCGAGGCGTCGATCGTCGGCACGTACTGGATGTTGTTGTCCGGGGTGTTGAACACCGACGGGGCCGTGAACGTGTAGTCGCCGGTCGTGATGTTCGTGATCGCGAACGTGCCTTCCCCGGAGTAGGTCTGCCCGCCCAGGCTCAGCGAGTAGTTTTGCGTCACGGGCAACCCGATCTCGTCCACGGTGACGGTCCATGTGGGTGCCGGGATCGGACGGAACACCGCGAACTCGGTGAGCGGGTTCCCGGGATGCGGCGCGATCGTCAGATCCTTCGAGGAGACCGACCCGTTCCCGGAGCCGACCCAGCCGACGAACAGGTAGCCCGTGTCCGGCGTCGCCGTGAGCGTGTCCGGATGGCCCTCGGCGATGTAGCCGCTCTGGTTGTTCACCGTGCCGCCGGTGCCGGTCTCGACCGTGACGTAGAACGCCGGCGAGTAGATCAGCGAGACGGAGAGCGAACCCGCCGCCGTCGTCGCCGCCTTGTTCGGCGGCTCGGCCTGCGACGTCCCGTTGATCGAGTTCACGGTGACGTTGACCGCGGTGACGGTGTACCGCGCCCCGGTGGAGGTGTAGATCGTCGAGCCATTGAACGAGTAGACCTCACCGCCCTTCGCGGTGAAGTGGTACGGGCTCGTCGAGGTGGGGCCCGGCGGGAAGTTGGTCGTCGAGGCGACCCCCGACGTGTCGTCCGTGATGTTCAGGGACCACGCCCCGGTGAACCCGTTCGGTAATCCGGAGACGCTCACGGTCCCCGCGAAACTGAATCCGGAGAGGCTCCCGATGACGTAGCTCACCACCACCCCGGCGAAGTCGGGGGTGGCGAGGGTCGGGGTGTTCGGGGTCCCGATCCAGTACTGGCCGGTCTTGCCGATCGGGATCGTCAGCGGCTCGACCGTGAAGTTGAGCCCCTCTTGGATCGACAGGGTCTTCGACGAGTCGGTCGTCGTGAAGGAGCTGGTGTTGGTGCTCCCACGAGGTTGACCCCCCACTCGGTACCGGTCGGGAGGCCGGTCTCCGAGACGGTGACGGGGAGCGGCAGTCCGCCGCCGCCGCCCAGGGAGATGTTCGCGGGGTTCACGCAGGTGGTGCTGGCGTTGTAGTTGCCCTGGTAGGTGGTCCCCGACACGATCTCCTCGTAGCCGTAGATCTCCTCGGCGGTGCAGACGTTGGTCAGGTCCCACGCGACGGTCTCGTTGACCGGCGAGGTCGGATCGATCGTGATCGTCTGCGCGGTCGACGTCACGGAACCGGTCCCGTTCCCGAGCCAGGCGAGCGGCTGCAGCTCGACGAAGGCGACGTCGCCGCAGTACACCCAGAGGTAGAGGAAGGCCGGGTAGGCCGAGGAGGTGACGCCCGGCGGGAACGGCATCCCCAGGTTGACGTTGCAGAGGTAGTTGAACGGACTCCAGTACGCCGGGGCAATCGTATACGATGTCCCCGGTCGGATCCAGATCGGGGTGTTCGCGGTCAGGTTCGCCACGTTCGTGGGGTTCGTGGGGCTCACCGTGTGCTCCAGGTAGGCGTTCGAGCAGCCGTCGCCGAACGACTCCATGAACGCTTCCCACTCGGTGGTGCCGAAGATGTCCACCTCCCCGTACTGGTAGGCGGTGCACGTGGTGCTGTTGATCGGCTCGGGAATCCCGGCGTAGCCGGGCACCTCGTAGCAGGTCTGGAAGATGCAGTCGTAGGGGTTCCAGCCGCTCCAGCCGAACGTTCCGAACCCGTCGGCGTACTGGGTCGGAGAGTTGCTCGAGTTCGTCCAGTAGCCGTAGCTCGGGCCCGGCCCGGGCGGGGCCGCGAACTGCGGGCTCGTGCCGTCGTAGCTCGCGTACGGGTTCGTGCCGTCGAGGAAGGTGGGGCTCTCGTGGATCTCGGTCTGGACGTACTCCGTGAACGTCACCGAGGTCACGGGGGTGAACGAGGTCGTGTACGTCTCCGGGGAGGCGACGCTCGTCACGGTGTCGTTGAAGTAGTAGTAGCCGCCGCGCCATGGACCGGGTTGGGAACCGTTGAAGAGGATCGGGAGCCCGCTCGGGATGTTGGTGATGGTGATGTTCGTCGCGCCGTTCGTCTGGACATAGAGCCCCATCACGTCGATTCCCCACGTCGCGTTCGCCGGAGCGGACTGGCTCGCCGTGAAGTTCTCGGAGACCGCCGGGCCGGTGTACGGCACCGAGACCATGACGCTCGAGGTCCCCGGGAGGGTCCAGGTCGGGCTACCGCTCGCGGCGGTGTGCGTTCCGCACTGGGCCCCCAGGGAGGGCTTCGCGGGGTTCCACGACGGGCAACTCGTGCCGACCCAGAGGTAGAGCCCCGAGCCACCAAGGTCGAGGACCGACTCGTGGTCCCCGACCCAGAAGGCGCCGGCGCCGCCCGCGGTCCCGTTCGGCATGACCGATCCCGAGATGATCCACGGGGAGGACCAGCTGGTGCCGTTGTTCGAGGTGTTGAGGGCGACCGTCATGACCACGCCGCAGTGATCGTCGATGCAGGCGGACCCGTTGTAGATCGTTGCCTCGAGAAGATCGTTCAGGTGGAAGTTCCGGGCGAGGCCGATGTCGAGGACGGTCGTCGAGTTCTGGAGCCCGCCCCAAAGGTTGTTCGGGTTGAACAGCGCCGTCTCGCTCGCGCTCTCGACGGTGAAGAAGACCGAGCCGCCCGTCGTGCCGCTGACGGGGGTGATCCCCGAGGTGGCGAAATACAGCGTCGAGCCGACGGCCCCGTCGGGGACCACGACCCCGCCGATGTCGGCGGTCTCGGGGTAGCCGCCCACGAAGGCGACGTTGAGCGTCGGCTTCGTGGCCGAGCTCCACGAGAGCTGGGGGGCAGGGTTGTAGAAGATCCCGAACGAGGTGTTGGCGAGCACCCCCTCCATGACGTTCGTGGTCGAGAAGCTCGTCCCGGAGGAGACCGAGTACGCCACGACCACGGAGGCGGAGTACGGCATCCCGTCCTCCTTCGGAGCGCCGCAGGAGTCGGCGACGCAGTAGTAGACGTCCGTGTCGTAGGCGATGAACAGCTCGCCGGTGGTCGGAGAGACGAGGACGTCCGGGTTGCTCGAGTTGACGTTGCCGGGGCCGAGCGTGATCGTCGGGCTCCACGTGCTCCCGCCGTTCGAGCTCGTGACGAACACCGCGTGGCTGATGACCAGCGGGTTCGTCGGGTTCGCGACGTTCATCCACGCGAGGTAGATCGTGTTCCCGTACGCGGCGAGGCTCGGCCGGACCGGGGCGAACGAGACGGTGAGCGACGGGTCCGGGTTCGAGACGTTCACGACGGTCGGGGTGGTCCAGGTCGTGGAACCGGAGGCGAGCTCGGTGACCACGAGACGCGAGAGCGGGGGCGAGACGGGGTTGATGTTCGGCGGGAGGCTCGAGCCGCTCGGCGCGTACTCGACGTAGGCGAGCACGATCGTCCCGTCCGAGAGGCTAGTGAGCGCCGGGTCGTAGGCGTCCGGGTAGTTCTGGGCGCTGGCGCAGTCGGAGGTCCCGATCTGCGTGGGGGACGACCAGGTCGCGCCGAGGTTCATGGAGGTCACGAACGTCACCTCGCTCGATACCGCGGGCCGGGCCGGCGTGCAGGTCGGCGCGCCGGTGGGCGCGACCGTGGTGTAGTTCGTGTAGGCCATGGCGAGCACGCCCGTGGAAGTAAGGTTCGTGGCGACGTCGTCGGTCGTGTTGAGGTACGGCGTCACCGAGCTCGTCGCGCCCGTCGCGCTCTTGCACGCGCCGGCGACGAGGCCGACGAGACATGCGGAGGTGGTGCCCGGCGTGGCCGCGACGGACGTCGAGAAGAAGTCGCCGGAGGCCGTGATCGGCTTGCACCACGTCGCGATCCCGCACGACCCGTTCGGCGAGGCCGCGACCGAGAGGCCCGAGGACGGGGAGGCTGGATACGCCGTGGCGGCCCCGGGAACCTCGACCACGTGCGGCGCGCTTCCCAATCCCGGGAGCCCGGCAAGCGCCGGAGCGCTCCCGGTGACCGACAGGTAGCTCAGCGTCATGACGAGGACGACGGCCGCGACGATCGTCCCCTTCGCCATCTTGTTCGATCGAACGGTCGTCATGCTTCGTCCTTCCCTCGCGTCGCCTGCCTTCATTGATCTGCTCCTGGATTGTCCTTCGGTGCGCCCGGCTCTGCTTCGCCCGCGTCCGACCCCATCATCGAGCCGCCGGAGGGGCCCGACATCCCGTAGGTCGTGTCCGGGACGCTGGGCGCGCTCGCCATGTCCGACGCGGGCGGGCGGCGCCGGCGGAACGCCACGACCCCGATGGCCAGCCCGACGACGAGGCCGATGACCGCGAAGATCCCCCACGAAGGCGCGGTCGAGAAGAACCCACCCTTCTGGATGGCGACCGGCGCCGGCGGCTCGAACTCCGCGACCTCTTGGATCGGGCCGGAGACCGTGACCGACGCGCTCGGCTCATCGCCCGAATACGAGCCCGCGCCGGTCCCGACCCACGTCTCGAACAGGTTGTTCCCGGTCGCGTTCGCCGTGACGATCAGCGTCGTGTGGGCGTACCACCCCTGGAGGGAGGCCGTGCTGGCCGCCCCGAGCGTGGCGGTGACCTGGCCGCCTGACGACGACTCGATGCTCACCCAGTACTGGGTGACGAACGACAGCTGCTCCGATCCGTTCCGGCCGTTGAGGGAGATCGAGACTGGAGGATTGTTCGGGATGTAGCGGGTGAGCCCGTCCGGCGCGTAGGCGTCCTTGACGGAGAGCGTGTAGGAGCCGGTCTCGAGTCCCGTGGCGTTGAGCGTGGTCGTCACGCTCGAGAACTGCCAGGTCTCCGTGGCGTTCTTGAGGGTGATCGTCCAGCTCGTCCCGCTCTCCATCGCCGTCGCGATCCGGAACGTCTCGGTGTACGTCGGCACCGTCACGCTCGGAATCAGGCCGAACTGCGCGATCTCGGTGATCGGCCCCGTGACGACGAACGAGAGCGTCGGTGTCGCGCTGGAGTTCGATCCCGGCCCGGTCCCGTTCCACGAGAGGAACTGGTAGCCGTTGTTCGGGGTCGCCACCACCGCGATCGTCTCCCCGTACGGCTCCCAGGTCGTGCCCGAACCGATGGCGAGCGAGCCGATCGAGCCGGCGACGGATCCGCCGTCGGTCGCGGCCAGCGTGACGGCGTACTGTTCCGACCAGGTGACGTGCACCATCGTCGTGCCGGTCGCGTTCGCCCAGGTGGTCGCCGGGTACCCGCTCGGGATGTATCGGATCCCCGAGGTCCCGTTCGCGTACGCGTCGGCGACGAGCATCTTGTAGGTGCCGAGCGCCCCGGCCGTGTGCGGGTAGAGATTGTTGACCGTCAGGGTCGACGTGTTCGACGAGTAGCCGATCCCGTCGAGGAGGACCGTCCACCAGATCCCGGCCGGCAGGTTGTTCGAGACGAAGGTGATGCTGTAGCGCTCGGCGGGCAGCACGGCGAACGACACCCCCTCCGTCATCGGGCCGGAGACGGTGACGGTGGTCGTGTACTGGCTCCCAACCTGGTTTCCGGTGCCCGTGTACGAGCCGGGGCCACTGCCGGTGAAGCCGACGAACTCGTAGCCGCTCGCCGGCGTCGCGGTCAGGTCGATCTGCGCCCCGGTCTTGTAGAAGGCCGTGCCGCCGGAGCTCGCCTTCCCGGTGTTGATCTGGACGGTGCCCCCGGACGAGGAGGTCACCACCACCCGGTAGGCCGGCACGAACGACAGGTCGAAGCTCGTGGCCGTGGTCAGGTTCACGGTCTGGGCCGCCGGAGGAGTGTACTCGGTCTGGCCGTCGGTCGAGTTCACCGCGAACGAGCCCAGGATGTAGAGGCCCGGGCGCAGCGAGACGGTCAGCGTCGGCGTCGACTGGGTGTACGTCGTCCCGTTGAGCTCCGCGATCCAGGAGATGCCCGCCGTCAGGTTCTCCGCGGTGATCGTCATCGGCTGGGCGGGGAGGTTCAGATCGACGAGCGCGGAGAAGTTGATGTAGAAGATCGCCGCCGTCCCTCCGACGGTGATCGACTGCGCCGGCGAGTAGTACTTCCATCCGGAGACGGTCGAATTCGCGTACGCATCGGTCAGGGACAGCGTCTCCGAAGGTTGGTCGGTGAGGATGAGCGAGTTCGGGGCGGTAAGACGGTACTGCTTCCCCGCCAGATCGAAGCCGTACGGAGTACCGCTCGGAATCCCCTTCGGGATGAGGTCGACCGTGTACCCCGAGAGCCCGCCGCCGGGGCCGCACGTGGCGCAGGTGCTGGGGAGGTACCACCCGGTCTCGTTGAGCGGCGCGGTAAGGGTCATCGGGGGCGCCCCCGTGCAGTCCTCGTTCGGGCTTCCGTACAGGCACTCGTACGGGTAGTAGATGCCGTAGTAGTAGTACAGGTAGTACGCCTCGGGACAGTACTCGTCGTACGGGTTGTAGTCCGAGTTCGTCGTCCCGGCGAGGCACGCGGATACCGAGACGCCGTTGTAGGCGTCCGGCCCCGTTCCGTTGAAGTCGGACGGGTAGTTCGGCTCGGAGTACCACTCGTTATCGTAGGTGTACATCGCGCCGCCCGCGACCGTGAACCCGATAGGGAGCCACGTCCCGAGGTTGATCCCGCCGGCGTAGCACGAGTAGCCGATATCCTGGATCGGGAGGACGGTCGGATAGACGCACGACACGTAGTCGTCGTACGCGTCTTGTCCGGAGGCGCAGCCCGTGGGCCCGCCGTTCGAGTAGCAGTAGTTGTACATGTAGTTCGACTGCTCCCCGGAGGCGGTGTACCAGATGAGCTCCTGCTCCATCGACAAGTAGTCGTAAACGTAACCGGGACCGTACTCAATCTCCCAGAAGTCGGACATACCTTGGTAGTAGCATCCGATCTGCTCGTAGTACTCACAGTAGGTCGTGTAGCCGTAGGCGGTGGGATTCGCCGGGGCTGAGTCGCAGGTGTACCCGGGGACGTCGAGGCACTCGTAGATCGTCGTGCTCTCGTCGCCGTAGGCGAAGCAGTAGCCGCTCGACGGATTGCACGCCGCGGTCGAGAACGACGGACCGAGCTGCGGGGCGAACGAGTAGTTGTAGTAGACGAAGATGGTGTACGCGAGATTGAGCGTCGAGGCCGACTCATAGACCGCCGTCGCCGGGACTACCGGGAGCTGGGCGAGGTCATACCCCCACCCGGAAAGGGCGCTGAGCTGGGAGAGGTTCTGGTAGATCGTGACCCCCTTCGGCACGTTGATGATGAGCAGGTTCGCCAGCGTCGAGGAGATGGTCTGGCCGTCGAGGGAGATCGTCCACGGGGTTCCCGTCGGTAGCCCACTCGAGGCCACCGTGATCGGCACGACCTCGGGGAGACCCGCGACCGCGAGGGCATAGATCTCGAGACTGGTGCCGTAGGTGATGTTGTCCGAATAGTACCCGGCCTTCGAGGCGACCGTGGAGACCGGCAACTGGGCGATCGCGAACGCCTCCAGGACGACCCCCGCCGAGGTGAAGCCGATCGACGAGTGGTAGCCGGTGAACGAGTTCCCGGTGAAGTTCGTCAGGCGACCCGAGGGGACCGACACGATGGCCTGAGGAGCCGGATTCACCCAAGCCAGAGACGCAGACGAAGCCGCGGAGGCGATCGTCGCGTTGTCCCCCCACTGGGACAGGGAGTTGTCGAACGGACCAGGGTAGAGCGCGCCGACGCCGGCGGTCGTGTTCGTCTCGTTGTCCTCGGAGTAGGTCAGATAGAGCGTACTGCCCTGGATCCCCAGGGCGGGCCGATAGTAATTCGACCGGTTGCCGGTCGACCCGGAGAGCCCTCCCGAGTTCGGAGCCGCCACGAGGCCACCGGTCCAAGAGGCTCCGTTGTCCGCGCTGCCCACCACGCCGACCCCGCTCCAGCGCCACCAGAGGTTCGACTTCAGCGTCGCGGTGTTGTTGATCGTACCCGACCAGGCGACGAACATCTTCCCCGTCGAGGAGAAGGCGATCGCGGTGTCGGGGAGCGACTGGAAGAAGGCGGCCTGGCAGACCCCAGCGTAGCAGGTCGACTCGCCGGTGAACGCGCTCACGGAGTTGGTCTTGGGGTTGCTCGGGATCGATTGGCTCGCGACCGACGGCGCGCTCCAGACAAGCCCCTGGTCCGAGGAGGTGACCACGACGACCTCCGAGCCGTACTCGAAGCAGGTCGCGGCGCCCGGGGTAAGGCACGTTCGGTCGGTCGCGTAGGCGACCGCGATCTCACCGGAGGTGCTCACCGCGATCGACGGGTTCATCGCGTTGTACCCCTCCGCCGAGTTGAGACCGGGGAGAACGATCGGCGTCGACCAGGTGGACCCGCCGTCCGTCGACGCGATGAACTTCACGGAGATCGGGAGGACCCCGCCGGAGATCGCCGTGGAGGAGTTCGCGATGTCCTCGTACACGACGTAGATGTCGCTCCCGGAGGCGGCGATCGCCGGGACCGCGATGTTCCCCGAACTGTCGAGGGTCGTGACCGCGGAGAAGGAGGCGAACGTCGCCCCTCCCGTGGTGGAGTCAACGAACCCGAGCGCGTCGGCGGCCCGGCTCGTGTATAGGTTGGGCAGCGCGGTCGAGTTCTCCATCACGAAGACCCCGTAGATATCCCCGGCCGAGTTCGCGGCGAACGACGGCTCGATCGCGTTGAGGTCCGCGCAGCCGTTCGGTCCCAGGTTCACCTTGCTCGTGAACGAGGTGCCGTTGTTCGTCGACCGGGCGAAGATGATCCGGGAGACGGTCTGAGCGGCCGGCCCGAGGCAGCTCGTGGTCGTCGAGTTCGTGTCGAGGGCGTAGGCGAGCGCGGTCACCCCGCCCGGGAGGCCGAAGACGCTCGGATCCTGGGCCTGCGGGTCGCAGGTCGTCGCGTAGAACGGCGGGGACGCGGTCGTCGTGCAGTGCTCGGTGGTGCTGGCCTGGGTCTGGACGGCCGTGTCGATCGGCGCGTAGAGCGCCGGTTGGACCGCGACGAGGACCGACAGGGTGAGCGTCGCGGTGGTGGAGTTCCCTGAGGGGTCGGAGACCGTCGCGGTCAAGGAGAACGACCCGGAGACGGTCGGATCGCAGACGAGGGAGGAAGAGTTCGCGCTCGCACACCCGGTGGGAAGCCCTGTGTAGGAGTAGATCGGGTAGCCGGCTCCGCCCACGCCCCCGCTCACCATCCCGAGCCACCCGAAGGCGGTCACGGCGAGGGTGGTGGGAACGAGCTGGTAGGTCGGGTTCCGGGAGGCGGTGAACGACGTGATCGTGAGGCCCGAGACCGTCAGGGTCGTCGTGGCGGTCGCCGTGTCCCCGGCCGAGTCGGTGACCGTCACCTTCACCGTGAACGTGCCGTGCACGCGCGGCACGCAGGTCCACGATGCGAGGTCCTGCGAGAGGCAACCGGAGGAGCCGGTCGGGAGTCCGGTGTAGGCGTACGACACCGTGCCCGTCGTGCCGGTAATCGACGTCGTGAACGTCGTGCTCTGGCCGGTGTAGATGGCGCTCGGAGAGTCGGTGAAGGAGGTGATCTTCACCGGGGTGACCGTGAAGCTCGCCGAGAGGGAGTTCGTCGCGCCGGACGTGTCCACCCCGTTCAGGGTGACGGTGAAGCTACCCGCCACCGAGGGCGTACAGGTGAGCGTCTTTCCCG